>JAFQFP010000036.1 GCA_017398625.1 Oscillospiraceae bacterium
TGCACCAATGGCCCATTGGTCAAGTGGTTAAGACAGCGGCCTCTCACGCCGTTAACATCGGTTCGAATCCGGTATGGGTCACCAAGGAATTAGAGCGCGACGGCGCTTTAATGATAAAAGATGGTGTAACAGCCATCCATATGAGTTGGTATTGATTGCGATGAGGGTCCACCTGTTCCCATCCCGAACACAGAAGTTAAGCTCATTTGCGCCGACGATAGTTGCCGGGTGACTGGCCGTGAAAATAGGTAATGCCAACACAAACCCCACTCAACGGAGTGGGGTTTTTACTATTCTTGTGCAGTAGCAGATGCCTGCAAGTGTCCCCCGGACACTTGCGGACGGCATGACGATAGCTTGCCCTAGCCGTGAAAATAGGTAACAAAGAGTCAGACGAGGGTTTGGTCTTTTTTATGCCGCCTGCGATTGACAGGCTTCTTTTTTTGCGCTATAATAAAGCGGATGATGCAAAACGATTGGTTTAGAAAGGTGGATGCCTATGCCTCCCAAGCCGAAATTTACAAAGGAAGAGATCGTTGCCGCTGCGCTGGAGCTTGTCAGCGAAAAAGGCATGGAGGCGTTGACCTCCCGTGACTTAGGTGCTAGGCTGGGAAGCTCTGCACGACCTATTTTTACGGTCTTTTCCAGCATGGAGGAGGTACAGCAGGCAGTTCGGAAAGCCGCACTTGTCCGGTTTGAGGAATTTGCGGAAAAGGCGGTCCACTACAAGCCTGCCTTTAAGCAATTCGGAATGCAGATGATCCTGTTTGCAAGGTCGGAGCCAAAGCTGTATCAGTTGATCTGGATGTCCGAAAACAGGGAGGCTCGCAGCTTTGATGATGTGTTCCCGGAACTGGGAGAGGTCGCTACGGTGTGCGTGGATGTGATCAGCAGGGATTATGGGCTTTGCTATGAAGAAGCTATGGCACTTTTTAAGCAGGTGTGGATATTCACCTTCGGCATCGGTGCTATGTGTGCCGCCAAGGTGTGCCATTTTTCCTTTGAGGAGATCAACCGGCTTCTGGGTCTGGAATTTATGTCCATGCTGATGTTTATCAAGTCCGGAAGATTGAACCAGCCCACCCCGGTGCCGAAGCCATATGAGAGCATTTCTTCTGCGCCGGAGGAGATTCTGGGCGGAGGAGCGTAAATGATATACAGTTGGAGTACCGATTATGAAGATTCTGGAATTTTTTGAAAGTCCGGGTAAGAGTAAGTGGCTTCGGCAGATCAAGGCGTGTGAATGGGGCGCGGCGAAGCTTCTGGCAAAGCTGCTGACGGAGGATCGGTTCCATGCCCTGCTTGGAGAGGGTGGGAAGCTGTTTTTGCTGACCGATGGGGATATGCTGGTATCCTTTGCTACCTTGACAGTGCAGGATTGCGTTGCCGATGAAAGCTTAACTCCGTGGATCGGTTTTGTACATACCGCGCCTAAGTACCGGGGGCAGCGCTGTGCCGGACAGGTCATTGACCGTGCCTGCCAAGAAGCGGCGGATATGGGCGCGAAGCAGGTCTATATTGCCACAGACCACATTGGGCTGTATGAGAAATACGGCTTTACCTATTTGGAAAACCGCATCGATGTATACGGTGAGGACAGCAGAATTTATGCGAAATATCTTTAGGAGGTGTGCCAAATGCACGGAGACATTCTTTATAAAGCGGAGGATTTTGTGTTCTCTTACCGGGTCGGTGGAATTCTGATTCAGGATGGGAAAATTTTGCTGCAAAAGCCGTTGAATGACGACTATTCCATTATCGGCGGCCATGTTGCCGCTATGGAGACCACCGCAGAAACCCTGAAGCGGGAATTTGCAGAGGAGCTGCACGCCGAGATCCGGGTGGGGGAGCTGATGGCGGTGGGGGAGATATTCTTCCCTTGGGGCAGCAGACCTTGCCACCAGATCAGCCTGTATTACCGGGTGGAATTGACTGACCCGACGGCGATCCCTCTGAACGGCAGCTTCTTTGGCTATGATGATCTGGATCATGAGCGGATCAACTTGGAATACTGCTGGGTGCCGTTGGAGGAGCTATCTAATATCGTTATCTATCCTAAGGAGCTGGTGGGGCATATCCTTTCCGGCTCGGAGCAGGTGTATCACTTCGTTTCTGACCAGCTTGCAGGCGGTGCATGAGCGGAAACGGTAAGAAAGAGAAAAGCAGAAGAATACAACGCATTCTGTGTGGAGAAAGAGTCCTGTGACTGCCGGTTTGGAGGTAATTTTATGAATGTATTGATTTTAATGGGTAGCCCGCGGAAGGTGAGCAACACCGCCGAGTTGTGCAAGCCCTTTATGGAAGAATTAAAAGCAAACGGCGCAGATGTGCGCTATGTGACCTTGGCGGACAAGGAGATACACCCCTGCAAGGGCTGCTATGCCTGCCAAAAGGTGGAGGGGTCTTACGGCTGCGTGCAAAAAGACGATATGCACGCCATTGTGGAGGACATTCAGTGGGCAGACTTGATGGTGCTGGCAACGCCCATCTACGCATGGTTCTGCCCTGCCTGCATGAAAGCGGTGCTGGATCGGCACTATGGGCTGAATAAATTCTACGGCAAGGCAAAGGGCTCCTTGTGGGCAGGAAAGAAAGTTGCGATCATTGCCACCCATGGCTACGAGGGCGATTACGCCACTTCCCCCTTTGAAACGGCGGTGCAGCGGCTTTGCAAGCATTCCAAGCTGAACTATGTGGGGCTTTACAGCGTGGAGGACGAGGATGACCTAGCCTCTTTCCAAACCGAGGAAGCCATGGAAGGTACAAGGGTATTTGCGAGGAAGCTGCTGAAATAAGGCAGAAGCTTTCTGTCCTGCCTGCGAAAGAATCAACTTGAGAATGAAGTATTGCAAGCGGCAGATAACCGATGCGGACAGGCATGGAGAAAAATGTGGAAAAATTGACGGCTAAACTGTTGTGCTTAGGAGATCCTACATGAGATTCGATCACTACGATCCGGGAGACTATCAAGCGGTCTGTGACTTTTTGATCGCGTTAAACCGGCAGGACAAGATCCACATCAACTGGAATTGGGCAAGGTGGGAATGGATGTATGCCCACCCTAATTGCGACCGGACTCTGCTTTCCACCATCGGCTTATGGAAGGAGCACGGTAGGATCGTGGGTGCGGCAATTTATGACCTGTACCACGGCGAGGCCTTTTGTGCTGTGTTGGATGGGTACGAAGAGCTACTCCCGGAGATTCTGGAATACGCTTACCGCAATCTGAAAGATGATCATGGTCTGGGCATTGCCGTCCATGATGGCGACGCGAAAATGCAGGCGCTTCTTTTAAGCCTTGGCTATCACAAGGCAGAACAGAAGGAAACGATCCTGTGCCGTAGTCTGGAACAGGATATCATATATGGATTGCCGGATGGCTTCACGATTCGCAAAATAAACTTCCCGGAAGATGAATTTGTATACCAGAGGGTTATCTGGAAGGGTTTTGACCATGAGGGCGAGGATGCGGAATTGGAGAAGATGCTTGCCAATAAGGTACAGCCGCCCAACCGCCGCCCAGAGTTGTGCCTTGCCGTGACGGATGAAACCGGGGAATTTGCCGGCCACTGCACCTGCTGGTATGACGGGCGGACAGACTATGCCTATGTGGAGCCTGTTTGCACGATTCCCAAATATCGCGGAATGGGCTTGGGAAAGGCAGTAGTATTTGAAGCGCTGAACCGATGCAAAGGCATGGGAGCAGCGGAAGCATATGTAATATCGAAACAGGCGTTTTATCACAAATTGGGTTTTGAAAAGCATTCTGAGTATGGCTTTTTTGTCAGGGAGAATCAACGATGAAGGTGATCCTAAAAAACTTTCTGGATACGCAGGGGAAGCTGGTCGCATTTCCCGCCAAGCGGAAAATGAAGGTATATGCCCTGTTTTATCTGGCGGAGGTCTTTGAACCTGACCGCATTTATACCGAAACGGAGGTCAACGACCTGCTGCGGACACGGCACACTTTCAATGACCCCGCCACCTTGCGCCGTGAGCTGTATGACTACCGCTTTTTGGACAGAAGCTCCGATGGGCGCAGCTACAGCCTTGGCGCGGAAAAGCCGACAGTAGAGGAGCTGGGGCTGTAGCCGGCTTTGCGGAAAGCATATAAACCGATGAAAAAGCGATACATGGTTGATCAACCATGTATCTCTTTTTGAATGATCGCTATATTTCCACCGTGGGGCGGTAGATATTCAGTATGCAGCTTGCAGTATCGGTCAAGACAGGGGTTTCGGCAAGCCGCCGGGCACCCTCCTTGGTGATGCGGTGGGCATGGGGGGTCATGGAAAGCAGATTCTGCACCTGCTGACCCTCTACCGTAAAGGAAAAACGGATGGGAATGCTGCGGGTCAGAGAAAAGCCGGGAAGCTGGGGCACAGAGTCCTTTGCTTTGTGCTTCAGCTCCGGGTAGATCACGGATTTCAGCCCAAGAAGGTGATCCTCCGCTGCCAAAACCTGCAAAAACAGCCCGTTGGGGACAAGAACACGGTGAAATTCCTCCGGCAGGGTCACCGCAAACAGGCTGGTCAGCAGTCCCACAGAGCCGTCTGCCACCGGCAGGTGGGCAGCGGTGGCGCAGAGCCATTGTGCCTGCTTATATTTGGCGGCGGCGCAGCGAACCGCTTCCTTGGAAATGTCGATGCCCGTCAGCGGCGCACCGAGGGCATTGGCAAGCCGGGTACTGTAGTAGCCCTCGCCGCAGCCTGCGTCCAAGACCGGGCCGAATGCGCGTTCTTCCTTTGCGGCGGCGATCAGCGCGTCTACAATGGGGCTGTAAAAGCCGCCCTCCAAAAATTCCCGCCGTGCCAGCACCTGCTGCCGGGTATCGCCGGGGTTCAGAGAGTGCTTTTGCTGCACCGGCAGAAGATTGAGATAGCCCTGCCGGGCAATATCAAAGCTATGGCGTTTTTCACAGACGGCGCTTCCTTCACCAATGGAAAGTGCGCAGCCGCACAGGGGACAGATCAGCTCCATATCCTCACCTCGCTGTCCATTATACAGCACAAAAGGCCCACCGTCAAACCTATAAATTTTCATATGGTTCATTGACGCAGGGCGGTATTTTTGCTATAGTTTTCTCAAGAAACAAAAAGGAAGGTGAGCTTTTTATGCGTAGACTTGGTTGCGCGCTGCTTTGTTTGGCGCTGTGTCTTTCCGGCTGCGGCGGTACACAGCCGCAGGAGACAAAGGGAGAAGATATTTCCCAGATCCAGCAGACCGCAGCGCCGGAATCCGGAGAGCTGGTGCTGCTGTACACCAACGACATTTTCGGCGCTTATGCACCCTCGGCGGCAGGCAGCTTGGGCTGTGCCGCGGTGGCGGGGTATCGGAAAATGCTGGAGGATGCGGGAAAGACAGTGGTGCTGCTGGATGGCGGCGATGTTTTTGACGGAAGCGCCCAAGCAGACGCTGATGCAGTGGCTGCCGTTGGGGAAATGCTGGAAACGGCGGGGTACGACTTTGCTGTGCCCGGTGACCGGGATCTGACACTAGGTTTGGATACGCTGGCTTCCGGGGCTCTGAACTATGTGTGCTGCACCCTTATGGATGGGGCTTCCGGGAATACCGTATTTCCCGGCTACCGGTTGGAGCAGTACGGAGATACCACCGTTGCCTTTGTGGGGATCACCATTCCTGCAAAGGGGGTCTCCGGCTTTGAAACGGATGGTGAGAAGTTTTACCAGCAGATCCAGAGCGCCATCGACAGCGCACGGCTGGAGGGGGCAGAGTATGTGATCGCGCTGGGGCATACCGGTATGGAGCCGGGGGACACCCCCTACACCACCGCGGAGATCATTGCCAATACCGCAGGGGTGACCGTGTATCTGGACGGTCATTCTAACTCGGTGTTCTGCGGCGAGAAGCTGTGGGACAGCGAGGATAAAAAAGTGCCGGTGTTCGCCAATCCCGAGGGGCTCAGCTCCTTCATGGCGGTGACACTGGAATTGGACAGCGGTAATGTGACGGGGCAGCGGATAACCGCATGGGAGGAAGCTGACGCGACCACCCGCACGGCGGTGGAGGAGCTGACCGATGGGTGATCCGGGGCTGTATCAGAGGAATAAAAAAATTCCCTCCGATTGGAGGGAATTTTTTTCATAAGATCAGTTTGCCTTGCGGGCGGCAAGCTCTGCGTGCATCTTTTCCAGAGTCTTCTTGTCCAGATTGTAGATCACGGCAATACCGATGAACTGCAGGACGGCGCTGACCAGATACAAAGCAGCTACCAACCAGCACATATTGTGAGAGGTCTGAGCGGACTGGCCGATGGTACCGAGGCTGGAAACATAGCCCAAAGCGCCCATGACCGCCAGAACAATGGAGGGGCCGATGCCCTGTGCCAGCTTACGGAAGAAGGAGTGCAGGGAGTAGACGGTGCCCTCTTCCCGGGTGCCGAACTTCCACTCGTTGTAGTCGATGGCGTCTGCCATAAGTGCCCAAGAAACACAGGTATATACGCCCATGCCAAGACCAAAGACCACCAGACCCAGCAGGTAGACGATGAGAGCGGCATCGGGGTTGGAGATGGTGGGGAAGATCAGCATGATCACGCCGCCCACCAGAGAAACGATGGTGCCTGCTACGGAAGCTTCCTTCTTGCCGTACTTTTCAACGATCTTCTTAACGAAGGGCATGAACAGGAACATAGGCAGGAAGCCGATGAGCTGCACCACGCCGGACATGGATGCCTTATTGAAGTAAGTAGCGAACATGATGGTGTTGGCGGTGGCAGCAGAATTCATGCCGAGGAACATACCCATGGCAGCCAGCGTGGCGCCGACAGCGGGACGGTTCTTCATGAAGTTGCTGAAGGAGGTGATGATGTTGAACTTCTCGCCGCCTTCACTTGCCTTGACGGAGTTTTCGTCAACGCGGACGGTGAGGTTCTTGATCATAAACAGGAAGGCGATAAAGCCGAGAATGCCCATGATCAGAGCGACCCAGAACATACGCTCGCCCAGCAGGATCTCAACCTGCTTGCCGGTTTCGGGGCTGAGCACAGCCTCGCCGATCTGATAGGCTTCGCCGGTCAGGGGGTTGGTGAGGAACTGCTCTCTGGTGAAGCCCTCGGGGATCACGATCTTATCCAGGAAGGTGGTGGTGCCGTCATAGGTCACCTTCTGCCAGATCAGCATGGGCAGCAGGACCATGGGGACGATGTTGCCGATCATGGAGCCCACAGAGCGCCAAGTGGAAAGCTGTGCCCGCTCGCCGTTGTCCTCGGTGACAAGAGAGAGCATGGAGCCGTAGGGGACATTGGCGATGGTGTAGAATGCGTCCCAGATAACATAGCCGACGATGAACAGAACAGCCTTGAGGACCACGGGGGCATTGGGGAAGGGCAGGAACACCGCTGCGCCGCCGACCAACAGACCGCAGGCACCGATGAAAATGTAGGTCTTGAACTTGCCCATCTTATATTTGCGCTTGTCAGAGTCGATGATGGAGCCGATCAGCGGATCGTTGACCGCGTCCCAGATCTGCACCAGAAGCAGCAGGATGGAAAGCAGGCCGGTTTCCAGCATCATGTATACCAGCCAGAAGGTCTGGACAGTGCCCTTGAGCGAGAAGCTCATGTTACAGCCAAAGTCACCGGCGGCGTATGCGAGCTTGTCCCGCATACCGAACTTAGGCAGACCCTTGGCGTCCGTTTTTGCGTTTTTTGCCATTTCTCTTCCTCCTTATTTCTCTGTGCCGTTTTTTAAGATGGACACAGAATGACTAACTACATTATATAGAAACGCCCCCATAATTGCCAGCGCCAAAATGACACTTTTGTGGCACAAGGCAGAGATTTCTGCAAGGTAAAAATATACAAATTTCACAAAATAGTTGATTATTTTGAAATGTTTGTTATACTGAATATATAGAGGAGGCGGGGATATGTATAAACTGTGCAAAACGGAACAATCCGCAGCCAGACAGCGGGAGCTGGAGGAAGGGCTGCTGCGGGCGATGGAGGATCAGCGGTATGAGGATATCTCCATCAGTGATCTGTGCCAGCAAATGGGGATCCCCCGGAAATCCTTTTACCGGTATTTTTCCGGTAAGGACGGGGCGCTGTATGCCCTGCTGGATCATACCTTGCTGGAATACGAGCGGTTGTCTCTGAATGAAGAGGACAGAAAAACAGAAGGCATAAATATACTGGAGCATTTTTTTTACTTTTGGTATCAGCGAAAGCCGTTGTTGGATGCGCTGGAAAGCAGCGGTCTTAGCGGCGTGCTGACGCAACGGGCGGTGCACCATGCCGTTGCGGAAAGCGCGGTGCCTGCCCACTACCTGTCCGCGGTTACAAAGGATATGCGCCGGCATGCGATCACCTTTGTCGTCACCGGATTAATGAGCATCATGGTGAGCTGGCACAACAGCGGTTATGACCGTCCTTATCAGGAAATGGCTCAGCTTGCCGGCAAAATGCTGACACAGCCCCTGATCTCAATATAACTGACCGCCTCGCTTTTGCGGATCCTGCGCAAAGGCGGGGCGGATATTTTGCGGGAAGTATGGGTTGAAAAATCTGCGGTTATTTGGTAAAATTCCGAAAAGGGGTGAGATCATGGAGCTTGTGTATGTAGATGACGCGGTTTTGGTGTGCGTTAAGCCTGCCGGGGCGGTATCTACCGACAATCCCGGAGGCGTGCCGGAGTTGGCACGAAAGGCGCTGGGAGATGCAAAAGCGGATGTGCGGACGGTACACCGGCTGGATCAGGTGGTCAGCGGATTGATGGTGCTGGCGAGAAACGCCAAGGCGGCATCGGAGCTGTCCCGTCAGATCCGGGAGGATCAGTTTGAAAAGGAATATCTGGCGGTGATCCATGGCTCCCCGGAGGGGCAGCAGGGGACGCTGCGTGACCTGCTGCTGCGGGATAAGGCTAGGCGTACCACCTTGGTGGTGCAGCAGGGGGCAAAAGGCGTTCAGGAGGCGGTGCTGGATTACCGGGTGCTGGGTAGAGCGGAGGATATGACAAAGGTGGGGATCCACTTGCATACGGGAAGGACGCACCAGATCCGTGTCCAGTTTTCCAGCCGTGGGATGCCGCTGGTGGGGGAAAGGAAGTATTCAACAAGGGAGGACGGATGCAGCATCGCTCTGTGGTCCTGCCGGTTGGGCTTTGACCACCCGGTGACAGGGCAGCGGATGCTCTTTGAGATGGAACCGCCGGAGCAATATCCTTGGACACTGTTCGGAAAGAAGGAGCTGCCATGAGCCATTACGACTTTGTGCAAAATCGGGAATGTGAGTTTTTTCCCTGCCACAGCGGCGTGGCGGAGGAGGCGTTTAACTGCCTGTTCTGCTATTGCCCCCTGTATCCGTTGGGAGAGGACTGCGGAGGCAGCTTCACCTATACCCCACAGGGCATTAAGGATTGCAGCGGTTGCTGCCGACCCCATGTGCGGGGCAATTACGCCGCGGTGATGGAGCAGATGGATAAGGTGCTGGCACTGGCGAAAAAACCTTGATTTTTCCTGCGCTTACTGCTATAATAGCAAGGCTGTGGAGATGTACCCAAGTGGCTGAAGGGTGCGGATTCGAAATCCGCTAGGCGCCGCAAGGCGTGCGGGGGTTCAAATCCCTCCATCTCCGCCAATAAGAAAACCACCCTTCGGGGTGGTTTTCTTATTGGCTATGGAGGGATTTGAACCTATCCAAATGCAACAGTCCGGTGGACTGTTGCTTGCCGCCGGTCTCGACGGCGGCAACACCATAATTTTCTTCCCCCAACGGGGAAGAAAATGCAAATCAAATCCCTCCATGATGTATCTTTAGAGGAAACCACCCTCCGGGGTGGTTTTCTTATTGGCGATGGAGGGATTTGAACCTATTCAAATGCAACAAGGCGTGTTTTGTAAAGGATTGTTTTCCTTATATAGCAAACCACGACATCCACATGGGATGTCGTGGGGAAATTTACCATTCACGCCATTCTTCGGTGATGTCATCACCATATTCTTTCAAACCACACTCAACCGCACTGGTCTGAATCACTTCCCAGATTGCTTCTCTTGCTTCGGTTTCAATCAGGGAATAGTCAGCCTTTTCGTTCAAGTCATTGAGAGCCAGAACTAAGGTCTTTACCTGTTCCATGATGGCTTCATCAGAAGGTTCGGTCATTGCGGCAAGTGCTTCCAAATAGGTGTAAATCAAAGACTTACAAGCTTCAACATCGTCGGTGGTGTAGTCGCAATCGTCCCAATCTTCCATGAAGGAAATCATGGGTTCAATAACGATTTCAATAACCTTATCTTTATACGCATTCAGATTCATGTGCATTCTCCTTTATTTTGCGGTATTAGCAGACCACTTGTTGCCAAGTTCTTTGTTGATTTTCTCAGCAATCTTTGTGGTTGCGGCAATCAGGAACTTGTTATTCAGGTGGTAAAGGTTCAAATCCCACTTGCCAATGTGGGTATTGAAGCCATACTCGAACTGAATATCGCCCTTGTAGCCATCACGATACACAACAGCCAACTGTGCTTCAACTTCATCCAAGGTCTTGAACATGGTATCTCTGTCATTCTGGCTATTCTCAACACTTGTGATGATTCTGTCGTTGTTAGCAAGGAACCAAGAACAGAAAGCATCAATCTTTGCTTCATTAGGCTCTGTTTTCTTGAAGAATCCAAACATCTGAAAATCTCCTTTCGGTGTGGTTATAAGTATATCATCTTTTATACCTAAAGTCCATGTTTTTCATTATTACTTTTATAAAGGGCGCACTTACTCACCACCGTCAAAAAACGGCAGTGCAGTGCGTGCTGCCAATGACCTCCCCTACATTCTCAAAAGCAGAAAGCATCCTTGACAAATCGTGTGCCAGTCCGGGATTTGTAAAGGATGGAATTACCGAGTACAGATATACAGCTTATCTTCTGCCCACTTACTGGGATTTCCCTCAACATAATTCCATATATCCCGATAATCGTTATTATTTCTGATCACATGATCGTAGAATCCCTTTTGCCAAACGGTAAATCCAGCTTGTTTGGATACTGTTCCCTTCATTAACCTGACTACCGTTGATATCGTAGGGGCGATCATTGATCGCCCGTTAACATCTGTATTGATTTGCAACAGTAAATGAATATGATTTGGCATAATTACATAATGATCTACAGAAATCGCCGGATAATGTTTTGGAATATCCTCTATGCTCCGCTGTGTAATTATCCCAAGGTTGGTCAAGGGAACATTTTTCGGGTGATCAACGATCGCCCCTACATCCATCCAGAATAGATTTTTCCTTTTTTCAGTGCAGATGGTAATAAAATAGGCATTGGGCGCGCTATAGTCATATTCCTGTAATCGGTTCTGTTGCCTTGTAGGTAACTCCATAGAATCACTGCCTCTCATTACAATATTCTGCTTTCGTTATTCTTACATATCATCGAAATCTGTCCATCCCTGATCCGATATGCTTCACCATATAGTGTTTCTATGCCATTTTCAACAATGATATAACTTCCGTCATTCAGCGCATAGAATTCATGGCCATAGCTATCCGGATAGGCAATATCTTCAAATACCCGCAAATCATCCAACACATCATCTTTTATCATTTGGTAATGCGGAAGAATCATTCGCTTTGTCAATCCAAGTCCCTGTATAAACCGCTGATATTTCGGATCAATTGCTTCTCCGTCAAGCTCCGGATGCGCATAGACAATTTCGGCACAGTTCATTGTTCCCGCGCTGATACCGATAATAATCCCGTTATAGCCGTCCAGTTTCTCTTTCAGCCCAATATGCTGAAAGAAGATGCTCTGTGTTGGAACATGACCTCCAGAGAGAATAATGACATCATAATTAGACAATTGCGCAATAATGTCTTCATTCCGGCAGTCGCATACTGCATAGGTTTTGATTGTCATACCATGAAATGGGAATGCATACAGAAAAGCATTACGGTAAGATTCCGATTTTTCTATATCCTTCGGATTTGCTGCGATAAACATAACCTTTGCCTGTTCAGGCCATCGAGTTTTTAGGTTATTTACCAGATTGTTGTCTGTTATCAGCGAAGATGGAATTCTCTGACCATCCTTTCGAACAGAACCGCCGATATGGCTTGTCAAAAATAATGTCATAATACACCTTCTTCCTTGAGTTAAAAGTATATCACATCATATACGGGAATTCAATATCAGCCTATGAACAAGTGCGCACTTACTCACCACCGACAAAACCAACAGTGCAGTGCGGGCGATCAATGTGTACAGTGTAGTAACATAGTACACAGGTGTGTAAAGACATGGTACACAGTTTTATAGTAGAATAAAGGCATCAAAAACAGACAAAAGGAGTGCTGTAAGATGCCGTGGGAGTGTAGGACTGTGGAAAACCAAAGAA
>JAFQFP010000037.1 GCA_017398625.1 Oscillospiraceae bacterium
GAAGCGCAGTCGCGGTAGTGAATGACAGTCCGGTGGACTGTCAGAGCCGCGACCGGAATCGCCGCAGCGATTTGTCAGCGAAGCTGACAGGGGGGATACTTCATCAAGTCTCCACAGCTCCCTAGGAAATACCGCCAAAAAAGACCCTGTAAAATCAAGGGATTGTTCCGTATCGAAACCTTACAATCCTCCAGTCAAAAATCAAATAGATTTTTGACAGCCCCCTTTGCACAAGGGGGCCTTTGGGTGCGGTGCACACATGTCGATAAATCGGGATTTGGACAGCATAAAAAATCGGCTTGCCGCGGTAGGCGGCAAGCCGATCTGCATATTAGTCAGCGAAGGTCAGAACATCCTTGAACTTTTCCTTGAAGATGGCATAGACAGCGTCCAGTACCTCTTCGCTCTCCACAGGGATGTAGTTCTCGTTCTCCTCGTCCACTGGCTGGACTTCCAGAATGATGATCTCGGAGGATTCAACCTCTGCGGGCAGCAGGAACAGGTATTCCTTGCCCTCGTACTCCAGACAATCCAGGTACTCAAAGGTCATTTCGTCGCCGCTCTCATCGGTGAGGGTCAGCAGACTTGCTTCCTCTTCCTGCAGGATCTCGTTGTCAGCCATGGCAATTACCGCTGGATACGGCCGGAGCCGTCGCCGCCAGCCAGCTTCTCGACCTCAGCAACGGAGACCATGTTGTAGTCGCCGCCGATGGTGTGCTTCAGAGCGGAAGCGGCAACTGCGAATTCTACAGCGCCCTGAGTATCCTTGCCGTTCAGCAGAGCGTAGATCAGACCGCCGCCAAAGGAGTCACCGCCGCCAACGCGGTCGATGATGGTCAGATCATACTTCTTGGAGAAGCAGTAGTTCTCACCGTCGTACAGCATTGCGCTCCAGCCGTTTCTGGAAGCGGAGTAGCTCTCACGCAGGGTGATAGCGACCTTCTCAAAGCCGAACTTGTCAGCCAGCTGCTTAGCAACGGACTTGTAGCCCTCGTGGTTGATGGTGCCGCCGTAGATATCGGTAGCCTCGGCCTCAATGCCGAATACATCCTTAGCATCCTCCTCGTTGGAGATGCAGACATCGATGTACTGAGCCAGCTCGGTCATAGCCTCGCGAGCCTGTGCGCGGGTCCACAGCTTGCCGCGGTAGTTCAGATCGCAGGAGATCTTCAGACCGTGAGCCTTGGCAGCCTTACAAGCTTCCTTGCAGATCTCAACAACATTTGCGCCCAGTGCGGGAGTGATGCCGGTGAAGTGGAACCACTCAGCGCCCTCAAAAATGGCGTCCCAATCGAAGTCGGCGGGAGCGGCCAGCTGGATAGCGGAGTTAGCGCGGTCATAGATGCAGACGGAGCCACGCTGAGAAGCACCCTTCTCGTTGAAGTAGATGCCAACACGGTCGCCGCCACGGACGATCTTGCTGGTGTCTACGCCGTAGCGGCGCAGGGAGTTGACAGCGGCCTGACCGATGGCGTGAGCAGGCAGCTTGGTGACGAATGCCACATCCATGCCGTAGTTTGCCAGAGAGACAGCCACATTGGCTTCGCCGCCGCCGAAGGTGAATTCGACATTGCTTGCCTGAACGAAGCGCTCGTAGTTGTAGGGCTGCAGACGGAGCATCAGCTCACCAAAGGTAATTACTTTTGCCATAATGATCTTATCCTTTCAATTTTAATTGATAACAGAATTATTCGCCCTTGGCAGCTTTGCGGGCGCCAATGCACAGCTCGGTGATCTTATCCCAGTTACCGGCAGCGATCTCAGCCTTGGGGCAGACCCAAGAACCGCCCACAGCGTGGATAAAGGGGGTATCGATGAATTCCTTGATGTTGCCGTTGTTGACACCGCCGGTGGGCAGGAACTTCATGCCAACGAAGGGAGCAGCCAGATTCTTCAGAGCGTTCAGACCGCCGTAGACATTGGCGGGGAAGAACTTGACCATCTTCAGACCGTGCTTCATGGCAGCCATGATCTCGGTGGGAGTGACACAGCCGGGAGCAACGGGAATGCCGTTTTCCACACACCAGCCCACAACTTCATCACTGAAGCCGGGGGAGACGATGAACTTGGCACCCATTTCCACTGCCAGCTTGCACTGATCCAGATTTACGATGGTGCCGGCGCCGACCAGAACATCGGGGCAGTTGTCAGCAACGGCCTTGATGCACTCGGGAGCGCAAGCGGTGCGGAAGGTGATCTCCATGGTATCCACGCCGCCTGCTGCCATAGCCTTGGCAGTGGGGATGGCGTCCTCGACCTTGTCCAAAACAACGACGGGGACAACAATGGAGTTTGCGAGTCTGGTTAATACATCCATTTCTGTTACCTCCTGTGGCTTTTGCAGCCAAAATTGACAAAAATATACTGTGAAAGAAGGCCGACGGCATAGCTCGTCAACCTACTATCCTTTTGTAATTATAATCGGTTTTCACCATGGTGTCAATCGCAAAAAGCAGAAAAAGGAAGCAATCAAGGCAGGGATTTGCCAAAGGCGTCGGCATGGGAGGAATTTTGCCGAAGAAGAAAACGCCCCCGGTCATTTTTGCAATGATCGGGGGGCGTAATCATTAAAAATTGCTGACCTTGGAGCCCTTGAGCTGAAGCTGGAGCTTGTCCGCGATCAGGGCGATAAACTCCGAATTGGTGGGCTTGCCTTTGGTATTGCTGACGGTATAGCCGAAAAATCTTTGGAGGGTATCCAGATCGCCCCGGTCCCATGCCACTTCGATGGCGTGGCGGATGGCCCGTTCCACTCTGGAGGGGGTGGTCTGGAAGGTCTTTGCCACCTGCGGATACAATACTTTTGTGATGGCGTTGATCACATCCATGTCATTGACAGCGATGATAATGGCTTCTCTCAGATATTGGTAGCCCTTGATGTGGGCGGGAACACCGATCTCATGGATGATGCCGGTGACCATGGCTTCGATGCTGGTCTTGTCTGCCTGCCGTGTGCCGGAAGCAGACCGGGCGTTCTCCCCACCCCGGATCTCCTCCAGCCGCTCCACCAGCGCGCCCATATCGCAGGGCTTCAGCATCAGATACCGTACTCCCAGATTGGCGGCAGCCGATGCTACATAATCGGTGACAAAGCCGGATGTAGCCAATGTCACCGGGCGGCGCTCCATGCCGGAAATGGATTTCAGTACGCTGATGCCGTCCTTCTTTGCCAGCATCATATCCAGCACCAGAATATCCGGCTTCCGCTCTGTGACCATCCGAACCGCCTGCTCCCCATCAATGGCCGTTCCGATCACCTGAAAGCCGCCGCTTTGCTGCAGCGTCTGGCTGAGCTGGGCAGAAAACTCCTCTGTATTGTCCGCTATTAAAACGGTTGTCAATTTGTTCATAGCTTCCTCTCCTGACATTTTGAGATAGATTCCCCGTGCGGCAGTGCCAGCCGGGCATTGCCTGCGACAAATATAATTTAGCATAAACACGCAGTTTTTGCAAGGAAAAACCAAAACAATCGCTCGCCAAAACCCCGCAGAAAATGACGAATTTTCGCAGAAAATGCAATATTTCGACACATTTTCGCAAAATGCGCGAAACTGTCGAAAAACGCCGGAACAGTTGACGCGGCGGCTCAAATATAGTACAATCCATAAAAAAGGAGTGATGATCGTGAATGAATTTTGGAACCTAGAGCCCATTTACCGGGGCTTTGATGATGCTGCCTTTGCTGCGGATCTGACCGTGCTGCAGGAGAAGGCGGCTCTTTTTGCGGAATTTACCCAATCGCCGGAGCAGCTTCCCCCTGTGGAAGCCCTGCGCAGGGGGATCGCGCTGCAGGAGGATATTTCCACATTGGCAAACAAGCTTGCAGGCTATGCTATGCTGCGGCAGGCTGCCGATACCCGGGATTCTGAGGCGGGCTCTCAGCTTGGCAGGATCATGGCTGTGATCAGCACCACCGCAGCTCCCGATGCCGCCTTTAAGGCGTGGGCAAGTAGCCTGCCGGAGCTGATGGCGCTGGTGGAAAGCGATGAAGTGCTGAAGCAGTACCGCTTCCTGTTTGAAAATATGGTGGACGGCAGCCGCTATCTTCTGGCTGGGCTGGGGGAGGAGATCATGGCGCGGATGCAGCTTTCCGGCGGTAACGCTTGGGCAGACCTGCAGCAGTATCTTACCAGCACCGTTCCCGTTGCCTACAACGGGGAAACTACCAACCTGTCAGCCATCCGCAATCTGGCATACAGCCCGGACAGCGCGGTGCGAAAGGCCGCCTACGAGGCGGAGCTTGCCTGCTATGACCGGATCCGAGACGCGGTTGCCTTTGCTCTGAACTCCATCAAGCTGGAGACCATCACCGATTGCTCTCTGCGCGGCTATGCATCCCCACTGGAGCGGACGCTGAAGCAGTCCTTTATGAAGCGGGAGACCTTGGATGCCATGCTGGAAGCCATGGACGAATATCTGCCCAAATTCTGGCAGTATTTGAAGGCAAAGGCAAAGGCGCTGGGACATGAAAACGGCCTACCTTGGTATGACCTGTTTGCCCCTATGGGTGCGGCTTCCACCCAATTTACGGCAGAGGAAGCAAAGGACTATCTGGTGAAGCTGTTCTCCGGCTTTGACGCAGAACTGGCGGACATGGTGGCGCAGGCATTTGACAGCGCATGGATCGATTTCTATCCCAGAGACGGTAAATCCGGCGGCGCTTTCTGCGCCAGTGTTCCCTGTTTGGGTGAGAGCCGTATTCTGACCAATTTTGACGGCACTCTCGGTGCTGTTGTGACCCTTGCCCATGAGCTCGGACATGCGTTTCATAACCAGTGCATCCGTGACCAGCGGCCGCTGAATCAGGACTATTCCATGCCGGTGGCGGAGACAGCTTCCACCTTTAATGAGTGCGTGGTCATGGCAGCCGCTATTGAAAACGCCAAGGATAGGGCAGAGGAGCTGGCGCTGCTGGAAAGCCAGCTGCAGGATGCTACCCAGATCATCTGCGACATCTACTCCCGCTACCGGTTTGAGGCTGCGGTCTTTGCCAACCGGCAGGAGCAGTTCATGAATGCCGATACCCTTTGCGGCTTTATGACCGAAGCCCAGAAGCAGAGCTACGGCGACGGCTTGGATCCTGCTTGCCTGCATCCTTATATGTGGGTATGCAAGAGCCATTACTACGGCCCCACTTTCTATAATTTCCCCTATGCCTTCGGCGGCCTGTTTGCCCGTGGCTTGTATGCCCAGTACGCGGCAGAGGGGGAGGCCTTTGTGCCTAAGTATAAGCGCCTGCTCCGTGCCACCCCTGTGGCAACGGCAGAGGATACGGCAAAGCTGGCTGACATCGACCTGACGGATAAGAATTTCTGGCGCAGCGCCCTGCAGATCATCGCAGACCAGATCGACCGGTTCTGCGCTTTGGCAGCGGGTCAATAGTGGAGGAACAGACCATGGATATCCGAACACAAAAACTGATGGAATTTCTGGACAGCGCCCACTCCGTATACCACGGTGTGGCGGCGCTTGTCAAGGTTTTAGAGGAAGCGGGCTATACCCGGCTGGAGGAAGCCGAAGGCTGGCAGCTTGTCCCCGGCGGTAAATACTATCTGACCCGTGGCGGCAGCGCCATCACCGCCTTCCGTGTGCCCCATGCCCAGCCCAAGGGCTTTATGATCAGCGCCTGCCATGCAGACCGCCCCAGCTTCAAGGTGAAGGAAAACGGCGAGCTGGTCTCTGCCTACACCCGGCTGGAGACCGAGCGCTACGGTGGAATGCTGATCTTCTCGTGGCTGGATCGCCCCCTGTCCGTTGCCGGACGGGTGCTGGTGGAGACGGAAAAGGGTGTGGAAAGCCGTCTGGTGGATATTGACCGGGATCTGCTGCTGATCCCCAATGTGGCGATCCACATGAACCGCAAGGTCAATGAGGGTGTCAACTGGAATCCGGCGGTGGATTCTCTCCCCCTGCTGGGCAGCAAGGAAGCCGCAGGCTCCTTCTGGCCTATGATCCGGGAGGCTGCCGGCGGCGAGATTCTGGGACATGACCTGTACCTGTACATCCGCCACAAGGCTTCTGTATGGGGCTTGGAGGAGCAGTTCATATCCTCTGCCGCGCTGGATGATCTTGCCTGCGTCTGGACCTGTACGCAGGGCTTTTTGCAGGCAGGGGAATCGGAGAGCGTTCCTGTGATCTGCGCATTTGACAGCGAGGAGGTGGGCTCCGGCTCCCTGCAGGGCGCAGCCTCTGATTTCCTTGCCAGCACCCTCAGCCGCATCAGCAAGGCGCTCTCCCTAAGTGAGAAGCAGATGCTGGCACAGTCCTTCTTGGTTTCTGCGGACAATGCCCACGCAATCCATCCCAACCACCCGGAATATGCCGATCCCAACAATGCCCCGGTGATCAACGAGGGTCTGGTGCTGAAGTTCAATGCCGCCCAGCGCTACATCACCGACGGCGTTTCCGCCGCGGTGTTCCGTAAGGTCTGCCGCAAGGCAGGCGTCCCCGTTCAGAGCTTCTATAACCGCCCGGACATCCCCGGCGGCTCCACCTTGGGACATATATCTCTGTCTCAGGTGGGCGTACCCAGTGTAGATGTGGGTATCGCACAGCTTGCTATGCACTCCTGCTACGAAACGGCAGGCGTCAAGGATGCCATTTACATGGAGGAAGCTATGCGTGTGTTCTATGAGACCACGCTGGAGCATGCCGCCGACGGCAGCTATATCCTGCGATAATAAAAACGCCCCGCTTGGGGCGTTTTTTGCACTTTTGAAACCAGCGAAAACCATTAAGTGATGCGACCATGGCAAAATGCCCAATTTTCAGTGGGAAATTCTGTAAAACCCCACCATTGTACAATCCATTGCTGTATGATATCATAATAACATCCCGACAAGCGTTCTCTACTCCACCTTACTTAGAGCCCGCTTGTAAAAAAAGGAGGATATCAACCACCGTCGGACTCACGGTGCGGCAGTGTGGAGACCTGTCGCAATGCGGTCGGAAGTTTGCTTTCCGGTCAGCGAGGACACGCGCGAAAATGGTAGGTGTGTTCAGAGTCGAGAGCTATGGCAAATCTGTCCCTGAGAAACATTAAGAAGATCTATCCCCACAGTGAAGAGACCAAGAAGCCCAAGAAGGCTAAGAAGGGCGAGGAGCCCGCACAGGAGAAGAAGGTCAATCTGCAGATCACCGACAAGGGCGTCGTGGCGGTGCAGGAGTTCAGCATGGAGATCCAAGACAAGGAATTCATCGTGCTGGTCGGTCCCTCCGGCTGCGGTAAGTCCACCACCTTGCGTATGATCGCCGGTCTGGAGGAGATCACCGAGGGCGAGCTGTACATCGGCGACCGTCTGGTCAACGATGTGGCACCTAAGGATCGGGATATCGCAATGGTATTTCAGAACTATGCCCTGTATCCCCACATGACCGTGTACGACAATATGGCGTTCTCTCTGAAGCTGCAGAAGATCTCCAAGGAGGAGATCGACAAGCGGGTCCGTGAGGCTGCCGAGATCTTGGACATCACTCAGTACTTAAAGCGCAAGCCCAAGGCTCTGTCCGGCGGTCAGCGCCAGCGTGTTGCCATTGGCCGCGCCATCGTCCGCAATCCTCAAGTGTTCCTGATGGACGAGCCGCTGAGTAATCTGGATGCCAAGCTGCGTAACCAGATGCGTGCCGAGATCATCAAGCTCCGCTCCCGCATCAATACCACCTTTATCTATGTTACCCATGACCAGACCGAGGCAATGACGCTGGGCGATCGGATCGTGATCATGAAGGATGGCTTTATTCAGCAGATCGGTACGCCTCAGGAGGTCTTTAACCATCCGTATAATCTGTTTGTTGCCGGGTTTATCGGCTCTCCCCAGATGAATATGTTTGACGCGCAGCTCGTCAAGGAAAACGGCAAATATGCTGTGGAGCTGGGCGGCGTTACCGTGGAGCTGTCCGAGGAAAAGCAGCAGGCTCTGGCTGCAAACAGTGTGGAGCCTCAGGCTGTGGTTCTGGGTGTCCGTCCTGAGCATATTGCACTGGCGGATTCCGGTGTCAGTGCTACCGTGGATGTCCATGAGATGATGGGCTCCAGCATCCATCTGCATGTTACCGCGCAGGGCAAGGATGTGGTCATGGTGGTCTCCACCATGAATATGACCGGCGCACAGATCGCGTCGCTGACCAATGGCGCCGAAGTGCAGTTCGCCTTTGGCGGCAATGTGTGCCATCTGTTCGATAAGGAAACCGGCATCAACATGGAAGCTTGATCCCAAAACAGAACGGGTCTGCCAGCTGGCAGACCCGTTTTTTAAAGAAATTTTTATAAAAATCGAAAAAAAACCGGCTACGCAAAGGGTTTTGCTTGACAAATTCGGGAAAAAGTAGTAATCTTTGTTGGTCGGTCTACTGATGCAGAAGAAGGAGTTTACTTATGCGTGAAAGCGGCATATTGATGCATATCACCTCTCTGCCCGGTAAGTACGGTGTTGGTACTATGGGTAAAGAGGCATTTTCTTTTGTGGATTTTCTTTGCGCCGCGGGGCAAAGTTACTGGCAGATCCTTCCTTTGACCCCCACAGGTTACGGAGACTCTCCCTACCAATCCTGCTCTGCCTATGCCGGCAACCACTACCTCATCGATCTGGAAAGTCTCATCGAGGAAGGGCTCTTGCTGCAAGGCGAGGTGGAGGGCTTTCATTGGTGTGACCGGGAGGATAAGGCGGATTTCGGTCTGCTGTACAACAGCCGTCTGAAAGTGCTGCGTCTGGCATTCCGGCGCTTTAACGGAAGTGATGCCTTTGATGCTTTCTGCTGTGAAAACAGCGGCTGGCTGGAGGATTTTGCCCTGTTTATGGCGCTGAAGGAAGAAACCGGCGGAAAGAGCTGGTATGAATGGGAGCCGGGGCTGAAATACCGGGATCCCCAAGCCTTGGAGCAGGCGCGTCAGCGGCTGGCATCGGAGCTGGCGTTTTACCGGTTTGTTCAGTTCCTGTTTGACAGGCAGTGGCAGAAGCTGCGCTGCTATGCCCGTGAGAAGGGCATCCGTTTCATCGGTGATGTCCCCATTTATGTACCGCTGGACTCCGTGGAGGTCTGGTCGGAGCCCCGTCTGTTCCAACTGGACGAAGCGCTGGAGCCGGTGGCGGTGGCAGGCTGTCCCCCGGATGCCTTTTCCGAGGACGGTCAGCTTTGGGGCAACCCCCTGTACCGCTGGGATGCGATGGCGGAGGAGGGCTACGGCTGGTGGCTGCGCCGTCTGGGCGCTGCGGGCAAGCTGTATGATGTGGTGCGGCTGGATCATTTCCGTGGCTTTGCGGCTTACTGGGCAGTGCCTTATGGGGATAAAAATTCCAGAGGCGGCAAATGGGTCGAGGGCCCGGGTGAGGAATTTATGACCGCCGTGCAGCGGGCGCTGCCGGAGATCTCTCTGATCGCTGAGGATCTGGGCTTTTTGACCCAAGAGGTGCTGGATCTGCGTGATGGTTCCGGTTTTCCCGGTATGAAGGTGCTGCAGTTTGCCTTTGACAGCAGGGAACCCTCGGACTACCTGCCGCACAATTATCCGGCGAACTGCGTATGCTATACCGGCACCCATGACAATATGACCACCCGCCAGTGGTTTGAAGCTGCCTCAGAGGAGGCGGTGGAATACGCGGCGGAATATATGCGTTTGACCGAGGAGGAGGGCTATGTGCGGGGTATGATCCGTACCGCCATGAGCAGTGTTTCTCGGCTGTGCGTTGTGCCGCTGCAGGACTGGTTGGATCTGGGCGGGGAAGCAAGAATGAATTTCCCCGGAACTTTGTCAGATTCTAACTGGACATGGCGGCTGAAAAGTGGTATAATAAACCATACGCTTGCGAAAAGCATCCGGAATATGACGGTGCTTTACGGACGCGGCGCAAAACAAGAAGTTAACAACAGCGGGGAATCCGCTTAAGATTAGGAGAATTGAAACATGAAGTATAATTGCCTGAACATCCTGAAGTGGACTGAGGCGCAGCTCAAGTATACCTATGATGTATCCTTGCAGGAAGCGACTCCTCAGGAACTCCACGAAGCTCTGGGCGAAGCCGTTATGATGGCCATTTCCGATAACTGGAGCAAGAGCAAAAAGACCCGTATGCATCAACGGAAGGCCTATTACATCTCTGCCGAGTATCTCATCGGCCGATTGGTGTATTCCAACCTGTACAATCTGGGAATCCTGGAGGAAATGAAGCAGCTTTTCGCCCAGCATGGCGTGGATCTGGCAGTGCTGGAGGATGTGGAGGATGCTGCGCTGGGCAACGGCGGTCTTGGCCGTCTGGCAGCCTGCTTTCTGGATTCCGCGGCAAGCACCAATATCCCCCTGTCCGGCTATGGTCTGCGCTATAAATTCGGCCTGTTCAAACAGAGCTTTGACGAAAACGGCAGCCAGAAGGAAAATGCCGATGACTGGTCTAAGTACGGCGATCCATGGTCCTACCGCCGCTATAACCACACTGTGAAGGTGCATTTCCCCGACCATACCGTGCTGGCAGTGCCCTATGATGTGCCTGTCATCGGTTACGGCACCGATAATGTGGGCACTCTGCGCCTGTGGCAGTGCGAGGCGGAGGAGGAGCTGGATTTCAACGCCTTCAACGATCAGGATTACCTGCGTGCGCTGGCACAGAAGAACAAGGCTGAGGATATCACCCGTGTTCTGTACCCCAACGATTCCACTTGGGAGGGCAAGCGCCTGCGTATCAAGCAGCAGTATGTGCTGTCCTCTGCTTCTCTGCAGGATATGCTGCGGACTTATAAGGTCGCCCATGGCAACGATCTGAGCCACTTTGCGGACTCCTATGCGGTGCAGCTCAACGATACCCATCCCGCTATGTCCATTCCCGAGCTGATCCGTCTGCTGATGCTGGAGGGTATGGACTTCGAGCAGAGCTTTGCCGTGGCACAGAAGACCTTCTCCTATACCAACCACACCGTTATGGGTGAGGCGCTGGAGAAGTGGAATCTGGATCTGCTGCGCAGCGTTGTGCCGGAGATCGTGGATATCATCCTGCGCATCGACCAGAAGCTGAAGCAGGAGCATCCCAACCTGTTTGTTGTCCGTGACAATACCGCCCACATGGCGAACCTCAGTGTGTATGTGGGCAGCTATGTCAACGGCGTGGCGGAGATCCACTCCCAGATCTTGAAGGACGACTGCTTCCATGACTGGTATGTGGCATTCCCCGACCGATTCCAGAACAAGACCAACGGTGTGACTCCCCGCCGCTGGATGGGTCTGTGCAACCCCGAGCTGACGCAGATGATCAAGTACCGCATCGGCGGCGACTTTTTGAAGGATCTGGATCGGCTGGGAGATCTGAAGCCCATGATCGACGACAATATGGTTCGTCAGTTCAACGATATCAAGCGCCGGAAGAAGGAGCAGCTTTGCAAGATCATTGCCGAGAAGGAAGGTGTGGAGCTGAATCCCGACTTCCTGTTCGATGTGCAGGTCAAGCGCCTGCATGAGTACAAGCGCCAGCTTCTCAACGCGCTGAGCATCGTGGATATCTATTTCCGTCTGAAGGACGGCAGCCTCACCGACTTCCAGCCCACAGTTTACCTGTTCGGCGCAAAGTCCGCTCCCGGCTATGCCCGTGCCAAGGCCATCATCCGCTACATCAACCGTATCGCCAAGATGATCAACAACGATCCCGCGGTGAATGACAAGCTGAAGGTGGTATTCGTTCAGAACTACAATTGCTCCTATGCTGAGCATATTATCCCTGCCGCTGATATCTCCGAGCAGATCTCTCCCGCAGGCACCGAGGCCTCCGGCACCGGCAACATGAAGCTGATGCTCAACGGTGCTGTGACCTTGGGCACTCTGGACGGCGCCAATGTGGAGATCGTCAAGGAAGCCGGCATGGAGAACAACTATATCTTTGGCGCTACCGTGCAGGAGATCAACTCCGGCAAGAATGCTTACCGCTCCCGTGGTGTTTACGAGAACAATGCCCGCCTGCGCCGCGCGGTGGACACTCTGGTGGACGGCACCGTTCCCTGCGACGATGAGCAGCGGGAGCTGTACCACGCTTTGCTGGACGGCACCCATTGGCATAAGGCTGACCACTATTTCCTGCTGTGGGATTACCAGTCCTATCTGGATGCCAAGCTTCGCGCCAATAAGGACTATGCCGACCGTATGGCATTTGGCCGTAAGTGCCTGATGAACATTGCCAGCGGCGCAAAGTTCTCCTCCGACCGTACCATTCGTCAGTACGCCGAGGAGATCTGGCACATCGAGCCCACCCAGTTCTAAAACCCATACAAGATCCGGCTGTCTGAAAAGACAGTCGGATCTTTTCGTGGAAAGGTAGGAATTTTGTATTTTGTGGGATTCTTGACATGTTCTCCTAAGGTGCTATAATAAAAAATACAAGGAGGTTGTTCTTTATGAAAATTGCAGTAACCTATGAAGACGAGATGATCTTTCAGCATTTTGGGCATACCAGCCAGTTTAAGCTCTATCAAGTGAAGAACGGCGAAGTGGTCAGCTCCCAAGTGGTAGATACCGATGGCTTCGGTCACGGCGCCCTTGCCGGTTTTCTGGTTTCTCAGGGTGTGGATGTGCTGATCTGCGGCGGCATCGGCGGCGGTGCCCAGATGGCACTGGCGGACGCGGGTATTCGGTTGTACGGCGGCGTTGCAGGAAATGCGGATGACGCGGTGGAAGCTCTGCTTTCCGGCGAGCTTTGCTATAACCCCAATGTAAGATGCGGTCACCATGACCATGCCCACGGTGAGGGTGGACATACCTGCGGGGATCACGGCTGTGGCAAGGGAAGCTGCGGTCATCATTCCTAAACCCGCTGGCAGCTCCAAGGATTTTCAAAACAAGCTGCCCCCGCAAGAAACAGTTTTCGGCTGTATCTTACGGGGGCAGTATATTGTTCGTTCTACAGCAAGACCGCGCTGCAAAAATGCAGCGCGGTCTTTGAAAATAAAATTACTTTGCGAATACACGCTTGAGGTGAACGAAGCGAGGCAGACCGTCTTCCTTGACCATGCCGGTTTCGCCTTGGATCAGCGGCAGGCAGTAGTCGATGAAGCCTTGATTGACACCGTTGCCGGCATCGTTGATCCACTCCAAAGGAACCTTCTTCTCGGTATTGGCGACGATGCTCAGATCAAACAGCTCGGGCTCGCACTTGTAGCCGTCCACACCCCGGGTGCACTTGAAGCCTACCATCTTATCTGTGGCACCGGCAACAGCAGATTCAACTGCCACCTTGCCGGACATGAAGGACTCGGCAATATCGGTGCCGGAGGCGCAGTGAGCGGCGCAGCGCTGCAGCAGGCTCAGCTCGATGGGGCGCACCTTAACACCCAGCTCTGCCTTGATCACATCGGTCAGACGGGCAGCCAGACCGCCCAGCTGGGCATGGCCGAAGCCGTCGGTGCCGGAGGTCTTAGCCTCGGAAACGAAGGTGCCGTCGGCATAGTGGATGCCCTCGGAAACGGCTACCAGACAGTTGTTCTTCTCGGCATAGACCCGCTTCACATCCTCAATGAACTGCTCCATGGAGAAGTCCACCTCGGGCAGATAGATCAGGTCGGGACCGTCGCCACGGACATTGGCGCAGGCGGCAGCGGCGGTGAGCCAGCCGGCGTGGCGGCCCATGCACTCAATGACGGTAACCATGCCCTTGTCATAGACCTGACAGTCACGGGAGACTTCCATAAAGGAGGTGGCGATGTACTTGGCGGCGGAGGCGAAGCCGGGGCAGTGATCGGTGCCTGCCAGATCGTTGTCGATGGTCTTGGGGACGCCCATGACCCGGCACTCATAGCCAACCCGGTTCATGTACTTGGAGATCTTATTACAGGTGTCCATGGAGTCGTTGCCGCCGTTGTAGAAGAAGTAACGCACATTGTACTTCTTGAAGATATCCAGGATCCGCTTGTAGTCGGTATCGTCCACATCGGGATCGGCGATCTTGTAGCGGCAGGAGCCCAGTGCGGAGGAGGGAGTGTGGAGCATATTTTCCAGCTCTTCGGGATCTTCCTCGTCCATGATCATCAGCTCGTCGTTCAGAACGCCCACGATGCCGTGATGCGCGCCGTAGACCTTGGTGATGTTGGGGTTGTCCAGACCGGCCTTGATGACACCGTAAGCGGAGCAGTTGATGACGGAAGAAGGACCGCCGGACTGACCGATGATCAGGGAACCCACCAGTGTTTTCTCAGACATTATGCATACCTCCAAAAAGTAATGGTACAGTTAGGTGCAGCCTGTAGGGCGCACACTTGAAGTATAGCATATCGGTAAGAAAATAGCAAATATTTTTATTGAAATAATGGAAAAACATGCTATAATAGAAGAACAATAACGGCGGGATATACCGCTGTATAAGAAAGGATTGATTCCAATGGCTCTGGTAACTACCACCGAAATGTTTAAGAAGGCTTATGACGGCGGTTATGCTGTCGGCGCTTTCAATGTCAACAATATGGAGATCGTTCAGGCGATCACCGAGGCCTGCCGGGAAGAGAAGTCTCCCGTGATCCTGCAGGTGTCCAAGGGCGCCCGTGCCTATGCCAACCATACTTACCTTGTGAAGCTGGTTGAGGCCGCGGTTCTGGAATGCCCTGAGATCCCCGTTGCTCTGCATCTGGATCATGGCGACAGCTTCGAGACCTGCAAGAGCTGCATCGACGGCGGCTTTACCTCCGTTATGATCGATGCTTCCTCCAAGCCCTTTGCCGAAAACATCGAGATCACCCGCCGGGTGGTTGAGTATGCCCATGACCACGGTGTTGTGGTCGAGGCTGAGCTGGGTGCTCTGGCAGGCGTTGAGGACGAGGTGAATGTCTCTGCCGACAATGCCCACTATACCCGTCCCGAGGAAGTTGAAGAGTTCGTTGCCAAGACCGGCTGTGACTCTCTGGCTATCGCCATCGGCACCAGCCACGGCGCTTACAAGTTCAAGCCCGGTACCAACCCCCAGCTGCGCTTCGACATTCTGGAAGAAGTCATCCGCAAGCTGCCCGGGTTCCCCATCGTGCTCCATGGCTCCTCCTCTGTTCCTCAGGAATATGTGGAGATGGTCAATACCTACGGCGGCGCAATGCCCGGTGCCATCGGCATCCCCGAGGAGCAGCTTCGCCGTGCTGCCGAGCTGGCTGTGTGCAAGATCAACATCGACTCCGACCTGCGTCTTGCCATGACCGGTACCATCCGTAAGTTCTTCGCGGAGCATCCCGATAAGTTCGATCCCCGCGAGTACCTGAAGCCCGCCCGCGCCAACATCAAGGAACTGGTTCGCCACAAGCTGGTCAATGTTCTGGGCTGCGCCGGCAAGGCATAAGAAAACAGTGTTTTGGGCTCCCACCCGGTGGGAGCCCAATTTTTATCTTTGCGGTATGCGCTATTGCATTTTTGGTCGAATTGTGTCATAATAAACCAATAAGAAAAACGAGGGGAGTGAAGCACGGTGAGACGCATAGTGGCATTTCTTTTGGTGCTTTCTCTGCTGGCAGGGCTTTTGACCGCCTGTGCCGGACCGGAGCTTCCCGGCGGGGAGACCACTGCGCCTGTGGAGCAGACCCAACCGGAGCAGACCCGGTCTGCCGGGGAGGCTTGCCGGATCTCCGTCAGCGAGGTCATGGCGGACAATCAAAAGCTGTGTTTAGGACACACGATGGACTGGATCGAGCTGTACAGCAGCGAGGAGGATACAGTAAGCTTGGATGGCTACTGGCTGACCGATAACCCGGAAAAGCCGGAGGGCTTGAGCCTTGCAGGCAAGAGTGTGGAAGGCGGCGGCTATCTGGTGGTTACGCTGGACACAGGCTCGCCCTTCTATCTGTCCGCCGCAGGCGGCACGGTATATCTGACCTATGATGGGGAGGTGATCTCCCAGCTGACCTTCCCGGAAACGGATTACGGCGAGTCTTTTGATGTTGACGGCATTTGTGAATATCCTTCTCCCGGCTTTGCCAATGCAGAGGACGGATACCTTGCGTATCTGAAAGAAACGGCGCTGCCGGAGCTGATCATCAGCGAGGTCATGTCCCGCAACAGCAAAACGCTGTCCGGCGGCGGTTATTACGACTATGTAGAGCTGCAAAACACCTCCGATCATGGGATAAATCTGGGCGAATATGCCTTGACAGATACATGGGAGAAGCCTAGCCGGTTCTACCTGCCGGATGTTACCCTCCAGAGTGGAGAATTCTATATGATCTATTGCTCCGGGGACTCTACCTTGGGGGAGAACCATGCACCCTTTAAGATCAGCGCCGACGGGGAAACATTGTACCTGACCCAAAACGGCGATTATCTGGATTCTCTAACTGTGCCCGGAGATCTGAAGCAGAACGAAAGCTACGGACGCAGCGGCAATATCCCTATGTACATGAAAACCGCGACTCCCGGAAAGGAAAACTCCGGCGGCTACCGCCATGGTATGGCGGTACCGGAAGCCAATTTGGCTTCCGGGCTTTATGATGAGGCTGTCACCGTGGAGCTGACCGGAGAGGGCACCATTTACTATACGCTGGACGGCAGGCGTCCCACCACATCTTCCAAGGTCTATCAAAAGCCCATTACAGTCACCGATGTGACCACCATCCGGTGCTTCTGCGTCAGCGAGGGCAGAAGCAGCGATGTGACCGCCTATACCTATGTGGTAGGCAAGGAGCACGAGCTGCCCGTCTTGACCGTCGCAATTCCCCAGAACAGTCTTACCGGCAACGCAGGTGTTCTGGTCAATACCTTTGGAAGCAATGAGTATGAAGCGGTGATGACGCTGATCGAGGACGGAGAGGAAAAATTCTCCATTCCCTTTGGCTTCCGGCTGCACGGCAATGACAGCCGCCGTGGCGCAAAGCAGAATTTCTCCGTGCGCTTCCGGGCGGAATACGGCGCTGCCAATTTGGATTATCCTTTGTTTGATAATCGGGATTTTACCGAATATA
The DNA here is from genome assembly GCA_017398625.1 of Oscillospiraceae bacterium. GTDB lineage: Bacteria > Bacillota > Clostridia > Oscillospirales > Oscillospiraceae > Faecousia. The sequence goes on from JAFQFP010000037.1 coordinate 16,897, forward strand.
AGTCCCTTTTGTTGAAGGGCGGCAGTGAGGATTTCCCCCGTGCTATGATGCGTGATGAGCTTGCCACGGCGATCCCCGAGGGAACCACCAATTTGTATGTGCAAGCGATGAAGCCGGTGGTGCTGTATCTGGGTGGAGAATACTGGGGCATTTACTATATGCGGGAACGCTTTTCGGCGGACTATGCTGCCAGCCATTTGGGGGTTTCTGCCGATTCTGTGGATGTGCTGGAGTCCTCCCACGGTTCGGCGCAGGAAGGGGATACGGTGCAGTATCGGGCGCTGCTGAGCTATGTGCGCAGCCACGATATGCGCCAGACCGAGAACTACATTTATCTGACCGAAAAGGTGGATGTTTTAAGCCTGATGGATTGGTATATCTGCCGTTCTTATATGGGAGACAAGGATATTGGCAATATTCGCCGCTTCCGCTCCGATGAGGGTGACGGAAAGTGGCGGTGGATGTTCTTTGATCTGGATTGGGGCTTTTGGCACAGGACGGACAAGCCCTTGAGCAGCATCGTATATCCCGGCAGCGCGGAATATTCCCTGTTCTGCGCGGCAATCGCCAGCAAGGAGGGAAGAGATACCTTTCTGCGGCGATATGCCTATCTGATGGACACGGTTTTGAATGAGGAGTATATTATCGCTACTATTGATGCGTTGGCGGCATCCATTGAATCGGAGATATCCCGTGACCGGGAGCGCTGGGGTGGCAGTGTAGAGTATTGGGAAAGCGAAGTAGAGAAGCTGCGTACCTATGTCCGCGACGGCAGACGGGACAGACAGGTATTGGCGGATCTGCAGGATTATTTTGACCTGTCCAAAGGGGAAATGAAGGCCTACTTCGGAGAATAAAAAAACACGGGCGTAGCGATACGCCCGTGTACAGTCTGTCAAAAACCGGAAATCTACCAATTCTCTTGTAGGGGCGGTCATTGTGTCAAGTGTAACATGGTACACACCAGTGTAAGGACATAGTACACAACCTACATCCTCGCAATGGTGCGGTGAAGCAACTGTCCGCTTTCTGTATCAA
>JAFQFP010000038.1 GCA_017398625.1 Oscillospiraceae bacterium
CGCCGCGGGCAATGCGCACCGAGCCTTTTGGTTGTCGTTACTGCCTTTCCTTGCCCGGTATCGAAACTGCTGTGACAATCCAAAGAATCAAAGCCCTCCCATTAAGAGCGTTGACATAAGAAAACAAGCAAAAACCCAGTAAAATCAACGCTTTTAAGGGCAGAGGGCAAACAGGTTAGCTCAAAAACTGAATAACCAAGCGACAAAAGGGATGTTACCGCAAGGCAGCATCCCTTTTCGCATACGCCGACGCCGTAGATTTTGAAAGAAGTCTACGGCGTTTTTTTCTGCCCAAATCCAGAAAGGAGGTGTAGCCGGATTGTACTTCACCAGCGGCAAAGACCGCGCCTTTGAAATACTCATGCAGAGCAAGCCCGGTTTTGATCGGTACGAAAACGGCTGCGCCGAGCGTGAGGACTGCAACACTTGCCGCTTCTACCGTCCGCGCTGGAAGTATCAGTTTTGCGTGTTTGAGGAATGTCCGTACCAACCGGGCAGACCGACCGCAATACAGCGCGGCAAGGCAGAGTGAGCGAAAGGAGCTGATGATCTATGGCAGTATTTCGGGTGGAAAGAAATAACGGGTACACCGTCATGTCGAATCACCACCTACGCAACAAGGAACTGACCTTGAAAGCCAAGGGGCTGTTGTCGCAAATGCTGTCCCTGCCGGAGAATTGGGACTACACGCTGAAAGGCTTATCCCTTATCAACCGTGAACAGATCGACGCGATCCGCGAAGCTGTACGGGAGCTTGAAAAAGCTGGGTACATCGTCCGCACAAGAGAACGCGACGAGAAAGGACGCTTGCGCGGCGCGGACTATGTGATCTATGAACTGCCCCAAATACCTAAATCGGATTTACCTACATTGGAAAATCCAACATTGGATAATCCAACGCAGGAAAACCCTACATTGGAAAAACCTACGCAGGAAAATCCAACGCAATTAAATAAAGATATATCAAGAACTGACTTATCAAAAAAAGAAAAATCAATTACTGATGTATCAAGTACCGATTCCATTCCTATCCTTTCCCCTTACCCCTTTCCCTTGACGGAGGACGAGGGACAAGCGGCTGCGCCGCCGGATCGGAAGCGAAAGGAAGCGGCAGACCAAGAGAATGAAGCATTTATGATTTACCGTGAAATCATCCTTGACAACATTGAGTATGAGCATCTTTGTCAGTACGACATGGTGGATAAGGAAATGCTGGACGAGATCGTGGACATCATGCTTGAAACGGTATGCAGCTCCCGCAGGAAAATCCGCATTGCCGGGGATGACTACCCGGCAGAGCTGGTGAAAAGCAAGTTTATGAAGCTGGACAGCTCGCATATCCAGTTTGTCTTTGACTGCATGAAAGAGAACACCACCAAGATCCGCAACATCCGGCAATATCTCCGTGCGGTGCTGTTCAACGCGCCCAGCACGATCAACGGTTATTACTCTGCCCTTGTCGCCCACGATATGGCAAGCGGCAAAATCTGAAAGGAGGACACGCCATGAAACAGGGCGCATTGGTTTTTGACGAACATACTGACCGTTACGACATCCGTTTTGACCTCAACGACTACTACGGCGGGCTGCATTGCGGTGAGTGTTTCGATGTGATGGTGGGCGGCAAATGGAAGCCGACCCGCATTGAGCTGGGCGAAAGCTGGTATCTTGTGGGTGTCCGTGCGGCAGACCTTAACGGGCTGCGGGTGCGGATATAGCCGCCGCGATTATGGGAAAGCCCGTGAAGATTCCCCTGTATCAGCGGGTGCATCCACCTTAACGGCAATCCTGTAAATCTGCGAAAGGAGGGATATTTTGCAGGAACAAGTGACACAAAAAACAATGGCTTTGTCGATCAAGACAGCCAAGATCAGCGGTACAGCCCTGCAAGCTGCCATGCGGCAGTTCTTGAAAATGTACCGCAAGCAGAGAGATACGCCCAAGCACGGCAAGCAGACGCTAAAGCAGCTCATGCGGCACGGCACGGGCGTTTCCAATATCGAAATCACCGACGCGAACATTAAGGCGTTCTCCCAGACAGCCAAGAAGTACGGCATTGACTTTGCCTTGAAAAAGGCAGATGATCGCTATCTTGTCTTTTTCAAAGGGCGGGATGCCGATGTGCTGACCGCAGCGTTTCGGGAGTTCTCCGCAAAAAAGCTCGACAAGGAGCGCAAGCCCTCTATCCGCAGGGACTTGACCGAGAAGAAAGCCGAAGCCGCCAAGCAGACAGCCAAGCGCGACAAGGTGAAGAACAAAGACAGGGGGATTGAGCTATGAAGCCGGAAATCAAAAAGCAAATCATTCTGCATCTCCCGTATCTGATGTTCGTTTATCTGTTCGACAAGGTGGCGCAGGCGTTCCGGCTGGCGCAGGGTGCAGACCTTTCCGCAAAGCTAATGAATATCGGGCAGGGCTTTTCCGCAGCCTTTGCAAATGCCGCGCCCAGCTTCAACGCTATGGACTTGCTGATCGGCGTTGCCGGAGCTGTTATTATCCGGCTTGTGATCTATTCCAAGCAGAAGAACGCCAAGAAGTATCGCAAGGGCATGGAGTACGGCACGGCGCGTTGGGGGACGCCAGCAGACATCAAGCCTTTTATCGACCCCGTGTTTGAAAACAATGTGCTTCTGACACAGACGGAACGGCTGATGATGTCCAACCGCCCCAAAGAGCCGAAGAACGCAAGAAACAAAAATATCCTTGTGATCGGCGGCAGCGGAAGCGGAAAAACCCGCTTCTTTGCCAAGCCCAACCTTATGCAGCTTCACAGCTCGTATGTGATTACCGACCCGAAAGGCAGCATCCTCATTGAGTGCGGACAGCTTTTGCAAAGAGCCAAGTACAAGATTAAGGTGCTGAACACCATTAACTTTTCCAAGAGTATGCACTACAACCCCTTTTCGTATCTGCGCAGCGAGAAAGACATTTTGAAGCTGGTAAATACGATCATCGTCAATACCAAGGGCGAGGGCGCACAAAGCGGAGAAGATTTCTGGGTGAAAGCGGAACGGCTGTACTATACCGCGCTGATTGGGTACATCTACTACGAAGCCCCGGAGGAAGAAAAGAACATAATTACCCTGCTTGACATGATAAACGCATCTGACACGCGGGAGGATGACGAGGACTATAAAAACCCTGTTGACCTTATGTTTGACAGGCTGGAAGAAAAAGACCCGGAGCATTTTGCGCTCAAACAGTATAAGAAATACAAGTTAGCCGCTGGCAAAACAGCCAAGTCGATTTTGATTAGCTGCGGTGCGCGTCTTGCGCCCTTTGACATCAAAGAACTGCGCGACCTTATGGAGTATGACGAAATGGAGCTGGACACGCTGGGCGACAGAAAGACCGCCCTGTTCCTTATCATGAGTGATACGGACAGCACCTTTAATTTTGTCATTGCAATTCTCCAATCCCAGCTATTCAACCTGTTATGCGACAAAGCCGATGATGTGTACGGCGGCAGATTGCCCGTCCATGTACGCTGTATTCTGGACGAGTTCGCCAATATCGGGCAGATCCCGCAGTTTGACAAGCTGATAGCCACCATCCGAAGCCGTGAAATATCGGCTTCTATTATTTTGCAGTCGCAGAGCCAGCTAAAGGCGATCTACAAGGACAACGCCGATACCATTGTGGGCAACTGCGATACCATGTTGTTTTTAGGCGGTAAGGAGAAAACCACGCTCAAAGAAATCTCGGAAATTCTGGGCAAGGAAACGATTGACAGTTTCAACACCAGCGAGAACAGGGGCAAGGAAATCTCCCACGGCTTAAATTATCAGAAATTAGGAAAGGAGCTGATGACGCAGGACGAAATTGCAACGATGGACGGAGGAATGTGTATTTTACAGGTGCGAGGTGTACGCCCGTTCTTCTCCAAGAAGTACGACATTACCCAGCACCCGAACTACAAGTACCTATCCGACGCCGACAAGAAAAATGCCTTTGATGTTGAGAGATACATCCGGGCGCAGCGAAAGAAGAAACATACCCCCGCCGTGATCGCGCCGGAGGAAGTGTTTGACCTATACGACATTGAGCTGCCGGAAACGGATAGCCACGAAGCCGCCGAAGCATAACGGCGGCTATTTTCATACTCAACACAAATCAATTTTATGTAGCCGCAAAGCGGCAGAAAGTGAGGAAAATTTATGGCATTTTTCAATAGCGCAGTTGGTGTTTTGCAGACTTTGGTTATCGCGCTGGGCGCAGGCCTTGCAATCTGGGGTGTTATCAATCTGATGGAGGGCTACGGCTCTGACAATCCCGGTGCCAAGAGCCAGGGCATGAAGCAGCTTATGGCTGGCGGCGGCGTTGCGCTGATCGGCATGATGCTCGTTCCCCTGCTCTCCGGCTTGTTCGGTTAATCAGCCCACATAAACCTTTGCGCATAGCCCTCTGACATAGGGCATAGGCGCAGCCCCCGTATGCTTCACGGCATACGGGGGCAGAAAGGAGGTGCCGCCACTTGATACTTGATTGGCTCGAAGAATGGTTTAGGGGCATATTAACGGACGGCATCATAGGCAACCTTACCGGGCTGTTTGATACCGTCAATCAAAAGGTGGGCGAGATTGCCGGAGAGGTCGGCGCGACGCCGCAGGGCTGGAACGCCGGGATCTTCAACATGATACGCAACCTTTCGGAATCAGTCATTATCCCCATTGCGGGCGCGATCCTTGCGCTTGTAATGTGCTATGAACTGATACAGATGGTGACGGAAAAGAACAATATGCACGACATTGACACCTTTATGTTTTTCAAATGGGTGTTCAAAACCTTTGCGGCTGTTCTTCTCGTTACGAATACATGGAACATTGTCATGGGCGTGTTTGACGCGACCCAGCAAGTGGTAAATCAGAGCGCGGGCGTGATAATCAGCGATACAAGCATAGACATTTCATCCGTAGTGACCGACCTTGAAACACGGCTGGAAGCTATGAGCATAGGCGGGCTGATCGGACTGTGGTTTCAATCCCTGTTCGTGGGCTTGACTATGAATATCCTGTCTATCTGCATTATGCTGGTGATCTACGGGCGCATGATTGAAATATATCTTGTAACTTCCCTCGGTCCTATCCCTCTTGCAACAATGACAAACGGCGAGTGGCGCAGCATGGGACAGAATTACCTAAAATCCCTGCTGGCTCTCGGCTTCCAAGCGTTCCTCATTATGGTGTGCGTCGGCATCTATTCGGTGCTGATCCAGACGATTTCCACAACTGGCGACATATCCGGCGCGGTGTGGACAGCAATGGGCTATACCGTGCTTCTTTGCTTCTGTCTGTTCAAGACTGGCAGCATGGCAAAAGCCGTATTTGGCGCACATTAAACACAGGAGGTACAAAGCCGCTACTTATCAAATCATTTACGCAGACCCGCCGTGGCGATATGAACAGAAAAAAGTTCAAGGCGCGGCAGAAAACCACTACCCCACCATGAGCATAGACGAGCTGTGCGCCCTGCCCGTGGCAGAGATGGCAGCAAATGACTGTGTGCTGTTTTTGTGGGCGACCTTTCCCCAGCTTCCCGAAGCCTTGCAGCTTATCAAGGCGTGGGGCTTCCGCTATAAGACTGTTGCTTTCGTATGGCTGAAACGGAATCGGAAAAGCCCCTCATGGTTTTACGGGCTGGGCTACTGGACACGGGGAAACGCTGAAATCTGCCTGCTGGCGACCAAGGGCAAACCCAAACGGAAGTCAGCAGGCGTACATCAGTTTATTATCGCTCCCATAGAGCAGCACAGTAAAAAGCCCGACGAAGCACGGCAGAAAATCCTTGCTCTTATGGGCGATCTGCCCCGCGTGGAGCTGTTCGCACGGCAGAAAACGCCGGGATGGGATGTGTGGGGCAACGAAGTTGCAAGTGACCTGTCGCTTGCGGAAAGGAGTACGGATGGCTTATGTGAGCGTACCCAAGGACTTGACGAAAGTTAAGACCAAGGTACTTTTCAATTTAACCAAAAGACAGCTTTTGTGTTTTGGTATCTCGGCGGCAATCGGTTTGCCGCTTTTCTTTTTACTCAAAGACAGCGCAGGGACAACCGTTGCAGCAATGGTGATGATCTTTACCATGCTGCCCGGATTCATGTTCGGCGTGTATGAAAAAAACGGGCAGCCCCTTGAAGTGATCGGGCGGCAGATGATCGAAACCTGTTTCCTGCGTCCCAAGGAGCGACCCTATCAGACCAACAACGCATACGCCGCCCTTGTGCGGCAGCATCAAATGGAAATGGAGGTAAAGGCGATTGTCCAAGGCAGTAAAGCCCGCAGCGGAACAGCCCGCAGCGGCAAAAAGAAAGCTGACCCGCGCAGAAAAAAAGCAGATTAACGAAATAATCCGCAAATACAAGGGCGACGGCAAGCCCCATACTGCGCAGGACAGCATACCCTATCGCACCATGCACCAAGACGGCATCTGCTATCTGGGCGGCAAGAGTTATTCCAAAAGCATTGAGTTTTTCGATGTGAATTATCAGCTTGCCCAGCCCGATACGCAGACGGCAATCTTTGAATATCTGTGCGACCTATATAACTATCTCGACGCTTCCATCCATGTGCAGCTCAACTTTGTCAACCGAAAGACCGACCAAGAGCAGATTGCACGGAGCTTTGAGATCCCGCCCTGCGGCGACGATTTAGACCCTATCCGCGTGGAAAATTCGGGTGTTCTGAAACGCCAGCTTGAACGGGGCAACAACGGCAATGCAAAAACCAAGTATCTGACCTTTACGGTGGAAGCAGACAACTACAAAACAGCGCGGGCGCGTCTGATCCGTATTGAAACCGACATACTCAACTATTTCAAGGTAATGGGCGCAAAGGCGCGTGTGCTGGATGGCAAGGAACGGCTGGAAGTGCTGCATGGCATCATGCACCCGGACGGTGATCGTTTCCTCTTTGACTGGAACTGGCTTGCCCCAAGTGGATTGTCCACCAAGGATTTTATCGCCCCGTCCTCTTTCGCGTTCAGAAAAAGCCGCAATTTCCAAATGGGCGACAAGCTGTGTGCTGTATCGTTCCTGCAAATCCTCGCGCCGGAAATCAGCGACAGGATGCTTACAGACTTCCTTGATACCGATTCCGGCATTGTGGTGAGCTTCCATGTGCAGGCGGTGGAACAGACAGAAGCCGTAAAGATGGTAAAGCGCAAGATCACCGACCTTGACGCAATGAAAATCCAAGAACAGAAAAGGGCTGTCCGCGACGGCTACGACATGGACATTCTGCCCTCTGACCTTGCAACCTACGGCGGCGAAGCAAAGAAGCTGCTAAACGAGCTTCAAAACCGAAACGAGCGTCTTTTCCTTGCCACATTCCTTGTCCTTAACTACGGAAGCACCACAAGGAAGCTGAACAACGATATTTTCCGTGCCGCTGGCGTGGCGCAAAAATACAACTGCATACTGACCCGCCTTGACTTCCAGCAGGAAAAGGGCGTTATGAGCTGTCTGCCGCTGGGACTGAATCAAATTGAAATCCAGCGGGCGTTGACTACTTCCAGCGTGGCAATATTCGTCCCGTTCGTGACGCAGGAATTGTTTGAGGGCGGCGACGCCCTGTATTACGGGCTGAACGCCAAGAGCAATAACATGATTATGCTTGACCGCAAAAATGCCCGATCCCCTAACGGGCTGGTTTTCGGTACACCGGGCGGCGGCAAATCCTTTTCGTGCAAGCGCGAAATGGTAAATGTGCTGCTGAAAACGGGCGACCATGTGATCGTCTGTGACCCGGAGGGTGAATACTGGCCTTTAGTAAAGCGTCTGCATGGGCAGATTATCCGGTTGTCACCTACCAGCACGGACTATGTAAATCCTCTCGACATCAATCTGAACTATTCGGAGGACGAAAACCCGCTGGCACTCAAATCCGACTTTGTGCTGTCGCTGTGTGAGCTTATCATGGGCGGCAAAACCGGGCTGGAAGCCATTGAAAGGACGGTCATTGACCGCGCCGTGCAGCGTATCTATCAGAATTATTTTGCAGACCCGCGCCCGGAGAATATGCCGATCCTGTCCGATCTTCACAGCGCACTTGTTGCGCAGCACTTGCCGGAAGCTGACCGCGTGGCACAGGCTCTCGACTTGTATGTGTCCGGCTCTCTGAATTTCTTTAACCACAGAACGACGGTGGACATCGACAACCGTTTTGTGTGCTACGACATTAAGGAGCTGGGCAAAAACCTCAAAAAGCCCGCCATGCTGATTATCCAAGACCAAGTGTGGAATCGCGTCACCGTCAACAGAAATGCAGGCGTTTCCACATGGTACTATGCAGACGAGTTCCACTTGCTGTTGAAAGAGCCGCAGACCGCAGCGTACAGCGCGGAGATCTGGAAGCGTTTCAGAAAATGGGGCGGCGTACCGACGGGCGCGACCCAGAATGTCAAGGATCTGCTATCTTCCCCGGAGATCGAAAACATCCTTGAAAACTCTGACTTCATTTGTATGCTCAACCAAGCGGCGGGTGACAGGAAAATCCTTGCGGAACGCCTTAACATTTCGCAGGAGCAGCTAAAGTATGTCACCAACTCCGCACCGGGCGAAGGACTGCTGTTCTTTGAGAATATCATCCTGCCCTTTGTCGATCACTTCCCAAGGGACACCGAACTTTACCGTATCATGTCCACCAAGCCCAGCGAGGTAAACGGCGTATGACGCTGCCCCTTGACACCATCCTTTGCGGCGACTGCCTAACCGTTCTGAAAACCCTACCCGACGAAAGCGTACATTGCTGCGTGACCTCTCCACCGTATTACGGCTTGCGTGATTACGGCATGGACGCACAGATCGGGCGCGAGGATTCCCCGGAGGAATACATAGCGCAGCTAACGGCAGTTTTCCGCGAGGTATGGCGTGTGCTGCGCCCGGATGGAACACTCTGGGTAAATATCGCGGACAGCTATTGCGGCACGAACAGTAAAGGCAGCACCCGCGACCCCAAATATCCGCAGGGACGCAACGGGCAGAGCGTTTCACTCTCCCGCACGGTAAGGAACTGTAAACCAAAGGATTTGATCGGCATACCGTGGATGCTGGCATTTTCGCTGCGCGGCGAGGGCTGGTATCTGCGCAATGACATTATCTGGGCAAAGGGAAACCCGATGCCGGAAAGCACAAAAGACCGCTGCACCCGCAGCCATGAGCATATTTTCCTATTTACCAAAAGTAAGAAATACCATTTTGACAGCCTTGCCATAGCCGAGCCGATAGCACCCACAACCGCCCTGCGAAAGAAAGCGGGGCGCGGTTTTGGCAAATACTCCGTCCCTGTTCCCGGACAGCCCCAGACGCAGAACATCAACAAGCCGAGGGCAAAAGGAAGCATAACCGACGAAATGATCTCACCCGTCCGAAGCAAGCGCGATGTGTGGTTTATCAACACCGTGCCATACAAGGGAGGGCATTTTGCCGCCTATCCCCCAAAGCTGGCTGAAACCTGTATACTGGCGGGCTGTCCTGCAGGCGGCGTTGTCCTTGACCCATTCATGGGCAGCGGCACGACGGGGCTTGCTGCCAAGCAGCACGGCAGACACTATATCGGCATTGAGCTGAACACTACATTTTGTTCTCTTGCACGGGAACGGATCGGAAGCGACACCAACGAAAGACGGTGAAAGGAGCAAACACCATGAAAAAAGATGAACGGTATATAATCGAGGGCTGGCACTACCGCTTGCTGATTCTGGACTTGTATCTTCTCTTTGTGGAGAATGTCAGT
>JAFQFP010000039.1 GCA_017398625.1 Oscillospiraceae bacterium
CTGTTTTATAAAGAGGGCTGGAACTCCTTTTGCATTTCATCTCAAAGCGGTTGCGGCTTCGGTTGTAAGTTTTGCGCAACAGGGACTTTGGGATTACGCAGAAACTTGACTGTGGATGAAATTACCGACCAAATCCTATATTTTATGCAACAAGGATGCAGTATCAACAGTATCTCTTTTATGGGAATGGGAGAGCCGTTCGCTAATCCACAAGTTTTTGAAGCCCTGCATGATCTGACCGCCCCGGAACTGTTCGGGCTGTCCCAGCGACGCATCACCATTTCGACTATCGGTATCGTGCCGGGTATTCAAAAATTGACAAGAGAATATCCGCAAGTCAATCTGGCCTATTCCCTCCACGCACCTACTGACCGTCTGAGGGAAACGCTCATGCCAATAACTAAAACATACCCCCTTGGTCAGGTACTGGATACATTAGATCAGCACATTCGGCAAACAAATCGCAAGGTGTTTTTGGCATACATCATGCTAAAGGATGTCAATGACAGCGACAGACACGCAGAGCAACTTACCAAGTTGTTATTCAAACACAAAAAGTATTTGCCACTATACCATTTAGATTTAATCCCATACAATCAAACGACAGTTACGGAAACTATGGTGCCCTCAAGCCACACACGAATAAAGGCCTTTTGCCGTATCATTCATAATGCAGGAATTAGCGTCAATATCCGAACGCAATTTGGCTCCGATATTAACGCTGCTTGTGGCCAGTTGGCGGGGGCCTACCGTGACGATCAAAAACAAGGAGAGAGAACAATGTCCGCTAGAGATGTAAAGAGTTTTGGTGAAGAGGTTGAAGCGAGCTGTTGAACGCTCAAAGTTAGACCGAAAGACAAATATCGAATTGGTAGAAACCATGTGGGAGCAATTTTCCAATTTGGGAATCTATGAATTAAATGTTATAGATACAACTACGCATTCAATCAAAGATACTGTTTCAGCAGTAAAAGAAAAAATAGTAAGCGGTACGGCTTTACTATTTTAGACAACTTCCAGTTTATCGGTGGGATGAAGGTCGGGGAGCCGTCCGCAGACGGCAGGGGCAGCGCCCCTCCGGAGCTGGCAGAGCAGCAGGCACGAGCCGGCAGTGAAGCAGCTCCGGCAACCCCTCCCCTTTAGGGGCGCAAAGCACTTTCACACCGCTGCACCGATGGGGTGGCGGTGTGAAAGTGCTTTTGCGTTACTTTCTCACCAGAAAGTAACAAAGAGGTTGTTTTTAGCGGAAATTTATGATAAAATAGAGGACGGAAGAATAAGCGGAAAGGGGGCGATTTTATGGGAGTTACGATTTCGGGTATGACAGGTGCAGGGAGCATCCGGCACAACAACCGCAGCTTCTCAGCGGCGAATGTAGACCGGAGCCGGACGGAGCAGAACATTGTTTTCTGCAACGAGGATCTGAAGCAGGTCTATCATATGGTCTTTGATGAAGCTCTCGCAGCCTACAACGCAAAGAAAACCAAAACGAGAGATAAGATACCGGACTACTATGAGCATATCCGGCAGAGTAAACAGGAAAAGCTGTTCCATGAAGCGATCTTCCAGATCGGCAACATGAGCGACTGTGGGTGCGGTACGCCGGACGGAGAACGGGCGGCGGCAGCTCTGAAAGATTTTGCGGAGTCTTTTGCAGAACGCAACCCCCATCTGCGGGTGTTCAATATGGTGCTGCACATGGACGAGGCAACGCCCCATCTCCATGTCGATTTTATCCCTGTGGCAACGGAGCAGTCAAGAGGACTTTCTACAAGGGTATCTATGAAACAGGCATTGAAGCAGCAGGGGTTTGTCGGTGTCGGCAGAAAGCAGACCGAATGGGCGGCGTGGATGGAACGGGAGAAAGAAGCTCTGACGGAGATCGCCCAGCGGCACGATTTTGAAATTATCTCTCTCGGCACGAACAGACCGCACATGGACTTGCCGCAGTTCAAGGAAGCGGCTGCGAGGCTGGAAGCGGTGCAGCAGCAGACAGCGGCAGTAGAGCGGGAGGTTGCTGAGCTGGAACGGCAGCGGGACGCTCTGAAAGGCACTGTGCGGCTCTTAAAGGAGGCTGACAGGGTAAATGCACCCCTGCATGATATTCAGCCGGAAAAGACGCTCACAGGGGCAGTAAAGGGCGTGACGGTGGATCAGGTCGAGCAGCTAAAGAAAATGGCACTGCGCAGCGTGACGGATCGGCACAAGGTACAGGAGCTGACGGAGGAAAACACCCGTCTGCGGTCACAGGTGCCGTCCATGAAGAAGCGGCTGGAAGAAGCGCAGCGGCAGCAGAGGCTTGAACAGGAAAACCGGAGGCTGCGCGATGAAAACTATTATCTGCAATCCGAGCTGCAGGAGGAACGCAGCTTCACCGAGCGTCTGACGGACGGCATCGGTCGGATGCTGGACTTCTTGGAAGAACACTTGCCGGAGCGTCTGCGTCCTCTGCTTGAAAAGGCGAGGGAGCTGCTGCCCGATCCGGAGATTGGACAGCAGCAGGAGCAACAGCAGCACCAGCGAGGAATGGGCGGCATGGAGCTGTAAAAGAAGCCTGTCCGGAGGGCTTGAAAATCTCTTTCGGACAGGCTATAATAACAACTGAAAATAGGGAATTGCTGTATTGATAATCTAAGCCCCCTGTAAGGGTACTCCCAACCTATATTTTTTCTCTCTGAAAGGGAGAAAGTCGGAGGGGAAAAGGGGGGTGAGCGGAGGGGTGTTGGAAGTGTGGTAAACCTCGTTAGAGGTTTTCCAAGCCACTGTGGTAAACCCATCGGGTTTTCCATAGTGGCGGCACTTTCAATGCCCCGCAGCGAGGGGGAAAAGGGGGAGGTGACTTTCTCTTTAAGGCGGCGTAGCCGCCGCTCTTTTGCTCCCCCTTTTCCCCCTTCCCGCCCGCAGGCGATCCCCGCCGCAGCGGATTTTCTTTTTGGTACTTTTTCTTTTGTGAGGTGGTAATATGACCGAGAATTATCGAGGCTGCTACGAGTATTTGAGCGCACAATATCCGGAGGTCGGAGGCTATGAGTTTTATAAAGAGCTGTTTCCGGACAATGAGAACTCCGGAGAACGGCACACGGATTTTTCCCATCCGAACGCTGTGTATCTGTATCGGGACGAACAGAGCGAGGATAAGAAGCTCCGGCGCAGGAAGATGTATAACGACACATGGGAACAGGATTACATGGAGTTTGTCGAGGGGAACAGCCTTACTTTGTGCAGCGGTCTTGCATATCGCAGAAAGGAGAACAGGCTGGAGAACGCCCAGCGGATGTATGCTCTGATCTTCGATCTGGATGGCGTAGGTCTTGCCGAGCTGCGCAACCTCTTTCTGCGCTTTGGCGGCGATCCGGAGCGAGTGCGCCGGTTGCCGATGCCGACTTTCCTTGTTCTGTCGGGGACAGGGCTGCATATCTACTATGTTTTCCAGCAGCCGATTGACCTATACCCGAATATAAAAATTCAGCTTAAAAGTCTGAAATATGACCTCACTTTCCGGCTATGGGAGTATGGCAGCACTTCGCAGGTCAAGGCGATCCAGTATCAATCCATCAATCAGAGCTTCCGCATGGTGGGCAGCATCAATGACAAGCATGGGACGGAGCTGGTCGCTTTCCGTACCGGAGAACGGGTAACGCTGGATTATCTGAACGCCTACGCAAAGCCAGAAAACAGGGTGGATGTCAATAAGCCTTTCAGCCCATCCAAAATGACACGAGCTGAGGCGAGGGAGGCATATCCGGAGTGGTATGAGCGTGTTGTTGTGAGAGGCGAGAAAGGACGCAAGAAGTGGGATATTGCCGGAAAGGTGCATGGTGATGATCCGTATGCGCTCTACCATTGGTGGCTGCGGCAGATCGGAGAGATAAAGGGCGGGCATCGGTATTTCTTTTTGATGTGCCTTGCTATCTATGCTTACAAATGCGGTGTGTCGAAGCAGCAGCTCCGGCAGGATATGAAAGAGGCTTTTGATGATCTGCAGATGGTGAAGCATGAGAACGCATTGACCGAGGAAGATATACGGAGTGCGCTGGAAGCCTACGACAAGGAGTATTACAATTTCACGATTTCCGATATTGAAGCTCTGACCGATGTTCGCATCGAGCGCAACAAGAGGAATGGTAGATCACAGAAAGAGCATTTGAAAAGAGCAAGGGCGGTGCAGGAAGTGGATTATCCTGGCGGCACATGGAGAAGAAAAGGGGCAGAAGAAAAGAAAGCGCAAGTCTATGCGTGGCGGCAGGAGCATCCAGAGGGACGCAAGGCCGATTGTCATAGGGACACCGGACTTGATCCGAAAACGATCCGCAAATGGTGGGACACCGTACCGGAGGGGCATATAACGGTCAAAATACGCCCATCACAGGCTTTGAGCGATCTGTTGGTGGAGGAATTTAAGAAAGGGCTGTAAACGCCCCAGAAACGCCCTACAAGGCGTTTTCGGGGCGGGTAAGGGTTTTTATATTACCCCACCGAAAACGAGGCTTGAAAACCGCGCGAAATAAGGCTTTTTCACCCCCTAAATGTACACGCTGCGGTGTTAGCATATAGAAAGCACTGTTCATAGAAAAGTTGCAAAAAAACATTTGCAATGCACTTGCAAATGTCACGAATATTGAATATAATATTAGTGCAAGCTAAAAATGACGAGGAAAGGAGTGCTATTATGGCTAAAGGAAATATGACGATAAGAATGGAGCCGGAGCTGAAAGCACAGGCGGCAGCTCTCTTTAAGTCCCTCGGAATGGATTTGAGTACGGCAACGGGTATTTTTTATCGACAGGCACTTAGGTGTCATGGACTTCCCTTTGAAGTCAAGGTTGACGAGCCGAATGCTGTTACCTATGCGGCGATGGAGGCGGCAGAAAAGGGAGAGGATATGTATGGTCCGTTTGATAGCGTTGCAGATCTGATGGAGGCGCTGAATGCTTAAGCCGGAGTTTTCGGGGCAGTTCAAACGAGATTACAAGCTTGCGATCAAGAGAGGCTGCGATCCGAAGAAGTTGGAGGAAGTGATCACGCTGTTGTGTAACGAGCAGCCGTTGCCGGAGGCGTATCGAGATCATGCTCTCACTAATTCCAGAAATTATAAGGACATGAGAGAATGTCACATCGAGCCGGACTGGCTGTTGGTCTATAAAGTTGTTCGGCAGACTTTGATTTTGAAATTGATAAGGACGGGATCTCATAGCGATTTGTTTTGAGATTAACTCCGGATGAAAGAGTGGTGATGATATTTGGCGGGTGTAATAACGGAAATTGCAATAGAATGTGGCGTGTCGGAACAGGCAGTTCGTGCATGGTGTAGGCGAAACCATGTTGCGAAAGATGCGAAAGGAAGTTTCGCAATCAGCGAAAGTCAAAAAACCGCCATATATCAGCATTATTTAGGTGTTGAACGAAAGCAAGTTTCGCAACAGGCGAAAGCAAGTTGCGAAACTTGCGAAACCACTTTGATCGCTATGCTGCAGGGAGAATTAGACCGGAAAAGCGAGCAACTTGCTGTAAAGGACAAGCAGATCGAGGAACTGAACGCAAGGTTGGCGGAGGTCAGCTCGGCGTTGGTGACGGCACAGCAGACTGCGGCAGCGGCCCAGGCTCTCCATGCTGGGACAATGCATCAGCAGCTTCTTTCCGGCAAGTCCGGAGCCGATCAGCCGGAGCGTGAGACAGAACCGGTTCAAAAGCGTAGCTGGTTTAGTAGGTTCTTTGGGGACTAAACAGAACGACAAATCGGAAGTTGTGGAGGTAAAATATAGATGAATCAAGGTAGAATTATTGTAATCACAGGTGCGCCGGGGACAGGAAAAACTACAAATACTGTAGAAAAGAGGAAGGAAATAATAAATGGCTAAAATGAGAATATCACCGGAATTGAAAAAACTGATCGAAAAATACCGCTGCGTAAAAGATACGGAAGGAATGTCTCCTGCTAAGGTATATAAGCTGGTGGGAGAAAATGAAAACCTATATTTAAAAATGACGGACAGCCGGTATAAAGGGACCACCTATGATGTGGAACGGGAAAAGGACATGATGCTATGGCTGGAAGGAAAGCTGCCTGTTCCAAAGGTCCTGCACTTTGAACGGCATGATGGCTGGAGCAATCTGCTCATGAGTGAGGCCGATGGCGTCCTTTGCTCGGAAGAGTATGAAGATGAACAAAGCCCTGAAAAGATTATCGAGCTGTATGCGGAGTGCATCAGGCTCTTTCACTCCATCGACATATCGGATTGTCCCTATACGAATAGCTTAGACAGCCGCTTAGCCGAATTGGATTACTTACTGAATAACGATCTGGCCGATGTGGATTGCGAAAACTGGGAAGAAGACACTCCATTTAAAGATCCGCGCGAGCTGTATGATTTTTTAAAGACGGAAAAGCCCGAAGAGGAACTTGTCTTTTCCCACGGCGACCTGGGAGACAGCAACATCTTTGTGAAAGATGGCAAAGTAAGTGGCTTTATTGATCTTGGGAGAAGCGGCAGGGCGGACAAGTGGTATGACATTGCCTTCTGCGTCCGGTCGATCAGGGAGGATATCGGGGAAGAACAGTATGTCGAGCTATTTTTTGACTTACTGGGGATCAAGCCTGATTGGGAGAAAATAAAATATTATATTTTACTGGATGAATTGTTTTAGTACCAAGACAGGAAAGATTGCGATTAAATAAGCAGGAGAAAATATAATTATGTCCAAGTATAAAAAAATGAAACAGCTCATAGCGGATATGCGCTTACCTGAGTATCGTTATAAGCAACTGCTTGATGCTGTGTTCCTACAAGGAATTATGCGTTTTGAAGATATGAAGTTGCTTCCAAAAACGCTGCGCGAAAAGTTGGTGGAGCAGTTTGGTGAAACTGTTGTGGAGATCAAGGCGATCCATCATGAGAAATCAATGCAAACTGACAAGGTGCTGTTTGAACTGTCGGACGGAAACCGTGTGGAAACGGTGGG
>JAFQFP010000043.1 GCA_017398625.1 Oscillospiraceae bacterium
GGGTCGGCCTTCGCCAGTGCGTCCACCCGGTCTGCGATCCGCAGCACCCATTCGAGCATATACATTCCTCCTTTTGGGTCAGTTTAAGGGATATTCCCTTAAAAGTCAATAAGGGAATATCCCTTGCCCCATACTTATCCATGGGTGATATTATGTACAGAAACAGACTGCGGGACCTCCGGGAAGACCGCGATCTGAAGCAGGCCGCCCTGGCGGAGCTGCTGCAGATCCACCAGACGACCTATTCCGACTATGAGCTGGGCAAGCTGAACGTTCCCATCGGTGCCCTGCACAAGCTGGCTGACTATTACAACACCAGCATCGATTATCTGCTGGGCAGGACGCCGGAAAAGCAGCCCTATCCCAAAAGATGACCGCACCCCGCTTCGCCGGAAGCGGGGATCTTTCCTGTTCCATAAGGCAGCGCATTTTACGGAAAAAGCCCCCGGCCGCATGGCCGGGGGCTTATGTCTCATACGGTCAGATCCGGATTACAGCTGGGGACCAGCGGCGACCAGAGCCTTGCCGGCGTCGTTGCCGGTGTACTTGACGAAGTTCTTGATGAAGCGCTCGGACAGGTCCTTGGCCTTCTCCTCCCAGATACCGGCCTCAGCGTAGGTGTTGCGGGGATCCAGGATGTTGGTGTCGACACCGGGCAGAGCGGTGGGGACCTCCAGGTTGAAGTAGGGGATGGTCTTGGTCTCGGCCTTCAGGATGGAGCCATCCAGGATGGCGTCGATGATGCCGCGGGTATCCTTGATGGAGATACGCTTGCCGGTGCCGTTCCAGCCGGTGTTGACCAGGTAAGCCTTGGCGCCGGACTTCTCCATCTTCTTGACCAGCTCCTCACCGTACTTGGTGGGATGCAGCTCCAGGAAGGCCTGGCCGAAGCAGGCGGAGAAGGTGGGGGTGGGCTCGGTGATGCCGCGCTCGGTGCCGGCCAGCTTGCTGGTGAAGCCGGACAGGAAGTAGTACTGGGTCTGCTCGGGGGTCAGGATGGAGACGGGGGGCAGAACGCCGAAGGCGTCGGCGGACAGGAAGATGACGTTCTTGGCGTCGGGGCCCTTGGAGGCGGGACGGACGATCTTCTCGATGTGGTCGATGGGGTAGGAGACGCGGGTGTTCTCGGTGACGGAGCCGTCGGCGAAGTCGCACTTGCCATTCTCATCGACGGTCACGTTCTCCAGCAGAGCGTTGCGCTTGATGGCGTTGTAGATGTCGGGCTCGGACTCGGCGTCCAGGTTGATGACCTTGGCGTAGCAGCCGCCCTCGAAGTTGAAGACGCCCTCGTCGTCCCAGCCATGCTCGTCGTCGCCGATCAGCAGACGCTTGGGGTCGGTGGACAGGGTGGTCTTGCCGGTGCCGGACAGGCCGAAGAACAGAGCGGTGTTCTCGCCGTTCATGTCGGTGTTGGCGGAGCAGTGCATGGAGGCCATGCCGTTCAGGGGCAGGAAGTAGTTCATCATGGAGAACAGGCCCTTCTTCATCTCACCGCCGTACCAGGTATTCAGGA
>JAFQFP010000040.1 GCA_017398625.1 Oscillospiraceae bacterium
ATTCTGAGTTTTAGCGCCGAAGCGTTCAGCCTGCCGCTGCATCTGATCCGCCAGTTCCCAGCCGCCGATGCCCTCCACAAAGCCCGGATAGTTGTCGATCTGATGGGTCAGCGCCATCTGTCCGCCTGCGGAGAGCTTTTCGATCACCAGCGTATCGAACCCTGCTCTTGCTGCGTACAGCGCTGCCGTGTATCCGCCGGGTCCGCCGCCGATGATGAGCATGTCATAAACATGTGCGTCGTCTTCCTCTTCATGTTCTGGCAGGATACCGGAGAGAAATTCATCGATGGCCGCCTTGGATTCCGGCGCAACAGTGGAAGCGACGGGCTTACCGTCCACATACAGCCTGAGCGTAGGGATCAGTTCGACCTGCAGTTCACTCCAGAGCTTGTCATTCTCATCCATATCGACCTTTACCACGTCAAGTACGCCTGCGTACTGCTCTGCAATCTGCTCGTATGCCGGGTTGATCTTGCGGCAATGCGGGCACCAGGGCGCCCAGAAATCTACCAGAAAGGTCTTCCCGTTCTCAATCATTGCCTTGAGCTTCTTTGAGTTTATATTCATAACTGCCATTGTGCCAGCCCCTTTCGTTTTGTTTGATCACAGTATACCCGGAAGATATCTTGTTTTCCGTGATGAAATCACAAAATGCTCGGGCCGATTGTTTCTTCCTTAATAAAGCGACAATCAGTTTGGGCATTGTGATCTTATCACGGTCATGCGGATTGAAATTGGGTATGATATAGCCATCAAACAAAAAGGAGGTTCTCAGAATGAGACTGAAGGATAAAGTAGCCATCATCACCGGCGGCAGCAGAGGCATCGGCTTCGCAACCGCAGACAAGTTTCTAAAGGAAGGCGCAAAGGTCATACTGACCGCAAGCACGCAGGCGTCCGCCGACAAGGCCGTGGCGCAGCTGAAGGAGAAGTACCCCGATGCGACGGTTGCAGGCATCAGCCCTGATCTGTCCAGCCTGGATTCCGTTCGGACAGCTTTCAGAGAAGCGACGTCCCAATACGGCTGCGTGGACATTCTGATCAACAACGCAGGCGTATCGGAGAGCACTCCCTTTATGGAGTACACCGAGGAAACCTTTGACAAGGTCATGGATCTGAACGTCAAGGGCGTATTCAACGCAACGCGCGCAGCAGCTGAGTGCATGACCGCCAAAGGAAACGGCGTCATCCTCTCCACATCCTCGATGGTCAGCATTACCGGACAGCCCAGCGGCTTTGCCTATCCGGCATCCAAGTTCGCGGTTAATGGTCTGACTGTTTCCCTTGCTCGGGAACTGGGGCCCAAGGGCATCCGGGTCAACGCCGTCGCGCCCGGCATTACGGAGACCGATATGATGAAGGCTGTTCCCAAAGAAGTCATCGACCCCATGATCGCACGGATTCCGCTCAAGCGTCTAGGACAGCCGGAGGACATCGCAAATGCCTTTGCATTCCTCGCTTCGGACGAGGCGTCCTATATCACCGGCGTTGTGCTGAGCGTGGACGGCATGGCAAGAACTTGACAATGTGACAACATCACAGAAGCCAGCAAATATACCTGATATAATACAATCACAAAAGAAAAACAAGGAGGACAACAAGATGTCTGCTATCAATATCAATAAATCCAATTTCCAGAATGAAGTCATGAATTCCGACAAACCCGTCCTGCTGGACTTCTGGGCTCCCTGGTGCGG
>JAFQFP010000002.1 GCA_017398625.1 Oscillospiraceae bacterium
ACCCTGAAAATCAAGGGATTGTTCCGTATCGAAACCTTACAATCCCCCAGTCAAAAATCAAATAGATTTTTGACAGCCCCCTTTACACAAGGGGGCCTTTGGGTGCGGTGCAAACATGTCGATAAATCGGGATTTGACGGGCTGCATATATGAAAGCAGCCGGCGGTATGCCGGCTGCTTTTATATTGTTACCGGATGCCCAGTTCCTCGTTGCCCACGATCTTGATATCATGGGACGCCATTGCCTTTGTCAGTGCCGCTTCATCGGTGATCCGCAGCACCATGTAGGCATGGCCTTCCTTGTGGGTAAACAGAGAGTACATATACTCCACATCAATGCTGTTTTCCGCCAGCACTGCCAGCAGCTCCGCCAATCCCGCAGGACGGTCGGGAACCTCCACCGCCCACACAGGCGTCATGGACAGAATATCCCCATGCTCCAGCAAAATAGCCGTTGCTGCTTGGGCATCATTGACGATCATTCGCGCCACACCGTAGTCAGCAGTCTCCGCAATGGAAATGGCACGGATATCAATGCTTTTTGCCGCCAGCTTCTGGGTGATCTCCGCAAGCTGACCGGCACGGTTTTCCAGAAATACCGAGATTTGATGGATACTCATAACCCTTTCCTCCTTAAATCTTGCGCTTATCGATGACACGGACAGCCTTACCCTCGCTTCTGGTAATGCTCTTAGGTGCCACCAGCTTGACCTTTGCCATGATGCCCAGCATTGCCTTCAGCGCTCCTACCAGCTCCTTCTCCATCTGAGCGATCTTGCCCAGCGAATCAGAGAACATCTCCGGAGTCATTTCCACCTGAACCTCCAGTGTATCGGAGTTGTTGACACGGTCCACGATGATCTGGTAGTTGGCGGGATAACCCTGCTGCAGCAGCACGGTCTCGATCTGGGACGGGAATACATTCACGCCTCGGATGATCAGCATATCATCGCTTCTGCCCATGGGCTTGGACATCTTCACATGCGTCCGTCCGCAGGAGCATTTCTTGCGGGACAGGACACAGATATCGCGCGTACGATAGCGCAGCAACGGGAAGGCTTCCTTTGTGATGGCGGTAAATACCAGCTCGCCCTTGGTTCCCTCGGGCAGCACCTCTCCGGTGTTGGGGTCGATGATCTCCGCGATAAAGTGATCCTCATTGATGTGCATACCGGTCTGCTCGCTGCACTCGTAGCTGACACCCGGACCGGAAGTCTCGGTCAGACCGTAAATATCGTATGCCTTGATGCCCAGCTTGTTTTCGATGTCATGGCGCATATCCTCGCTCCATGCTTCCGCACCGAAAATACCCGCTTTCAGCTTGATCTGATCCTGCAAGCCCCGCTCATGGATGCTCTCTGCCAGATATGCAGCGTAGGAAGGGGTGCAGCACAGAATGGTGGAGCCCAGATCGGTCATAAACTGTAGCTGCCGGTCGGTATTGCCGGAGGACATAGGCAGGGTCAGACAGCCCACCCGGTGAGAACCGCCGTTAAGACCGGGGCCGCCGGTGAACAGACCGTAGCCATAGGAAACATGGACCACATCCTCCTTGGTGCCCCCTGCCGCCACGATGGCGCGGGCACAGCAATCCTCCCACAGATCGATATCATGCTGGGTGTAGAATGCCACCACACGCTTGCCTGTGGTGCCGGAGGTGGATTGGATCCGGACGCACTCGGACAGGGGCTTGCCCATCAAGCCGTAGGGATAAGCCTCCCGCAGGTCATCTTTGGTCAGGAAGGGCAGCTTGTGAAGATCGTCGATGCTCTGGATATCGGCGGGTGTAACACCCTTCTCCTCCATTTTCTGACGGTAGTAGGGCACATTGTCCCAAACATGCTGCACCTGCTTCAGCAGGCGCTCATTCTGCAGCGCCCGAAGCTGCTCATAGGGCATGGTCTCGATTTCCGGCTGGTAATAATTGGACATAATACTTCACTCCTTTTATGCGTTTGCACCCAAGGCAAATGCTTTTTGATTCAATTCCAAAAACTTTGCGGGAACGCTCTGTGCAATGGCCTGCATCCATTCCTCCTGCGTAAAGTCGAAGTATTTGGAAAGTCTACCCATCAGCACGATATTCACCGCCTTGGCAGAGCCTGCCTGCTCCGCCAGCGCCAAGGCGTCGATGGCATCCAGATCGATGCCTGCCGCCGTCATTTTCTCTGCCAGCGATTGCGGATACTCCATAGCACCGATGACCACCGGCATAGGGTTGATCTGCTGGGTATTGGTGATGATCTTTCCGCCGGGCTTTAAGTACTCAGTCCAACGGGCTGCCTCCAGCAGCTCAAAGGACACGATAAAATCCGCCTGCCCCATGTCGATCACGGGAGAATAGACCTTATCGCCGTAGCGTACATAGGTCACTACACTGCCGCCCCGCTGGCTCATGCCGTGAACCTCGGAGACCTTGATATCATAGCCCTTGGTCAGCAGAAGTCTGCCCAGCAGCTTGGAAGCCAGCAGGCTGCCCTGTCCCCCAACGCCCACGATCATAATATTTTTCGTTTCCATACTCACGCCTCCTTCAGTGCACCCAGCTTGCAAAGCTGCTGGCATACACCGCAGCCCACGCACAGAGTGTTGTCCACCTTTGCCTTGCCGCCAACAATGCTGATGGCAGGGCAGCCGATCTTCATACATGCCTTGCAGCCCACGCACTTGTCGTTATCCACGACCAGCGGTGCCTTGTGCTTCACATATTTCAGCAGCGCACAGGGACGGCGGGAAATGATGACCGAAGGCTCATTGGCAGCCAGCTCTTCCTTAACTGCCCGGTCGCACTGCTCCAGATCATAGGGATCTACCACACGGACACGGCGGATGCCCACCGCACGGCACAGCGTTTCCAGATCGATCTTAGCGCAGGGGTCACCCTTCAGGTTGAAGCCGGTGGTGGGGTTCTGCTGATGACCGGTCATGCCGGTGATGGAGTTGTCCACGATGATCACCGTGGAATTGGATTCGTTATATGCCACATTCACAAGTCCGGTGATCCCGGAGTGCATAAAGGTGGAGTCGCCGATGACAGCCACGGTCTTCCCGTCGGCAGCACCGCCTTGGCTCTTGGTAAAGCCATGGAGCCCGGATACGGAAGCGCCCATGCAGATGGTGGTATCCAGCGCTGCCAGCGGAGCTACCGCACCCAGCGTATAGCAGCCGATATCGCCCAGAACCGTCAGCTTATTCTTCTTCAAGGTGTAGAACAGGCCTCTGTGGGGACAGCCCGCACACATAACAGGCGGTCTGGGAGGAATGGCTTCCTCCAGCTTTACACCGGTCTGCCAAGGCTGGGCAAGCTGGGCTGCCACCTTCAGCGGACTCAGCTCATCGATGCAGGAGAAATTGCTCTTACCTACGCAGGCAAGTCCCAAGCTTCG
Source organism: Oscillospiraceae bacterium (assembly GCA_017398625.1). Lineage (GTDB taxonomy): Bacteria > Bacillota > Clostridia > Oscillospirales > Oscillospiraceae > Faecousia. The sequence continues at coordinate 3,387 of JAFQFP010000002.1, forward strand.
GCAATGCTCCTCGATAAAGCTGTCCAGCTCCTCCACGATCACCAGCATACTCACAGAAGCGGCAAATTCCTTGATCTTCTCCTCGGGCATGGGCCAGATCATGCCCAGCTTCATCACAGGATAGGTATCGCCGCAGACCTCCTTCACATACTGGTAGGAGGTAGAAGATGTAATGATACCCATTTGGCTGCTCTTGCCCGGTTCTACCCGGTTGATCTGCGCCGTCTCCGCGTAGGCTACCAGATCCCGGGTGCGCTGCTCCACCACCGGGTGGCGGCGCTTGGCATTACCGGGCATCATGATGTACTTCTGAGGGTTCTTTTCATAGGTCTTGATGCTCTCCACCCGCTCCCCTGTCTCGACCACACTCTGAGAGTGGGAAACACGGGTGCACATTTTCATCAGAACCGGCGTATCATACTGTTCGGACAGTTCGTACGCCAGCTTTGTAAAGGCGATCGCTTCCGCGGAGTCCGCGGGCTCCAGCATTGGGATCTTGGCAGAGCGGGCATAATGGCGGGAATCCTGCTCATTCTGGGAGCTGTGCATACCCGCATCGTCCGCAACGCCGATGACCATGCCGCCGTTGACACCGGTATAGGCAATGGTAAACAGAGGATCCGCTGCCACATTCAGACCCACATGCTTCATGCCGCAGAAGCTTCTTCTTCCTGCCAAGGATGCGCCGAAGGCGGCTTCCATCGCCACCTTTTCGTTGGGTGCCCACTCGGCATAGACCTCGGGATATTTTGCCACCGCCTCGGTGATCTCGGTGCTGGGGGTGCCGGGATAGCTGGATACAAAGCTGCACCCGGCTTCATAAAGTCCTCTGGCAACTGCCTCGTTGCCAAGCATAAGCTGTTTCATGTTTGCTTCCTCCTTATTTTTCCACAGGCTCGCCAATGGCGTCCTTCACGGAAACAACTACCTTTTTATCATAACAAGAGAATACCTTCTCCACATAAGCCTTATCGGGAGCCTTGGTAACCAGACTGACCACCGGCACGATCACCAGACCCGCCAGCATACAGAACACGCCTGCGTTGATGGGAGATTGGAGCAGCACAGGGAATGCGCTCTTGAACAGAATGTTTGCCAGCATCACCACGGTAGAGAAGATAAAGCTGACCCAGACGGAAGCCTTGGTCGCCCGCTTCCAATACAGGCCGTAGAGGAACGGTGCAAGGAAAGCGCCTGCCAGTGCGCCCCAGCTCACGCCCATCAGCTGGGCGATGAAGGTCACATTGGAATTATACTGTACAATGGCGATGACCGTGGAGATGGCGATAAACACGGCGATGAAGATCCGCATGATCAGAAGCTGCTTTTTCTCGCTCATACCCTTCACCAGTGTGCCCTTGATAAAGTCCAGCGTCAGCGTAGAGCTGGATGCCAGCACCAGAGACGACAGAGTGGACATGGAAGCAGACAGCACCAGCACCACCACAACGGCGATAAGGAACGGAGATAAGCCGGAGAGCATAGTGGGAATAATGGAATCGTATCCGTTGGCAGCAATATCGATCTTGCCGGAGAACAGCCGCCCGAAGCCACCGAGGAAGTAGCAACCGCCTGCCACCACCAGCGCGAATAGGGTGGAAATGATCATGCCCTTGTTGATGGCTTTTTCGCTCTTGATGGCGTAGAACTTCTGCACCATCTGGGGCAGACCCCAAGTGCCGAGGGAGGTCAGCAGTACCACGCCCAGCAGATTGATGGGATCGGGGCCAAAAAAGGAGTTGAACACGCCGGGAGCATCGGAGACCTCCGGGTCGGACACTGCGGAAAGACCGTTCAGCGCTTCCATAAAGCCGCCTTGGCTCTTCAGCACCGCGCCTATGACGGCACAGATGCCCACCAGCATGATGATTCCCTGAATAAAATCGTTGATAGCAGTTGCCATATAGCCGCCGGCGATGACATAAATACCTGTCAGCACCGCCATGACCAAAACGCAAACGCCGTAGTCAATATCAAATGCCATACCGAACAGACGGCTGAGACCGTTGTACAGCGAAGCGGTATAGGGGATCAAGAAAATGAAGATGATCACGGATGCTGCCAGCTTCAGCGCCTTGCTGCTGTAGCGGCTCTCAAAGAACTGGGGCATAGTTGCGCTGTCCAGATGCTGGGTCATGACACGTGTGCGTCTGCCAAGCACCGCCCATGCCAGCAAGGAGCCCAAAAGCGCGTTACCGATGCCTGCCCATGTGGCGGCGATGCCGTACTTCCAGCCGAACTGTCCGGCGTAGCCTACGAATACCACCGCGGAAAAATAGGAAGTACCATAAGCAAACGCCGTCAGCCACGGGCCAACACTGCGTCCGCCCAAAACGAAGCCATCCACATCCGTGGAGTGCTTGCGGCAATATAGGCCGGTGCCGATCATAATACCGAAGAACACCACCAGCATGCCGATTTTGATTGCCATATCCATTGTAATTACCTCATTTAACCTGTGATCTGTGCCTCGACCAGACGGCCGCTGCAGTATTTTTCACGCAGCGCAGGCTTGTCGATCTTGCCTGTGGCATTCCGGGGAACAGAAGCAAAGAACATCTTTCTGGGACGTTTGTAACGGGGCAGCGCCTTGCAGAAGTCCTCGATTTCTTCCTGCGTGCAATCCATGTCTTCCTTGATCTCAATGATGGCAGCGGCGATCTCGCCCAAACGGGCATCGGGCATACCGATGACTGCCACATCCTTGATCTTGTGATAGCCACGGAGGAAATCCTCGATCTGTACCGGGTACAGGTTCTCGCCGCCGGAAATGACCACATCCTTCTTCCGGTCTACCAGATAGATGAAGCCGTCCTCATCCTGCCGCGCCATATCGCCGGTGTAGAGCCAGCCATCCTTCAGTACCTCGGCAGTTGCTTCCGGATTCTTATAATAGCAAAGCATCACACCGTCGCCCCGGACGATCAGCTCTCCCACCTCGCCGGGCAGCACCTGCTGACCGTGCTCGTCAACGATCCGGGTCTGCCAGCAGTAGCCTGCCTTGCCGATGGCGCCGACCTTATGTACATTTTCCACGCCCAGATGGACACAGCCGGGACCGATGGACTCGGAAAGACCGTAGTTGGTATCATACTGATGGTGGGGGAACACATTCATCCACCGCTTAATGAGGCTGGGGGGTACCGGCTGGGCACCGATGTGCATCAGCCGCCACTGATCCAGACGGTAGTGGCTCAGCTCCACCTTCCCGGCATCGATGGCATCCAGCAGATCCTGTGCCCACGGCACCAGCAGCCAAACGATGGTGCATTGCTCCTCTGTGACAGCCCGCAATATCCACTCCGGCTTCACGCCCCGCAGCAGCACCGCCTTGGAGCCTGCCATCAGAGAGCCGAACCAGTGCATTTTCGCGCCGGTGTGGTACAGCGGCGGAATGCACAGGAACACATCGGAACGGGTCTGGCTGTGGTGGTTCTGCTCGGTGCGGCAGGAATGGAGCAGCGCCCTGTGATTATGCAGGATCGCCTTGGGGAAGCCGGTGGTACCGGAGGAGAAATAGATAGCGGCATCATCGGTCTCTTCCAAAGCCACGGGAGGCGCACTGGAGGAGCAGAAGCCCACCAAAGACAGGCAATCCTCGGTGTAGGCAGGGCCGTCCTTTCCCACGAAAAACAGCATCCGCACCTGCGGGATCTGCTTCTCGATCACATCCATACGGCTGATAAACTCCGGCCCGAACACCAAAACCTCCACATCCGCCAGCTCCAGACAGTACTTGATCTCGTCGCTGGAAAAGCGGAAATTCATAGGTACGGCGATGCAGCCTGCCTTGAGGATGCCGAAATAGATGGGCAGCCACTCCAGACAGTTCATCATTAGGATCGCCACCTTGGTTCCCTTTTTCAGACCGCGGCTCAGCAGCAGATTGGCGAACCGGTTGGCACGGCGGTCAAAATCCTTCCAGCTCAGCTCCCGGCGGTAGGGAGTGTCGGGACTGGCGCTCTCGATCAGGTTAAAATCCCACCATGTAACGGCCTTATCCCGCTCCTCGGAGGGATTGATCTCCACCAGAGCGCTTTCCTGACCGTACAGCCGTGCGTTTCTCTCCAAAAAATCTGTAATAACCATATTTTCCTCCCCTTAAAAAAGAAATTGCCCTCTGCTAAAAAGCAGAGGACAAGAAATTCCTGTGGTACCACCTCAGTTTACCGCTTACGCGGCCTCATGGGGCACTAACATGCCCGCAAGCTGTATCGGGCTTACCCGTCCGCACCTACTGCCGTTTCAGCGCGGCCACTCCGAAAGGAATTCCACACCACTCTTTTCACTGTCTTGCACCACCCGGCAGTTCTCTGGCAAAAGAGGTACGGCGTGTACTGGTTTTCATCATCGTGTTTTGCATATTTTCCCTTAGTCTACCACTCTTAAAGCATTAAGTCAATGAATTTTATGAAAATTTATGCAATTTTTTGAAAGCATTGCAGACACTGCGATTCCATGGTATAATACCTTATAAAAAAGTGCCTCGTCCGATCTCTACGGAAAAGGAGTGTTTTCTATGGCAGACCTGTTTGAATATATCACATGGCGGGGAGATATCCCCTTCTCTCAGGTTCCCGTAAACAATGTGGATGCCCTGCTGTTTTCTGCCTTGGTGTACATCAACTTTGACGGTATCGTCACTACAAAACCAAATGCCGCGATCCCTCTGCACAGCGCTGCAGATGCCTTCTTTGCCTTGGAGGATACAGACAGCCGCATCCGTGTGAAAAACGATCTAACCCTGCTGCGCACCATGGCGCAAAGCCCCCGCTATCGGGACATTGGGCTGAGCTTTTACCAAAATCTGTTTATCCCGGAGGAGGAGACCCAGTTTGCCGCCCTGTCCTTCCTGTTGCCCGACGGCAGCGCCTTTCTAGCATTTCGGGGAACAGACACCTCGCTGGTCGGCTGGAAAGAGGACTTCAACATGAGCTTTCAAGACACCGTGCCTGCCCAACAGGAAGCTCTGCGCTATACCCAAGCCTTTGCCGCGAATAATCAGATGATCCTGCGGCTGGGCGGCCACTCCAAGGGCGGCAATCTGGCAGTGTTCGCCGCAGCCAAGTGCGGTCTGTTCCTGCAGAAGCGGATCGCCGCCGTTTTCAACAACGACGGTCCCGGCTTTACCGAGTATTTGATGGGCGACGCAGGCTATCTTGCCATGGTGCCCAAGATCCGTACCTTTATCCCCGAATCTTCCATCATCGGGATGCTTCTGGAGCACGAGGAGCCCTACCGGGTGATCAAAAGCCGCCAGATCAGCCTTTTGCAGCATGAGCCCTACTCTTGGGAGGTGCTGGGCGGCGACTTTATCTACGCCGACGCCATGTCTTCCGAAACGGTGTTCATGGGCAACGCCATCAAAAGCTGGCTGCGCAGCATGAACAAGGAAGAGCGCAGCACCTTTGTAGACGGGGTATACGACCTGCTCAGCAGCAGCGGCGCAAATACGGTAGACCAGCTCATCGAGCCAAAAGCCCTGCTGCAGTACATCAAAACCATTCACACCAACAACGATCTGCGGCAGCTTCTGTCCGCGGAGCTGACGGATCTTGCCAAGATCGTAAAGGGCGCTCTCAGCCGCCGTCTCAGCGAAAAAGAAATCCCGTAAGACCCAAATTTATTAAAAAATCGTAAAAGGATACAAAAAGAGTGGAAAAACCCGCCGGAAAGTGCTATAATACAGGTTGGTTTTTTGATACCCTGTGATTTTGGGAGGTTTTTACTATGGCACAAAAGAAACAGCGTTCCAAAAAGGTGCTGCTGATCCTGTTATGTGTTGTTTTGCTGGCGGCTGCCTGTGCCGCAGGCTATTACTTTTTCATCTGGGAGGATCCGGCGCTGAATGTCCGGGGCGGTCTTACGCTGGAAGCAGGCGAAGCCCTGCCCCAAGCCGCCGATTTCCTCTATGAGCAAAAGAAGCTGGAAGCTTCCTTTGAGACGCAGTTCCCGGAGGATGCTTCCACCGTTCCCGGCACCTACCATGCCCAGCTTCGCTACGGCAAAGAGCTGTATCCCATCGCACTGCAGGTGGTGGATACCACGCCCCCTTCCGGCACCGTGCAGGATGTTACCGTGAATCAGACCAAAATGCCCCAGATCAGCGATTTCATCGTTGAGACCGAAGATGTCACCGAGGTCAAGGTGGCATACAAGCAAGAGCCGGATGTCTCCAGCGGCGGCGAAAGAGCTGTGGTACTGGTGCTGACCGATACCAGCGGCAACCGCACCGAGCTCACCGCCAAGCTTACCGTCATTGGTGACGAGATCGCACCGGAGATCACCGGTGTGAAGGATATAGAGTTGTATCAGGGAGATACTATCTCTTACCGCAACGGTGTTTCCGTCACCGACAATATGGATGAAGCTCCGGTTCTGACCATCGACAACAGCGCTGTGGATCTGAGCGCTCCCGGTGTCTATACGGTGACCTACAGCGCTGTGGATTACTGCGGCAACCAGTCTACTGCTAGCGCCACCGTCACCGTGTATGAGAAAAAAGAAGGCTATGTGGATCTGGAGACCATCTACGCCTTGGCGGACAAGACCCTTGCCCGGATCGTAAATGACGATATGACCGACCGTCAGAAGGTCAGAGCCATCTATAACTGGGCGCACAACGGCTTTAGCTATGTGGATCACTCCGACAAATCCGACTGGCATCAGGCAGCTTATAAAATGCTGACCACCTACCGGGGAGATTGCTTCAACTATTTTGCCGTGACCAAACTGCTGTTTGAGCGGCTGGGCATTCCCAACATCGATGTGGTGAAGGTCAAGCCCTACCCCGGCGCGGCAGGTCACTATTGGAGCCTTGTCAGTGTGGACGGCGGCGAGACCTATTACCACTTTGATGCCACCCCCCGGGTCAACCAGAACATCAGCTTCTGCCTCATCACCGATGCCAAGCTGGATGCCTACTCCAACGCCCACTATAACAGTCACAATCGGGATAAGTCCCTCTACCCCGCCACTCCGGAGGAATAAAATGCACACAAGCGAAAAAAAGGTGCTGGGTGTCATTGGCGGTCTGGGTCCCATTGCCACCGCTCACTTTATGGAGCTGGTGATCCGCATGACCGACGCCCAGACCGATCAGCAGCATCTAGACATGATCATCTATAATTTCCCCTCCATTCCCGACCGCACCGGCTATATTCTGGATCATTCAAATCCCAATCCCCTGCCCCGGATGATCGCCATTGGCGAAAATCTGGTGGCTCAGGGCGCTCAGTTTATTGCCATTCCCTGCGTCACCGCCCACTATTTTTACAAGGAGATCGAAAGCGCCATTTCCGTAAGCGTGATCAACGGCGTGCGGGAAACAGCCGCCCATTTGAAGGAGCATGGCATCCGCACCGCCGGCATCATGGCAACCGACGGCACCATTTCCGCCCGGCTGTTTGCCCAAGAGCTGGAAAATGTGGGCATCACCCCGGTGATCCCCTCTGCCAAGCGGCAGAAGGATGTGATGCATCTAATCTACAACAACATCAAGGCCAACCGCAAAGCAGATATGGAGCGGTTCCATGCCGTCAGCCGTGAGCTTCATGAAAACGGCGCGCAGGCCATCATTCTCGGCTGCACCGAGCTGTCGCTGATCAAGCGGGACTACGCAATCGGTGCCGGCTTCATCGATGCCATGGAGGTGCTGGCGCAGCGGTCCGTGGTGCTGTGCGGAGAAGAATTGAAGGAAGAATATCACTGCTTGATCTCAAACTGAAAGACGAGGACCGTTATGCTCACCAATGTAATGCAGTATCTGGAGCAGACCCTGCCCCGGGTACCGGATAAGACCGCCTTTGCCAACGAGGAGTGCGCGCTGACCTTCCGGCAGGTCAGTGACCAAGCCCGATCCATCGCTTCCCACCTCCACCGGGAGGGCTTTTACAAAAAGCCTGTGGTGGTGTTTATGAAGAAGCACCCCAAGACCATTGTCGCCTTTTTCGGCACTATTTACGCCGGCTGCTACTATGTGCCGCTGGACGAGGAAATGCCCCGCCACCGCATCGAGCTGATCTTCCAAACCTTGCAGCCCGGTGCCATCATCTGCGACGATACTACCCGGGAAATGATCCACGGGTTCAACTACAGCGGCAAGACCTATCTCTACGATGATATCTGCACCGCTCCCGTAGATGAGGCTGCTCTTGCCGCCATTCGGGACAGGCAGATCGACACCGACCCCATTTATATCGTTTTTACCTCCGGCTCCACCGGAGTTCCCAAGGGTGTTATGGCTTGCCACCGCTCCGTCATCGACTACATCGAGCATTTAAGCGAGGTGCTGCGGTTCAATGAAGATACGGTGTTTGGCAACCAGACCCCCCTGTATTTCGATGCCTGTCTGAAAGAGGTGTACCCCACTCTGAAGTACGGCGCTACCACCTATATCATCCCCAAGCAGCTATTCATGTTCCCCATCAAGCTGGTGGAGTTTTTGAACCGCTACCGAATCAACACCGTCTGCTGGGTGGTGTCCGCGCTGACCATGATCTCTTCCTTCCGTACCTTTGAGAAGATCAAGCCGGAATATTTGCACACCATCGCCTTCGCCAGCGAGGTATTTCCCATCAAGCAGTTCAACCTGTGGCGTGCCGCCCTGCCCAATGCCCGTTTCATTAACCTCTACGGGCCTACGGAGGTCACCGGCATCTGCTGCTACTATGAGGTAGACCGGGAATTCTCTCTGGAGGAGAGCCTGCCCGTAGGCAAACCCTTCCGCAATACCGACATCATCTTGCTGGATGAGAATAACAAAGAACCTGCCCCCGGCGAGCAGGGTGAGATCTGTGTTCGCGGCACCTGTCTGACGCTGGGCTACTACCGCAACCCGGAAAAAACAGCGGAAGCCTTTGTGCAGAATCCGCTGAACGACCTGTACCCGGAGCTGATCTATCGCACCGGCGATTTAGGAAAGTACAACGAGCGAGGGGAGCTGGTATTCCTCTCCCGTAAGGACTTCCAGATCAAGCACATGGGTCACCGCATCGAGCTGGGCGAGATCGAGGTCATTGTGAATATGCACCCGCAGGTGCACTCTGCCTGCTGCCTGTTTGACAATGAGAAAAAGAAGATCATCCTGTTCTACGCAGGCGACGCTGCCCCCGGCGAAATGACCGCCTACATCAAGGAAAAGCTCCCCCGCTACATGGTTCCCAATGTGGTGCGCCGGCTGGATACCATGCCCCTGACCCCCAACGGAAAGATCGACCGCAATTTACTGAAAACACAGTACGAAAATAAGGAGAACTGACTATGGAAGCACTGCTGAATATTTTGAGCGAGCTGCACCCCGACATGGATTTTGAGACCGCCCAAAATTTGATCGACGATCAGATCTTGGATTCCTTTGATATCGTAACGCTGGTTGCCGAGATCGACAGCGAGTACGATGTTGCCATCCCTGCGGAGGAGCTGATCCCCGAAAACTTCAATTCCGCTCAGGCGATCTGGGCGCTGATCGAAAAGCTGATGGACGAATAAGTCCGTCAAAGTGAGGCTGTTATGCAATTTACTTCCTTTGGCTTCCTTGCCTTTGCCGCTGCGCTGCTGCTGATCTATTATCTGATTCCCAAAAAGGGACAGTGGATGCTGCTGCTTGGAGCAAGCTGCCTGTTTTACCTGTGGGCAGGCACGGAGTATCTGGTTTTTATCCTGATTACCGTGCTGACCACCTACGCCGCCACCAATATCATAGGCAGACGGCTGCAGCAGCAGGATGCCTACATAGCCAAGCACAAGGCGGAGCTTTCCCGTGAGGACCGCAAGACCTACAAGGCAAAGGTCAAGCGGGGCAACCGGATCTGGCTGATTGGCTGTCTGGTGGTAAATTTCAGCGTTCTGGCGCTGTGCAAGGGTCTGCTGATCCAGCCCTTCCGCGCTATGGCACAGGACACCGGCCTTGACTTTTTAACACTGGGGCTGCCGCTGGGCATTTCCTTCTATATGTTCCAGTCCATGGGCTATGTGATCGATGTGTACCGGGGCACTGTGCGCCCGGAGCGGAATATCTTCCGTCTGGCGCTGTTCGTTTCCTACTTCCCCCAGCTCATCCAAGGTCCTATCAGCAAGTTTTCTCTGCTGGCTCCCCAGCTTTGCGCCCCCCACAGCTTTGACGGCAAGGAGGTCTCCTTCGGTCTGCAGAGAATGCTCTGGGGCTACTTCAAAAAGCTGGTGGTCGCTGACCGCATCGCCGTGGCTGTTGCCGCGCTGAAGGGCTCGGAGTTTACAGGCTTCGGCTTCTTGCTGCTTTCGGTGTTCTATGCCGTGCAGATCTACGCCGACTTCACCGGCGGCATCGATATCACCATTGGTCTTTCCCAAGCCTTGGGCATTCGCCTGCCGGAAAACTTTATCCGTCCCTATTTCTCCAAAAACATCGCGGAGTACTGGCGGCGTTGGCATATCACCCTTGGCGAATGGATGAAGGACTATATCTTTTACCCCATTTCCGTCAGCCAGCCCATGCTGAAGCTGAGCAAGTCCGCCAGAAAACGGTTCGGCAACTTCGGCAAGCGGCTGCCGGTGTATGTGGCATCCGTTGCCACATGGTTTGTCACCGGCATCTGGCACGGTCTAACCCCCAATTTCATCCTCTGGGGCATGCTCAACTGTTTCTTTATCGTGCTGTCCGAGGAATGCGCCCCACTGTACACCAAATTCCACGGCAAGTTTCACTTAAAAGACAAGGCATGGTACGGTAGCTTTGAGATACTCCGGATGTTTATGCTGATGAATCTGATCCGTGTGGTGGATCTGTTTCCGGATGTGGGTGAATACTGGCATCGAGTGGGAAGCCTTTTCACCACTTGGAATATATCCCTGCTGTGGGACGGTTCTATGATGAAATTGGGACTCACCGGTCTGGATTACGCCATTCTGGGTAGCGCTCTTGTGCTCATATTCTCCGTCAGCTTGGTGCAGGAGAAAAAGGGCAGCCTGCGCGCCCTTTTGCAAACCAAGCCCGATGCCCTGCGCTGGGCGCTGCTGTTCGTGCTGTTCGTTGCCGTGGTGCTGATGGGCAGCTACGGCATTGGCTACAATGCCAGCAACTTTATCTACAACCAGTTCTAGGAGGCCGCCGTGAAGAAGAAAAAAACCTTTAAACTGCTGGCGGCGCTGTGTCTGTGTGTGGCTGTGCTGTATCTGCTGCAAATGCTGCTGATGCCCAAATATATGGACGAAAGCCGTGACGGCGCGCTGATCGCGGAATACTATGACAACACCGGAAACAACGATGTGATCTTCATCGGTGACTGCGAGGTCTACGAAAACATCTCCCCCATCACACTGTGGGAGGACTACGGCATCACCTCCTACATCCGGGGCAGCCCCCAGCAAATGATCTGGCAATCCTACTATCTGATGGAGGAGACCTTCCGGTACGAGACCCCGAAGGTGGTGGTGTTCAATGTGCTGTCCATGAAATACCACACCCCCGCCAGCGCCGGAAGCTCCGACCAGCGAGAGGCATACAACCGTATGACGCTGGACGGAATGCGCTGGTCATCTTCCAAATGGAATTCCATCCTCGCCTCTATGACGGAAACGGAAAAGCAATGGCAAAGCATATTTACCTATCTGTTCCCTATCCTGCGGTATCACAGCCGCTGGTCGGAGCTGAAGCAGGACGACTTTACCTACCTGTTCCAAAAGGAGCAGATCGGTCACAACGGCTACCTGATGCAGACCGGCATCAAGCCCGTCACTGCCCCCCACATGGAAAAGCCCCTTGTAGACTATACCTTTGGGGAAAACAGCTACTACTATCTGGATAAGATGGTTGCGCTGTGTGAGGAGTATGGTGTTGAGCTGGTGCTGATGAAAGCGCCCAGCCTGTATCCCGTCTGGTGGGATCAGTGGGATGCCCAGATGGAAAGCTATGCACAGGAGCACGGTCTGAAGTACATCAACTTCTTGGAGCTGGTGGACGAGATCGGCATCGATTGGAATACCGACACCTACGATACCGGCCTGCATTTGAATGTGTACGGTGCGGAAAAGCTGGCATCCTATTTTGGAAAGATCCTTTCCGAGGAATGCGGCATACCGGATCGCCGGGGCGAGGAAGCCATCAGCACCCTGTGGGAAGAAAAAACACAGGCCTATTATGACCAAAAGCAGGCTTTAGAGTCTGCAGAGCAACAACAAGGAGAATAACATGAAAAAGTATATCGCACTGCTGCTGTGTCTGGCGATGGCGCTGAGCCTTGCCGCCTGCAGCCCCTCCGAAAACGGCGCCAATGAGACCACCGCCGCCCTTCCCAACGACACCACCCCCAGCCAGACCCAGCCTCAGCAGGAGACCACCCCTGCAGAAAAGGGCTTTACCTTCACCGCCGGCGGAGTTGAGATCGCTATGAAGGCAGAGGCTTCCCCCATTCTGGCTGCCATGGGCGAGCCCAAGAGCTACACCGAGGAGACAAGCTGCGCCTTTACCGGTCTGGACAAGACCTATTTCTTCGGCAGCTTCTATCTGAACACCTACCCGCAAGGCGACAAGGATCATGTATTTGCCGCATGGTTCGCCGATGATACCGTCACCACCGCCGAAGGTATCTACATCGGCTCTACACAGGCCGCTGTGGAGGCTGCCTACGGCACCGATGGCTATAACGGCAGCAACGCCTATATCATAAACAAGGGCGAAAGCAAGCTGACCATCATCCTCACCGACGGTGTGGTAAGCTCCATCGTCTACGACGCGGTATTTGAATAACAACGGAATCCCATCCGCCGGGGCATCTGCTATAACGCAGATGCCCCGGCGGGTATTTTTGACAGATTATACAAAAAACAGAATCTAATTTTTATGGTGAGAAATGTCTCCGATTTATTGTAATTAGAATTCAATTGTGCTAAAATGATTCTAAATTGTTTCGCATCGGCGGACAAGTGTACTTCACTCAAAGGAGTTTGATGAAAACATGAAAGAATTCAAGCAAAATGTATGTTCCCTGCTGGTCATGGCAATGCTACTTGGCATGATGAGCATGGGCATCTCCCTCCCGGCATCGGCCGCTTCCTCTTTCACAGAAGTAAGTGGCTGGTTTGAAAGCCTGTATGCAACCATCAGCGGTGTCTCCGATGCCGATGTCACCGCCGTTTCCTATTCCGGCACCGCTTCCGGCTCACTCACCGGAGATGCGCTTGAATATCTGGTTCGGGATGTCAGCGGCGGTGTCCGTATCGACATTCCCGGTCTGGCAGCCGGCACCTATGATCTGACCGTCACCACCACCGGCGGGGTTTACACCCAAACCGGAATCAAGGTGACTGCCTATGACCGCAGCGGCTACGCCCACTGGAACTACTCTCAGGGCGTGGGCGCTTATAAGAATGACGGCACCTTGAAGGACAACGCCATCGTGCTGTATGTCACCGATGAAAATAAGGATACCGTTACCGTATCCGCCAAGGACGGTACCACCGTCACCGGCATCGGCAATATCCTCAATTCCGGCGGTGGTCAATACAAGATCGATTCTACCACCGGGCTGCCTATTGAGCATGCGCTTAACACGAACCAGCAGATCCTGCGCCGTCTGGCGGAGGAGGGCACACCTCTGGTGGTGCGTATTATCGGCAATGTGACCGCCCCCACAGGTCTGACCGCTTATGACTCCACCGATTACGGCGGAAGTGTTGGCGATAACGGCTTTATGGCACGGATGCAATCCGGCATGAACATCACTATCGAGGGTGTCGGTGACGATTCCGTCATCAACGGCTGGGGTCTGCACTTTATCGCACAGGAGGCCTATCCCAACTACGGCAAGAGCTTTGAAGTACGGAATCTGGAATTTAGAAATGTTCCCGAAGATTGCGTAGGTATGGAAGGTGTCCGCAGCGGAACTACCTTTACCGCCGCCGTAGAGCGTTGCTGGGTCCATAACTGCTCCTTCTACGGCCCTACCATTAAAAACCCCGCCGAAGGCGATAAGAATGGCGGCGACGGTGCTGTGGACTTCAAGCGCGGTCAGTACTATACCATGAGCTACTGCTACTTTGAAGGCTACCACAAGACAAATCTGGTTGGCGCAAAGGACTCCGATATCCAGTACCACATGACATGGCACCACAACTATTGGAAAGACTGCGAAGCTCGCGCACCTTTGGCGCGGCAAGCCAATATCCACATTTATAATAACGTTTTTGAAGGTCAGAGCAAATACTGCATGAGCTTGCGTGCAAACTGCTATATTTACAGTGAGTACAACACCTTTATCGATTGCAAGGTCACTGACAGCCACAACAACGGTGATGCCAAGTGCTACAAAAATACCTACACCAACTGCACCAACATGACCAACACCGCGCTGCATGAGGTCACCGATAAAGCCACCACCATCGACTCCAAATGTCTCTACGAAAACTTTGATACCAATTCCGCTTACGGCTATGTTGCCGACGGCAACTATGCCCTGCAGGCAAATGCCGCCACCGCTTATGACACCGTGCTGGCTTATGCCGGCCCCATGAAGGCATCTGCCACCACCCCGGATATCGACTATACCCCTGAATCCGAGACCGTTCCCACCGAGCCTGTCCCTACCGGTCCTTCCGTCACCTATATCCACAACTTCACCAAGGACGGCAAGGAAAGTTCTTTCTACACCATCACCGGCGATCTGTCCACCAGCAAGGGCAAGGTCAGCTATGAGGGTCTGTCTCTGACCCAATGCTTGGTGATGAGCAGCACATCTGCCTCCGTATCCTTTACCGCCCCTTACTCCGGCACTCTGGTAATGGTATTCGGCGGCAGCACCTCCGATAAGAATAATACCGTTCTGGTGGACGGCAACGGTCGAACCATCGACTCCAATAATCTGCTGACTGTGAGCCTAAGCGAGGGCGAACACACTGTGATCAAGAGTGATACGGTGCATCTGTGGTACATCGCCTTTACCACCGACGGTCAGCCTCTGGAAACCGAGCCTACCGAGGAGCCTACTGCGGCACCCAGCAGCGAACCTACTGAACCCCCCACCAGTGAGCCTACCGCAGAACCCACCGAGGAATCTACTGAGCCCCATACACATAGCTACAGCGCCAAGGTGACCAATGCAGCTACCTGCACCGCCGCAGGTATCCGAACCTATACCTGTTCCTGCGGCAGCAGCTACACCGAGACCATCCCCGCCACAGGTCACAGCTACAAAACTGCGGTTACCGCGCCCTCCTGCACCGCCCAAGGCTACACTACCCATACCTGTACTACCTGCGGCAGCAGCTACAAGGACAGCTACACCGCAGCTACCGGTCACAGCTATGTAAACGGTGTCTGCAGCCTTTGCGGACGGTCTGAAACCGTATCCTCCAGTATTTTGGAAGCTGCCGGTCATCTGGAATCTGCCTATGTGGAATGGGCACTGATCTCCGGCGCGGATGGCTACAATGTTTATGTAAAGAAGTCCGGCGGCAGTTATACCCAACTGGATACCGAGCTGATCCGCCAGTACCCCGACCGTATGCGCGCTGATGCCCTTGGTCTGGCAGCAGGCAGCTATGTGCTGAAGGTCGTTCCCATTGTGGATGGCGCAGAAGCCACTTCCGCTGCCATGGAATCCGATACATTGACCGTTCTTGCCCATGACAGAGGCGGTTTTGCCCATTCCGGCGGCTACAATGTAGGCGCATACAACGCAGACGGAACTCTTGCAAAGGGCGCAGTTGTGGTGTATGTAACGGAAGAAAACAAGAACACCGTTTCTGCCAACATTCCCGGCAGAGGTACCGCCACCGGTCTGCAGAACATCGTCTCCGCAGCCGAAGATGCCACTGTCCCCGTGTGCATCCGTATCATCGGTGAGTTGGGCATCCCCTCCAAGACCAGCAGCGGTCAGATCCGCATCGAAGGCAATGCCCAAGCCGTCACCGTGGAGGGTGTTGGCGAGGATGCCACCTGCAACGGCTGGGGCTTTGTCCTCTCCGAGTGTGAGAATGTGGAAATCCGCAATCTTGGCTTCATGAACAACGCCAGCTCCGAGGGCGATAGCATTACCTTGGAGGATGTTACCCACGCATGGGTGCATAACAACGACTTCTTCTACGGAACCGACCGGGGTGGCGACAAGGTCAAGGGTGACGGCGCTCTGGATACCAAGGCATCCCGCTATATCACCCACTCCTACAACCATTTCTGGGATTGCGGCAAGGTCAACCTGCAGGGCTCCAGCTCCGGTGACAGCTCCAACTATATTTCCTACCACCACAACTGGTATGACCACTCCGATTCCCGTCATCCCAGAGTTCGCAATGCTTCCGTCCATGTTTACAACAACTACTACGACGGCAATTCCGGCTATGGCATCGGTGCCGCCTGTGACGCCGATGTGTTTGCGGAAAACAACTACTTCCGCAACTGCGATTACCCCATGCTGACCTCTGCTCAGGGCTCCGACACCAGCAAGACCATGTCCGGTGAACCCGGTGGCATGATCAAGGCATACGGCAATGTCATCGTGGGTGAAACCAGCTTCATTCCCTACACCTCCGGCAGCACCAGCTTCGACGCCTATGTTGCTTCCAGCCGGGATGAGCAGGTTCCTTCCTCTGTGGCAGCCACCAACGGCGGTGCGACCTACAACAACTTTGATACCGCCTCCAGCTTCTATTCCTACACCGTAGATACTGCGCAGGCAGGCGCGGAGAAGACCGTTGCTTATGCCGGCCGTGTTGGCGGCGGCGACTTCCAGTGGGAATTCAACGATGCTGTGGATGATGAAACCAGTGCTGTTAATACCCAGCTCAGAGCTGCTCTGGAAGCATACGAAACTAACCTCGTGTCCATCGGCGGCAACTCTGTGATCACCGATCCCGAGCCCACCGATCCCGACCCCACCGATCCCACTGATCCCGATCCTACCGACCCCGTGGTCACCGAGCCCACCGACCCCGTAGTCACCGAGCCCACCGAGGCTCCCACCCAGCCCACCGTTCCCGGCAATGTGGCAAGCCAGTATATCCATGACTTCACCGCTAACGGTCTGGAAAGCGATTTCTACACCATCACCGGCGAACTGTCCACCGGTAAGGGCACGGTGAGCTATGACGGAAAGACCCTTACCCGTTGTCTGAAGCTGGACAAGAGCACCAGCAATGTGACCTTCGACGCACCCTATTCCGGCACGCTGACCATGATCTTCGGCGGCAGCACCTCCGATAGAAATAAGAAGGTACTGATCAACGGCACAGGCTACACCATCGACACCAACAGCCATCTGACGGTGGAGATCGAGGCGGGAAGCCATACTGTGACCAGAAGCAGCTCCTCTGTGAACCTGTGGTATGTTGTCTACACCCCGGATATTCCGGAAGCGCCTGTGGTAGAGCCCTTTAGCGTTGCCGGTGTGAACCTGGCGCTGAACAACGACATCACCCTGTACCTGTACCTGATGGCGGAAAACTACGACGCAAGCTATACCATGGAGATCACCAAGAGCTATGCCGACGGCAGAGAGGTCACCAAGACCGTTGCCGCAGCGGATTGGGAGAACTACTACGGTACT
>JAFQFP010000044.1 GCA_017398625.1 Oscillospiraceae bacterium
CGGGTATGAGATCATCGCGGGCCACCGCCGCCAGAGGGCAAGTGAGCTGGCCGGATTTGTGAATATGCCCTGTATCGTCCGTAACATGACCGATGACGAGGCCATCCTCGCTATGACGGATGACAACCTGCGCCACCGTGAAAAGATTTTGCCCACGGAAAAGGCACAGTCTTTGAAAATGCAGGTGGAGGCCATCAAGCACCAAGGCGCTCGTCCCGGTGAGGACGCACAGGAGGCGGGTAAACGCTCCACGCAGATCGTGGGTGATCGCAACGGCATGAACTACAAACAGGTGCAGCGGTATATCCGCTTGACCGAGCTGGTGCCGGATTTGCAGAAAATGCTGGACGAAAAAAAGCTGGCATTTACCCCCGCCGTGGAGATTTCCTTTATCCGGCCCAAGCATCAGAAGTATATCGCCGTGTCCATTGAGGGCCAGCAGTCCTCTCCGTCCCTGTCCCAAGCCCAGCGGCTCCGCAAGCTGGATCAAGAGGGCAAGCTGAACGGCGATGTGATCGACGGCATTTTGATGGAAGAAAAGAAGGAGGTTGATAAGGTGATTATCAATAGCGCGGAACTGGAAAAGTATTTCGGCAAGGACAAGTCCCCCCGTCAGATGAAGGATCAGATCATGGCCCTGCTGGATGACTGGAAGGCCAAGCAGCCCCCCGAGCTGGGCAAGCCCGAAAAGAAAACGGATAAGAGCCTGTAACCTCGAGACATTTTGTCCCGAGGTTTTTTTCATTGAATGGAGGTTTTAACAATGAAACGACCCCTCGCATATATCACCGCTGCGTGGTGCGGCAGCGATGCCGAAAACGCAAAACAGGCGGCGCAGTATTGCCGTTCTGTTTACGAGGCGGGCTTTTCGCCCATTTGTCCCACGCTGTTCCATCCCCTGTTCCTCAATGATGCCATTCCCGAGGAGCACAAAAGCGGGATCGACATGGCCCGTAATCTGCTCAAACGCTCTCATGTGCTGGTGGTGTGCGGCCATACCGTCACCGAGGCCATGAAGAACGATATTGCCGTTGCCCAGCGGCTGGGTATCACGGCAACCACGCTGGAGGGCATCTTGACGGTCAAGGGACAGGGCCGCCGCTGATATGGCGGCCCTGCTGGAAGCCTACATTACCAACCTCGGCAAATATGCCGAGGGGCAGCTTGTGGGCGAAACGCTGAAATTCCCCACCACGGCGGAGGAGGTGCAGTCCCTCTTAAAGCGCATCGGTGTGGACGGCATACGGTATGAGGAGATTTTCATTACCAGCTTTGACGGCGATGTGCTGGGGCTGCATGAACACTTGGGCGAATATGAAAGCATTGACGAGCTCAACTATCTGGCCGAGCTGCTGTCGGAAATGGATCAGAGCGATATTGAAAAGTTTGAAGCGGTCATAGACGCTGGCGAATACACAGGCAGCGTGAAAGACTTAATCAACCTCACGCAAAATCTGGATTGCTTTGAGTTCTATTCCGGTGTCCGTAGTGACGAGGAATTGGGCCGTATGTATGTGCTGGAGTTCGGCGGTGTGCAAGTCCCGGAACACCTCATTGATTATATCGACTATGAGGCATACGGGCGAGATGTGCGGATCAATGACAGCGGCCACTATGCCCCCGGTGGATATGTGGCCGATAACCGCAGCAGCTTCATAGAGCACTACACAGGCCGGGATGACATTCCAGACGAGCACCGTGTTTTCTCCATGCCCAAGCTGTCTATCCGGGAGCAGATGTCAGCTTTCAAGGAAATTATAGACCGTTCCTCGCTGGAGGGAGAACGGAAACGGCCCACGCTGGGCCACACGGAACGATAACCCCACCTTGGGACAACTTGTCCCGAGGTGAGAAAGGAGGCGGCATAGCTGATAGAAGAAGATATTTCCCGGCGTACTGTTGCAGTTTCCGTCCGGGCCAGTAAGCTGACGGCGCGGAGCCTTGCCTATGTGGTGGCCGCTGTGGGGCGCAAGATTGCCAAAGAACACCGCGCCCGGCAGACCCCTCACGGCAAACAGACCGTAAAGCAGCTTATGCGGCATGGCGTGTCTACCAACAGTCTGGAGCTGTCCGGCGATACCAAGAGTTTTGACCGGGTGGCCCGGAAGTGGAATGTGGACTATGCCTTTTATAAGACAGGCCCGGACAAATACCTGTTGTTTTTCAAGGCGGGACAGGCTGATGCCATGACCGCCTGTTTCTCGGAGTATTCCAAAAAGGTGCTGAACAAGTCCAAGTCCAGGCGCATCCCCATCCGGGATCAGATCAAGCGGGCCGGGGATCA
>JAFQFP010000003.1 GCA_017398625.1 Oscillospiraceae bacterium
GAAGCGCAGTCGCGGTAGTGAATGACAGTCCGGTGGACTGTCAGAGCCGCGACCGGAATCGCCGCAGCGATTTGTCAGCGTAGCTGACAGGGGGGATACTTCATCAAGTCTCCACAGCTCCCTAGGAAATACCGCCAAAAAGACCCTGTAAAATCAAGGGATTGTTCCGTATCGAAGCCTTACAATCCCCCAGTCAAAAATCAAATAGATTTTTGACAGCCCCCTTTACACAAGGGGGCCTTTGGGTGCGGTGCAAACATGTCGATAAATCGGAATTTCATAAATAGAAAAGCCAGCGGTTTGATGACCGCTGGCTTTTGATATGCAGTTAGCGCTTGATGTCGAAATTCATATTCATGATCTCTTTGATCGCCTTGGCATCGTCGGTGATGTTGGCATCACCATGGATGGTGTGCTTGATCACGGAGCTTGCCACCGCGAAGTTCACCATATCCATGGGCTTGTAGCCGTGCATCATGGCGTAGATCAAGCCGCTGGCAAAGGCATCGCCGCCGCCCACACGGTCGAGGATGTTGAAGGTAAACAGCTTGCTTTCAAAGGTGTGCCCCTGATACCACATGAATGCCTTCAGACTGTTCTGGGAGCCGGAATGGGCATAGCGCACATGGCGTGCGATGCACTTGAGGTTGGGATAGCGGTCGATAAAGCGCTGGAAGATCTCGTCCTGCTGCTCATAGCTGGGCTGCAGGGGAACGCCGTCCTTCCAATCGCCCTTGGAGTGGTCATTTTCGTCCTTCCACAGGTGGTAGGGCTCGATGCCCAGCAGAACATCCACATAGGGCAGGCACAGCGTGCAGTAATCCCGGGCTTCCTCCCATGTCCACAGGCGGCTGCGGAAGTTGCCGTCAAAGCTGACGGTGAGCCCCTTCTGCTTGGCGACCTTCAGACAATTCAGAATGAAATCGGCGCAGCTTTGGCACAGAGCGGGGGTAATGCCGGACAGGTGGAGCCAATCATAGCCCTCCAGCAGCTTGTCCAGATCCACACAGGACAGGTCATACTCGGTAATGGCGCTGTGCTTGCGGTCGTAGGTGACCTTGCTGGCACGGATGCCGTAGCCGGTTTCCAGATAGTAAGTACCCAGACGGTGGGTGGGGGTCTCCTCGGGGGTGCTGAGGATCACGGGAGAGCAGTGGACATCGTTGCTGCGCAGCATACGGATGGCGCTCTTGCCGATGGAGTTATTGGGCACAACGGAGAAGAAGGTGCTGTCGATCCCAAGATTTGCCAGCGCCAGAGCAATGTTTGCTTCACTGCCGCCGTAGGTAGCTTGGAAGTTGTTGGCGGTACGGATCTTTTCGTAGTTGGGCGGAGTCAGACGCAGCATGATCTCACCGATGGTGATGAACTTCTGGGGGCTGCTCACACTTTTCAGCAAGGGATTGAAATGTTCCATAATGTGCCTCCTGTTATTAGGATATTTTCATTATAATGGAAATTGCGACGCATTTCAATAAGCAAACGCCATCTTTTTCTGCTTTTTACGGAACAGAAAGGGGCGTGCCGGCATAGTTTGTTCCGGGAGGGTTGGATATGATGACCGGATTTATCACATTCCGCTCTGTGACCTTTGCCCAGCGGGGGGAGACGGTGCTGCGCCGGGGCAATATCGGCTGCAGCCTGCAGCGGACGCCCCGCTGGATGGAGGAGCAGGGCTGTGGATACTGCCTGCGGCTGAAGCTGGCAGACGCAAAAGAGGCACTTCGGCTGCTGCGGCAGCAGCAGGTGGATTTTCGTAAGGTATACCGCCGCAAGGAGGACGGAAGCGTGGAGGAAATGGTGCCATGACCTATCTGGATCACGGCGCCACCTCTTTTCCCAAGCTCCCGGAGGTGAGACGGGCAGTGCATAAGGCGCTGGAGCGGTGCGCCAATCCCGGCAGGGGCGGCTACGGTGCTGCCATGGAGGCGGCAAAAACCGTGTACGGCTGCCGGGAAGCCGCGGCAAAGCTGTTTGAATGCGCCCCGGAGCAGGTGGTTTTCACCGCCAACTGCACCCACGGGCTGAATATTGCCATAGAAACGCTGGTGAAGCCCGGCAGCCGGGTGGTGGTGTCCGGCTTTGAGCATAACGCGGTGACCCGTCCGCTGTATGCCCGGAAAGTGGGGCTTACCGTGGCGGGCAGACGGCTGTTTGACTGGGCGGACACGCTGGACAGCTTTGCCGCCGCGCTGAAAAAGGGTGCCGATGCGGCGGTTTTTACCCATGTTTCCAATGTGTTTGGCTATATCCTGCCTGTGGAGGAGATGGCGGCGCTGTGCCGCAGCGCAGGCGTGCCCTTTATCCTCGATGCTGCCCAATCGGCAGGGGTGCTGCCGGTGTCGCTGAAAAAGCTGGGGGCGGATTATATTGCCATGCCGGGGCATAAAGGGCTGTTAGGTCCCCAAGGCGCAGGCATCCTGCTCTGCGGCAGCCTGCCAAAGCCCCTGCTCCATGGCGGCACAGGCAGCGCCTCCCGGTTACAGGAGATGCCGGACTTTCTGCCCGACCGGGCGGAGGCGGGAACACTGAATGTACCGGGGATCGCCGGTCTGGCAGCGGGGATCCGCTATGTGTCCCAAGAGGGGACGGCTGCCATCGCCCGTCGGGAGCGGCGGCAGGCACGGTACTGTGCGGAAGCTCTGAAAAATAGGGGATTTCGGGTGTTTTCCGGGGAACATCAAGGAGGAACGGTGTCTTTTGTTGGGAAAACCGATTGCGAAGAGCTGGCAGCGGCGCTGGCGCAGCAGGGGATCGCTGTCCGCAGCGGGCTGCACTGTGCGCCTCTTGCCCATGAAAGCGCAGGAACGCTGGACACGGGAACGGTGCGTGTCAGCTTCGGATATAATGCCTGTGATGCCCAAACCCGGCAATTTTTACAAGGGCTTGATGGGGTGAGAGCGTAAAAATTTCTGCTTTTGCTATTGCCAAGGACAAACGAATCCGCTATAATAGTAAGGATAATAGGGTTGGTATACGAATTGACCAAAAGACGCCGAAACGGGCAGAAAAGAGGTAGATGCATATATGGAATTTTTGCAGCAGTTTATCCAGCAGCTGACGAAAATGCAATGGTCAGACTATTTGGATATCATTCTGGTGGCATTCCTGATATATAAGCTGATACCGCTGATCCGGACTACCGGTACTGCCCGGATCGCCACGGTGGTGATCGGATTTTTGGTGGTTACTTGGCTGACCGAGGTCATGCATCTTTATGCCTTGAATTTCTTGCTGAGCCAGCTGCTTGCCGTCGGTCTGATCGCGGTGGTGGTGCTGTTCCAGCCGGAGCTGCGGCGTATGCTGGATCATTTGGCAGACATCCGGCTGAACAGGCTGTTTGGCACGGAAAAAGATACGCTGCCCATGGATTCCATTATTTCCGAGACCGTTGCCGCCTGCGAGGTCATGAGCAAGGAGCGGGTGGGTGCGCTGATCGTTTTTGCCCGCCATTCCATCGTGGATGACTATACCAAGACCGGCACTGCCATTGACGGTCAGGTCTCTGAGCAGCTTCTGCGGAACATCTTCTTCCCCAAGGCATCTCTCCATGACGGCGCTGTGATCATTCAAAACGGCCGTGTAGCCGCGGCAGGCTGCGTGCTGCCCCTGTCGGATACCCACCGGCTCAGCGCCGATCTGGGTACCCGTCACCGTGCAGGCGTGGGCATGAGCGAGGCAAGCGACGCGGTGGTGGTCATCGTCTCTGAGGAGACCGGTGCCGTTTCCGTTGCGGTGAGCGGTATGCTCAAGCGGCATTTGGCACCCCAGACGCTGGAACGCCTGCTGCGCAACGAGCTTTGCAAGGACGAGGAAGTCAAAAACGAGAATCTGGTTCTGAAGCTGCGGCAGAAGCTGCATAAGAAAAATAAGGAGGACAGCGCCAATGAAAAATAAGGGTTTGGTGGCGCTGGTATCCATTGTGGCGGCGTTTTTGCTGTGGACCTATGTGGTCACGGTGGAAAACCCGGAATATTCAGCGGAATTTTATAATATCCCCGTGGTTTTTGAAGGGGAAAGCATTTTGGAGGAGCGTGGTCTGATGGTGGTCGGCGGCACAGAGCAGACTGTCACCATGAAGCTCAAGGGCAACCGTTCCGATCTGTACAGCTTAAAATCCTCGGATATCACCATCAAAGCGGATCTTTCCAAGGTGGATGAGCCCGGCATCCAGAGGATCCAGTATAACCATTATCTGCCGGGGAATATTGCCTCCAACGCCATTATCGTGGAGTCCAAGGCACCCTCTATGCTGGAGATGACCTTTGCCCGGCGGGAGACGAAGAATGTTGATGTGAAGGTAGTGCTCAACGGCTCTGTGCCCACAGATTATATTGCCGATCAGGACACTCTGGTGCTGGATCGACAGACCGTTAAGATCACAGGCCCGGAGGAGCAGGTGAACCAGATCACCCAAGCTGTGATCAAAGTGGAGCTCACCGACAGAACCGAATCTTTCAGTGAAAGCTACCGCTATACCCTTTGCAACGAAGGGGGAGAGCCGGTGGATGCCTCTCTGGTCAGTGTGGAAGCCACAGAGGTGAATGTGACCATGAGTATCCAGCGGGTGAAGGAGATCCCTCTGGTGCTGACGGTGATCTCCGGCGGCGGTGCCACACAGGAGACCAGCAAGATCACGATCGAGCCCAAGACCATCAAGGTCTCCGGCAGCGACAAGGTGCTGGAGAACCTCAACGAGCTGAACATTGGAACGGTGAACCTTGGTGAGCTTTGGGAAGGCACCAATCTGGTGTTCCCCATCACCGTGCCGGACAATGTGACCAACCGCTCTGCGGTCAACGAGGCTTCCGTATCGATCAAATTCCCCAAGCTGCTGAGAAAGATCTTTACCATTCCCGGCGATAATATCCAGTGCGTCAATGTGCCGGAGGGTCTGGAGGCGGAGATCGTGACCCAGAGTCTGAAGCTGGAGTTGCGGGGAGCTCTGGATCTGGTCAGCCCCATGAGTGCTTCCGATTTCACCCTGCGGGTGGACTTTGCCGAAAAGCAGGCAGGTACCTTTACTATGCAGGTCGAGGTGGTCATGGACGCGGGCTATGAAAGCGTGGGCGTTATGGGCAACTGCTCCGTTACCGCGATCCTGCGTGAACCTGAGGTGACCGAAGAATGAAGCAGTTAGTCCGTGTACGAAAGCTGAACCCGGACGGAACGGCGCAGGTGCTCCACATTCGTCAGAGCGCTTGCTCCGGTGACTGCCATAAGTGCTCCGGCTGCGGTGCCGCACAGGAGACGCTGCTGTTTACCGCGGAGAATCCCATCGGCGCCAAGCCCGGAGATCTGGTGAATGTTTCCTCCGATTCCGGCCCGGTGCTGGCGGGGGCTGCGGTACTGTATATGCTGCCGGTGGTGCTGTTTTTCGCCGGCTATCTGCTGGGACATCTGGCATGGGGCATGGGCGCCTTGGTGGGCTGCCTTGCTTTTGTGCTGGGCATCGTCGTCGCGGTGGCATATGACCGCAATGTGGCAAAAAAACAAAAAACTGTGTATACCATTATAGAATTCGCTGCACAAATGTAAAAAAAGGGGATAATGACCTTGATCAAGAGTATGACAGGCTATGGCCGCGCCGTGGAAACGGTGAACGGCAGGGAATTCACCGTGGAGCTGCGCTCCGTCAACAACCGCTACTTGGATTGCTCCGTGCGTTTGCCCCGGATGCTAGCCTTTGCCGAGGACGCGGTGAAGCAGGCGGTGAAGGCTTCCGTATCCCGGGGTAAGGTGGATGTGTATATTTCCGTCCATGCCGAAGCGGGAGACGAGGTTGTGGTCAAGCTGAACCGTGGCGTGCTGGAGGGGTATCTGGCAGCCATGCAGCAGATGGTGGAGGAGTACGATGCCGTAGAGGATGATATCCGGGTGTCTGTGCTGTCCCGTCTGCCGGAGGTGTTCTCCATTGAGAAGCCGGAGGTGGATGAGGAGCAGCTGCTTGCCGATCTGATGACGGTGGTCAGCAAAGCCCTCAGCGGCTACGATGCCATGCGCAGCACCGAGGGTGCTGCTCTGGATCGGGATCTGCGCAGCCGGGGACAGACCATTCTTGAGCTGGTGGGCGTAGTGGAGCAGGGCAACGGCCAGACCGTTTCCGACTACCGTGCCCGTCTGGAAGCCAAGCTCCGGGAGGTGCTTGCCAATACTGCCATCGACGAAAGCCGCATCCTCACCGAAGCCGCCATTTTTGCGGACAAGGTGGCTGTGGATGAAGAAACGGTGCGCCTGCGCAGCCATCTGGAGCAGATGAATGCCATGCTGGACGGCGGCGGTGCCATCGGCAGAAAGCTGGACTTCTTGCTGCAGGAGATGAACAGGGAAGCCAACACCATCGGCTCTAAGTGTACCGATGTCCGTTTGGCGAGAGTCGTGGTGGATATCAAGGCAGAGCTGGAAAAGATCCGGGAACAGACCCAGAACATTGAGTAAGAGGCGACTATGAAGCTGATCAATATTGGATTTGGCAGCATGGTAGCTGCCGAGCGGGTGCTGGCCATCGTGGAGCCGGACTCCGCGCCTATCAAGCGTGTGATCCAAGAGGCAAAGGAGAGGGGCATGCTGATCGATGCTTCCTACGGGCGTAAGACGGCGGCGGTGATCCTGATGGATACGGACCATGTGATCTTGTCCTCCGTGGAGCCGGAGCTCCTTGGCCGGCGTTGGTCGGACAAGTTTCAGGAGGAAGAGAGAAAATGAGCAAGGGCAAGCTGTTTATTATCTCCGGTGCGTCCGGTGTGGGCAAAAGCACGGTGCTGAAAAGGGTCATGGAGAAGCGGCCGGATATCCGGTTCTCTGTTTCCGCCACCACCAGAGATCCCCGTCCCAACGAGGAGCATGGCGTTCACTACTTCTTTGTGACCAAGGAAGTCTTTGAGGACATGATCGCCAAGGATGCATTTTTGGAATACGACAATCATAACGCCCATTATTACGGCACTCCCATCGGCCAGCTTGAGGAACGGCTGGCGCTTGGACATACCATTCTGGACATAGAGCCTGTGGGCGCTGCCATCGCCAGAAGAAAGCGCCGGGACGCAACGCTGATCTTCATCACCCCTCCGACTATGGAGGAGCTGGAGCGGCGGCTTCGCGGCAGAGGCGACACCAGCGAGGAGCAGATCGCCATCCGTCTGGAGCGTGCCAAGTGGGAAATGGATCAGCGCAGATGGTATGACTACGAGGTGGTCAACGATGTAGTGGAGACCTGCGCAGAGGAAATTTTGAATATCATCGCCCGTGAGGCGGACTAATAATTTGGAGGAATCAATTATGCTTTACCCCCCTGTTGCTGATATGCTGAAGAATGTGGACAGCCGTTACCTGCTGGTAAATGTGGTTGCCCAGCGCGCCCGCCAGATCGCTGCCGAGGCAGAGGCTCTGGAAGAGGAGCTGACCGATAAGCCCGTGACCATTGCCATCCGCGAGGTCGCCGAGGGCAAGCTGACCGCCACCGTAAAGGACGAGTACAAGAACTAAGATCAAAGGGAGGGGCTGTATGATCGCAAAAATTGCTGTTTCCGCTGCCAATTTTGCCATAGACAAGCCCTATTCCTATGCCGTGCCGGATACCATGGCATTGCTGCCGGGTATGCGTGTCACAGTTCCCTTTGGCAGAGGAAACCGCCCCAGTGAGGGCGTGGTGCTCACCGTGGAGCCGGGAGAGGAGCAGGGGCTGAAGACCGTTTCCCAATGTTTGGACGGGGAAAGCCTGCTGTCCGATACTATGCTGCGTCTGGCGGCATTTATCCGGGAGCGGTATTTCTGCACCTTTTACGATGCTATTCGCTGTATGCTTCCGGCTGGGCTGTGGTTCCGCACCGCGGATACCTATTCGCTCACCGAGGATCGAAGCTGGAAGGAAAAGAAGCTTCGCAATGCCGATGCTGACCGGGTGCTCTCCTTTATGGAGGAGCTGGGCGGTACTGCAGAGGAAACGCTGCTGCAGGGGCTGATCCCCTCGGAGGAGGCGCTGGAAACGGCACTTTCCTATCTGCTTCGGAAGAAATGGATCACCGGTCAGCGCAGCTTCCGTCAGCGCACCTTGGACAAGCAGGAGAAGATCGCCACCTTGGCGGTGGATGCGGCGGAAGCCCTTGCCTTTGCTGCCAGCCGCCCCAAGTCCGCGGTGATGCAGAAAAATGTGCTGCAGCTTTTATGCAGTGTGGGCAGCGCCGCGGTGAAGGAGATCTGCTATTTCACCGGTGCCAAGCCGGCGACGCTGAACCGTCTGGAGGAGCTGGGCTATGTGACGCTCTCCCAGCGGGAGGTGCTGCGCTGCCGTGAGGTGCGCCCTGCCAAGCAGGAGGGACCGCTGGAGCTGAGCAGCGAGCAGCAGGCGGCGTATGACGGTCTTGACCGGCAGATGGGCGCTCCCCAGCCCGGTGTGGCGCTGCTTTGGGGCGTCACCGGTTCGGGAAAAACCTCCGTATATGTCAAGCTGATCCAAAGCTGCCTACAGCGGGGCAAGGCTGCGGTGCTTCTGGTGCCGGAGATCGCCCTGACACCCCAGCTTTTGGGCTTGATGGCTGCCTATTTCGGGCAGCAGGTGGCGGTGCTGCACTCCAGCCTTGCGGCAACGGAACGCTATGACCAATGGAAGCGTGTCCGCAGCGGTGAGGCAAAGGTGGTGGTGGGCACCCGTTCCGCCGTCTTTGCCCCCTGTCCCGATCTGGGTCTGCTGATCTTGGACGAGGAGCAGGAGCATTCCTATAAATCCGAAAATTCCCCCCGGTATGCCGCTAAGGAGATCGCCGTATGGCGTGGTGCCAAGGAAAACGCACTGGTGCTGTTAGGCTCTGCCACCCCATCGGTGGAGACGATGTACCGTGCCCGCCGGGGTGACTATACACTATACCGCCTATCCCGGCGCTACAACGGCAGGCGGCTGCCCGAGGTAGAGATCGTGGATATGCGGCAGGAGGTGCGGGAGGGCAACGACCTGTCCTACAGCAGCGCCCTGCAGCTTGCCATAGCGGATACCGCGGCGGCAGGCAAACAGACCGTGCTGTTTCTCAACCGCCGGGGCAACAGCCGGGCGCTGGTGTGCGTAGATTGCGGTGAAGCGCCGGAATGTCCCCGGTGCAGCGCAAGGCTGACCTACCACAGCGCCAATGAGCGGCTGATGTGCCACTACTGCGGCTATTCCCAAGCTGCCGTGAACCGGTGTCCTGCCTGCGGCGGCCCGGTGAAGAAGGTGGGCGTGGGCACGCAGAAGGCACAGCAGGAGCTTTTGGAGCTGCAGCCGGAGCTGACGGTGGCGCGGATGGACGCGGATACGGTCAGCGCGGTAAATACCCACGAAAAAATACTGGAGCGTTTTCAAAACGAAAATATGGATGTGCTGCTGGGTACCCAGATGGTGGCAAAGGGGCTGAATCTGCCGCAGGTCACACTGGTGGGCGTGCTGGATGCGGATCTGAGCCTGTATGCCGATTCCTACCGGGCAGCGGAGACCACCTTTAATATGCTGACGCAGGTGGTGGGCAGAGCCGGACGGGGAGACACCGCCGGAAAAGCCATTATTCAGACCATGGTGCCCAACCACAAGGTCATCACACTGGCGGCAGAGCAGGATTACGAGGGCTTTTATGAAATGGAAGCTGCTCTGCGGCAGCTTCAGCGCTGTCCTCCCTTTGGAGACATCGCTGCCGTTACCTTCACCGGAGAGGATGAGACGGCGCTGCTTCGGGGCGCTGTGAAATTCCGGGATTCGCTGATGCAGTGGCTTCGCACCGGCACAGCGGAGAAAGAATGGTCGGTGCTTGGCCCTGCGCCCTGCTCCGTACCGAAGATCAATTACCGATACCGTTACCGTCTGATTCTGCGCTGTACCATGGACCGGCAGCTTCGTCAGCTTTTGGCACAGCTTTTGCGGCAGTTTTTGACCGACCGGGAAAACCGGGGCATTTCTGCCTTTATCGATGTAAACGGATTCGACTAGAAAGAGGGATCACTATGGGACTTCGTAAAATTCTAACTGTAAAAGAGCCGGCGCTGCACAAGGTCTGTAAGCCGGTGACCAGCTTTGACCCGAAGCTGCACAAGCTGCTGGACGATATGGCGCAGACGCTGATCGACGCCAACGGTGTGGGTCTTGCCGCGCCGCAGGTGGGCATTTTGCGGCGTGTGGTGCTGGTGGATGTTGGCGGCGAGGACGGAGCGGAGATCCTGGAGCTGGTGAACCCCGAATTGGTGGAGACCGACGGAGAGCAGGAGGGCCCCGAGGGCTGCCTCAGTGTTCCCGGCAAATACGGTCTGGTGAAGCGGCCTTGGTATGCCAAGGTCCGCGCACAGGACCGCAACGGCGAATGGTTCGAGGCGGAGGGCGAGGAGATCATCGCCCGGTGCTTCTGCCATGAGCTGGATCATCTAGACGGCATCGTCTATACTCAGGTGATGGAACGCTTCCTGACCAAAGAGGAGCTGGAAGAGGACTGACACCGGCTGCAACGGAGGAATTTCAATGCGTGTTGTGTTCATGGGTACACCGGATATCGCGGCTACCTGTCTGGACAGGATCATAGAGGACGGCTTTGAGGTGGTGGGTGTTTACACCCAGCCCGACCGTCCCAAAAACCGGGGCATGAAGCTTGCCTTTTCTCCTGTAAAGGAGCGGGCGCTGCGTGCCGGGATCCCGGTGTTTCAGCCGGAAAATTTCCGTGAGGACGCCGATGTGGAGCAGCTTCGCGCCCTGCAGCCCGATGTGGTCGCTGTGGTGGCGTACGGCAGGATCCTGCCCCAACGGGTGCTGGATATTGCCCCCGGCGGCTTCGTCAACATCCATGCCAGCCTGCTGCCTGCCTACCGGGGCTCTGCTCCTTACCAGTGGGCGGTGCTGGACGGCTTGCAGGAGACCGGCGTGACCGCCATGTACCTGTGCCGGGAAATGGATGCCGGCGACATCATCGATGCGGAAAAGACTCCCATCGGAGAAAATGAGACCGCAGGGGAGCTGCTGGATAAGCTGGCGGTGCTGGGGGCGGGACTTTTGAGCCGTACCCTGAGCCGCATCCGCGGCGGAGAGGTGGAACGCACGCCGCAGGACGGCAGCCTTGCCACCTATGCCCCCATGCTGGATAAGACCATGTGCCCCATCGATTGGAGCAAAACCGCCCGGCAGGTCCATGACCATGTCCGGGGTCTGCACCCGTGGCCTGTGGCGACCATGGAGCTGGGTGGGAAGAAATTCAAGGTACACCAGACCGCCGTCGTCCCCGGTAAGGACGGCGCAGCACCGGGCACGGTGCTGGAGCTGACCAAGACCGGCTTAAAGATCGCCTGCGGCACCGGCGCGGTGGAGATCCGCCAGCTTCAAGCAGAGGGCGGTAAGCGCATGGCTGCGCCGGATTATTTCCGGGGTCACCCGCTGGAGCTGTGATATGGGCGCACGGGAAACGGCGCTGAACGCCTTGATCGCCTGCCGCAAGCAGGGAGCTTGGTCTAACGGCGTGCTGAAGGACTATATTGTAAGGGACGGCTTAGACCGCCGGGAGGCGGCACTTGCTACTCGGCTGAGCTACGGTGTGCTGCAGAACCGGCTCTTGCTGGATTTTTACCTGCAGCAGCTTCTCACCGAAAAAAACAGCAAGCTGCACCCGCTGGTGCGGGACATTCTGCATCTGGGGCTGTACCAGCTTTGCTGTATGGATAAGATCCCCGAATCCGCCGCCGTCAACGAATCCGTGGCGCTGGCGAAGAAGTACTGCCGCAAGCAGACCTACGCCCCCGGTCTGGTGAACGCGGTGCTGCGCAGCGGCGCGAAAAAACGCTCTGCTCTGGCAGAGCCTGAGGAATTGTCTGACCGCTACAGCCATCCCAAGCCCCTGCTTTCCCTGCTGGAAAGCTATGTGGGCAGCGAAAGGTTGGAAAATATGCTCCGTGCCAACAACGAAGCCCCTGCCACCGTGGTGCAGGTCAACACCCTGCGTACCACTTCGCAGGAGCTGCAGCAGCGTTTGGAAGCCGAGGGGATCGGCGCAGAGCCTCACCGCTGGATGGAAAACTGTCTGGTGCTGGGCAGCACCGGCAATCTGGAGCAGCTTGGCAGCTTCCGGGAGGGGCTGTTCTATGTGCAGGATCCTGCGGCGAAGCTCAGCGTGCTTTGCGCCGGGCTGAAAAAGGGAATGCAGGTACTGGATTGCTGCGCTGCTCCCGGGGGCAAAAGCTTTGCCGCTGCCATGGCAATGGGCGGCGAAGGAAGCATCCGCTCCTGCGATATCCACAGCCACAAGACCGCCTTGATCCAAAAGGGCGCCCAGCGGCTGGGTATTGGATGCATTACCGTGCACCAGCAGGACGGAGCGGCCTTTGTGGAGGAATGGAAGCAGACCATGGACGCGGTGATCGCCGATGTGCCCTGCTCCGGCTACGGCATCATCCGCAAAAAGCCGGATATCCGCTATAAGGATCCCGATACCATGAAGGAGCTGCCTGCCCTGCAGCTGCAGATCCTTTCCAATCAAGCCCGGTATGTCAAGCCCGGCGGCGTGCTGCTGTATTCCACCTGCACCCTGGTGCGCCGGGAGAACGAGGGCGTTGTTGAGAAATTTTTGAAAAATAACCCGGATTTTTACCCGGAAAAGCTGGAATTACCCTCCGTTTTTCCAAAAAATGAAACAGGCATGCTGACGCTTGTGCCGGGTGAATATGACACAGACGGCTTCTTCATCTGCCGTCTGCGGAGGAAGGCATGAAAAAGCATTTGAAGTCCATGACCCAGCAGGAGATCGGCGCCGTTCTGAAGGAGCTGGGGCAGCCTGCCTTTCGGGCAAAGCAGCTTTTTGCTTGGCTCCATAAGGGTGTTCGCAGCTATGGGGAAATGACCAACCTGCCCCTGTCACTGCGGCAGGTCTTGGAGCAGGAATACCCCATCTGTCCGCCGGAGGTGGTGCGTAAGCAGGAATCCCAAAAGGACGGCACCATCAAGTATCTGTGGCGGCTGTCCGACGGCAACTGCGTGGAAACAGTGCTGATGCGCTACCATTACGGCAATACCGTCTGCATTTCCACCGAGGTGGGCTGTGCTATGGGCTGCGCCTTCTGCGCTTCCACATTGGGCGGTCTGGTGCGGCGGCTTGAGCCCTACGAAATGCTGGATCAGGTGCTGTTTACCCAAGTGGATTCCGGTCTGCCGGTATCTCATATCGTGCTGATGGGCATTGGCGAGCCATTGGATAACTATGACAATGTGCTGCGGTTTCTGGAGCTGGTGAACAGCCCGGAGGGAATGAACATTTCCATGCGGCATATCAGTCTGTCCACCTGCGGCCTTGTGCCGAAGATCGACGCGCTGGCGGAAAAGAAGCTGCAGCTTACCCTTTCCGTGTCCCTCCATGCTCCCAGCGATGCCACCCGCAGCCGAATCATGCCTGTGAACAAGGCATACCCGGTGGAGCAGCTTCTGGCTGCCTGCCGCCGGTATTATGAAAAGACAAGCCGGCGTATCTCCTTTGAATACGCCATGATCGATGGGGTCAACGATTCCGAGGCAGATGCCAAGCTGCTGCTGAAGCAGCTCAAGGGGCTAAGCGCCCATGTGAATCTGATCCCGCTGAACCATGTGGAGGAAAGTCCCTTGAAGCCCAGCACCAAGGCTGCGGTCGCCCGTTTCCAGAAGCTTCTGGAGGACGGCGGTGTCAGCGCCACGGTGCGTAGGACCTTAGGCGGCGATATCGACGCCTCCTGCGGTCAGTTAAGACGCAAATATACCAAAAATCAAGCCTGATACGAAAGGGGAGACCGCCTTATGCAAAGCTGGGGTCTGACAGATCCGGGCTGCGTTCGTCCGCAGAACCAGGATGCCTACAAAATGGAATATCTGGACCGAAACACACTGCTGTGCGTAGTGTGCGACGGAATGGGCGGTGCCAAATCCGGCAACATTGCCAGTAAGCTGGCGGTGGATGTGTTCGTGGAGGAGATCAAGCAAACTTGGAAAAGCGGCATGGACAGGGAAAAGACTGACCAGATGCTTTACGGGGCTGTGAAGCTGGCGAATTTCACCGTTTTTGATCAGGCGCAGCAGTTTGAGGAATTCTACGGCATGGGCACCACGCTGGTTGCAGTGCTGCTCAGCGGTAAGGATGCCACCTTAGTGAATGTGGGCGACAGCCGAGCCTACCGGGTGGACCGGGAGGGCATCCGACAGCTTACCACCGACCATTCTCTGGTGCAGATGATGGTGCAGCGGGGTGAGCTGACCCCGGAACGGGCAAAGACCTACCCGGGAAAAAACCTCATCACCCGTGCCATCGGCACAGAGCCGGTGGTGGAATGTGACCTGTTCCGCTGCAAGCTGGAACGGGGGGACTGCCTGCTGCTTTGCAGCGACGGCTTGTCCAACCTGCTGGATGAGCAGGAGATCCTGTTTGAAGTTGTACACGGTGTCAATATGGAAAGCTGCTGCCAGCGCCTGCTGGACATAGCCAAGGACCGTGGCGCGCCGGATAATGTGACCAGTGTTCTGGTACAGGTTTGATCCCGGCTGCGAAAGGAGACGCGTTTATGGATAGCGATAAGTATATTGGCCGCCTGCTGGATAACCGTTATGAGATCCAAGAGCTCATCGGTATCGGCGGCATGGCCGTTGTATATAAAGCACGGTGCCACCGGCTGAACCGGCTGGTCGCCATTAAAATATTGAAGGACGATTACTCTCAGGATGAGGATTTCCGCCGCCGCTTCCATGCGGAAAGTCAGGCGGTCGCCATGCTGAGCCATCCCAATATCGTTTCGGTGTATGATGTTTCCACCACCTCCGCGGCGGATTATATCGTCATGGAGCTGATCGACGGTATCAGTCTGAAGCAGTACATGGAGAAAAAGGGTGTCCTCAACTGGAAGGAAACGCTGCACTTTGCTATGCAGATCGGCAAGGCGCTGGAGCACGCCCATTCCCGCGGCATCGTTCACCGGGATATCAAGCCCCACAATGTGATGGTGCTGAAAAACGGCTCCGTGAAGGTGACGGACTTCGGTATCGCCCGGGTGATGTCCAAGGGCAATACCTTGACCAAGGAAGCGCTGGGCTCTGTGCATTACATTTCCCCGGAGCAGGCCAAGGGCGGCAGAGTGGATGACCGCTCCGACATCTATTCTCTGGGCGTGGTCATGTACGAAATGATGACCGGGCGGCCTCCCTATGACGGAGAATCCCCGGTGGCGGTGGCGATCCAGCATATCAACGGCGGCGCTGCCATGCCCTCTACCCTCAATCCCAATATACCCGGCGGCTTAGAGCAGATCATGATGAAGTGTATGGCACATGACCCTGCCAACCGCTATGATACTGCCACCGCCATGCTCTATGACATGGATGAGTTCCGCAAGAACCCTGCCATTTTGTTCCCCTATGTACTTCCGGCAGCGGGAGCGGCAGGGCTCACCGGTGAAAAGACCGGGGCAGGGCAATCCCCCACCACCATGACCATGGCGGAAGCGGCGGCGGCAGCCAGCCGTGCGAAGCAGGCAGCCCGTACTACCGGCAGCGTTCCCCGAAGCACCGGAAAGACCGGTACCGGAAGAACCGGCACGGGAAGAATCGGCACGGGAAGGACCGGCACAGGTGCCATCGGCATGGGCGGGGCAGCCGCCCGCGGCGCAGAGGCAAGGCGCAACGCCTCCAGCGCCCGCAGACGGCGTGAGCAGGAGGAAAAGCAGAACCGGATCGCCACCTTTGCCATTATCGGTGTGTCCGTCGTTGCCATTATCGTGATCATTCTGTTCTTCATCGCCCTGTTTGGAAACGGCGGGGAGGACACCACCAAATATGTCTATGTTCCCACCTACATCGGCAAGTATTATGACACCCTGCCCCAGACCGACGGGATCATTATTAAAGAAGGCATCGCCGAGCATAGCGAGGAATACGAAAAGGGCTATGTCATCAACCAGAATCCCAAACCCGGTGAACGGGTAGCGGAGGGCACCGAGGTGGTGCTTACGGTCAGCTTGGGCGCAGAGCCTGCGGACAAGACCATGACGGATCTGGCGGATGTGGAGCAGACCAATGCCGTAAACTATCTGACAGGACAGGGCTTCTACCATCTGATCCGGGAGATCAACAGCGAGGAGATCCCGGCAGGCAGAGTGGTGTATACCGAGCCCGCCGCGGGAGAGCCGCTGAAGGATGGGCAGACCGTGGTGCTGTGGGTCAGCTTGGGACCGGAGATCAAGACCGGCACCATGCCCAATGTGGTGAAGCAGGATGTGGAGAAGGCAAAGCAGATCCTGTACAGCCAAGAGCTGGATATTCAGATCGTTCTGGAGGAGGAATCCAGCGAGACCGTCGCCGAGAATAAGATCATTCGCAGCGATCCGGAGGCAGGCAGCGAGCTGATCGGCGGACAGACTGTAACATTGTGGGTCAGCACCGGTCCTGTAAAGGCAAAAATGCCCAATGTGATCGGCGAGGATATCAATGTGGCGCTGCGTCTGCTGAATTACGCAGGCTTCAACAATGTGGTCTATGACGAATATGTGGAGAGTGACCGTCCCCAGAATGAGATCGTTTACCAGTCTGTGGATGCGGACACGGAGATCCCCCTGTCCACCCAGATCACCTTGAAGCTTTCCCTCGGTCCCACCACCCAGCCGCCTACCAGCGAGCCGACCACGGAGCCGACCACCGAACCCACCACCGAGCCCACCGTGCCCCAGATCGTGGAAAAACCGGTGACCTTCAGCATTGTAGGCGTGGAAATGACCCAAAACTATACCATGCAGATCTTCTGCGACGGCGAGCTGCTCTACAGCATCCCCATGGAGGCTGGGCAGACCTCCGTTTCCAGAACGGTCAGCGGCTACGGAAAGCAGGTCTATGAGATCTGCATAGACGAGGTTTATAACAACGAGATCGAGGTGGACTTCACAGCTTGATGGATAGACAAACAGGACGCATTGTCCGCTCCCTCAGCGGATTTTACGATGTGCAGACCCCCAAGGGGATCGTGACCTGCCGTGGGCGGGGCAGCCTGCGCCGCAGCGGGGACAGCCCGCTGACCGGCGACATGGTGGAGATCACCGTGGAGCGGGGAAAGGGCATGGTGGAAAAGATCCTGCCCCGGCGCAACAGCTTCGTCCGTCCGGCGGTAGCCAATATCGACGCGCTGGTGGTGTTTGCCGCCAACGCCAACCCGGTGACGGAGCCCTTCCTCATCGACCGGGTGGCTGCCATCGCCGGCGACCGGGAAGTCCCGGTGTATATCTGCGTCAACAAGCTCGATCTTGACCCGGCGGTGGATCTGATCCGGATCTATGAAAATGCCGGTTTTCCCGTGATCCGTGCCAGTGCGGAGACCGGAGAGGGGGTAGAGGAGCTGCGCAGCCTTTTGCAGGGCAAGCTCACCGCCTTTACCGGGAATTCCGGCGTGGGAAAAAGCTCTATGCTCAACTGCCTGTGTCCGGAGCTGGCGCTGCCCACCGGGGAAGTGTCGGAAAAGCTGGGTCGGGGCAGACATACCACCCGCCATGTGCAGCTTTACTGCTTGGGGGAGGATACCTTTGTGGCGGATACCCCCGGCTTTTCCTCCTTTGATACCGACCAGATGGAGGTCATCCTAAAGGAGAATCTGCAGTACGCCTTTCCTGATTTCGGGGCGTTTTTGGGAAGCTGTCAGTTTCACGATTGCACCCACCGGGCTGAGCCGGGGTGCGCCGTGCGGCAGGCGGTGGAGGCAGGAAGTCTGGAAAAGACCCGCTACGACAGCTATCTGCGGCTGTATGAAAAATCCAGCCAGATCAAGCAGTGGGAGATCAAATAACGAGGGGCTGTCTTACTAAGGGCAAAATGAACAACGGTGTCATTTTGAACCAGTGACCATAGTTGCTGGTTTGAAATGACGCCGTTTTTGCGTATTTGCTTTTCATAAGACAATCCCTATTACAGAGAATAATTTTATTGCAAAAAGCGGAGGGGGTATTGTATAATGAAGAAAAAACAGGAGGCGGCGACTATGACAGAACAGTTCGGCACACTGCCCGGCGGTGAACAGGTGAAGCTTTATACCATTTCCAAGGGCGGCATCACCGCCAAGATCACCGACTACGGCGCTACGCTGGTAAGCCTGTGGGTACCCGATGCTAAGGGGGAAACGGCAGATGTGGTCTTAGGCTACGACAGCTATGAGGGCTACGAACAGGGAGATGCCTTTTTCGGCGCCACCGTGGGCAGAAATGCCAACCGCATCGGCGGCGCATCCTTTCTGCTGAATGGGCAGACCGTTACCGTTGCCGCCAACGAGAACGGCAATAACCTCCACAGCGGCCCCGATTGCTACAATACCCGGTTGTGGAGGGTAGAGCGCCATGCTGAGAGCGGCATCACCCTCTGTTTGCACAGCCCCCATCTGGATCAGGGCTTCCCCGGCAACGCAGACATTCGGGTGACCTACACCGTGACGGAGAATGCGCTGACCGTCAGCTATGATGCTGTTTGCGACCGGGATACCGTGTTCAACATGACCAACCACAGCTATTTCAATCTGGCAGGGCAGGACAAGCAGCACCTTGCCATGGAGCAGACGCTGATGCTGAGTGCCCGGTTCTTCAATCCCGACGATGCCGCCAATATCCCCACCGGAGAGCTGCGCCCGGTGGCGGGGACACCCATGGATTTTGGCAGCCCCAAGCCCTTGGGGCAGGATATCGGTGCCGACTATGAGCCGCTGAAGCTGCAGGGTGGCTACGACCACAATTTTGAGGTGTATACCAATCCCTGCGCGGTGCTTTGTGACCCCCATTCCGGGCGTACCATGCAGGTGCATACCGATTGCCCCGGTATTCAGGTGTATACTGCCAATTTTACCGACGATATCGGCAAGGGCGGCATCCGTTACCGCCCCCGCTGTGCTGTGGCGCTGGAGACCCAGTTCTATCCCGATTCCGTGAATCACCCCGAATGGCGGCAGCCCTTTGTGAAGGCCGGGCAGCACTACCGCAGCACCACCGAATACCGTTTCTTATAAGATATCCATGACGCAGGCAGCAGCCTGCGTCATTTTCTGCCGCACTTCTTTTCCGTGGGTGCATAAACTGTCCTATAAGCGATCATTGCTTAATTATGCGACAGGAGGTATTACCCATGGCTGATCATTGCCAGGACGCCGTCCACTGCGACCGCTCGGACGCGCTCTCCATCCACACCCGTAAGATCACCGATAGCTGCCGGGATAAGGACTGCATCGAGGATCTGAGAGTATACCTCACCACCGGCTCCCAGACCCTGCTGGACAGCGCCGCCACCGCCAAGGTGCGCAGTGCCGAGCTGCTGTACACTTACATCGATGTGGAGCCCATCGCTTTTGACCGCAACCACTACTGCATCGATGTGACCTTCTATTACCGGGTGCTTGCCGATGCGGTGGTGGGCTGTGCCAGACCTGCCACGCTGTACGGCTTGGCGGTATTTTCCAAGCGGGCGGTGCTCTGCGGCGAGGAGAGCAAGACCCATATCTTTACCAGCGATACCCGTTTGAACGCTTCGGACGGTCAGACCCGCTACGCCGCCAACCTGCCCACTGCCGTGGTGGAGGTGCTGGATCCCATGGTGCTGAGCTCCAAGGTCAAGGATGTATGCGAGTGCACCTGCGGGGAATCAATGGCGCAGATCCCCGGCTATATCTGCAGCCTGTTTGACGAGGAGCTGGTGCTTTCCGGTGACCGCCGCCGTCTGTTTGTGACGCTGGGGCAGTTTTCCATCATCCGTTTGGAGCGGGATGCCCAGCTTGTTGTCCCTGTGCTGGATTACAGCATCCCCACCAAGGAGTGCTGCGACAATCCCGGCGGCAGCGTGGAGGATCCCTGCGAAATGTTTTCCCGGATCCCCTTCCCGGAGAAGCAGTTTGCCCCCCGTGGCTGCGATGGGGAGCAGACCGACAGCTGCGGCTGCTACAAGACTACATGATGAATGGGCTGCTCTGCGTCTGCAGGGCAGCTTTTCATAAAAAATTTGCACTCTATAAAAAAACAGTTCAAAAAATCCGCCAGTTTTGATATAGTATTATACGAGAAGCTCAAATGGGTCAGGCAGCCGCTGCAAGGCGGTGAAGATCGCTTACTAGGAGGAGAAATATGAAAAAATGGGGCATTTATTGTTTGCTGGCTGCGGTTTTGCTGACAGGCTGCGCACCCAAGCTCCCTGCTGTTGAAGGAACTATGGGAACAGAGCCGACAGCCGGGAGCACCGCACCGCCGGAGTCTACGGCAGCGCAGGAGACTACTACCGTTACCCGGCCGCTGGAACCTACC
The DNA here is from genome assembly GCA_017398625.1 of Oscillospiraceae bacterium. Classification (GTDB taxonomy): domain Bacteria; phylum Bacillota; class Clostridia; order Oscillospirales; family Oscillospiraceae; genus Faecousia. Next base: position 20,254 of record JAFQFP010000003.1, read on the forward strand.
ACCGACAGCCAGCCTACGGCAGAAACGGTGGACACCTCGGAGTTGATCTCCAAGCGCGACCGAAAGGACGAATACGATGCCGAGGAGAGTGTTAGGATCTATCTCAACGGGGACAGCGCTAAATGCAGCGCCGATGGGGTAACAATCAGCGGCAGCAGGGTGACCGTCACTCAGGAGGGCACTTATGTGCTGTCGGGATCTCTGAACGACGGCATGATCGTCGTGGATGCCGGGAAAAAAGACAAGATCCAGCTTGTGCTGGACGGCGTAAGCATCCACAGCCGGACCTCGGCACCCATCTATATCCTGCAATCGGACAAGGTATTCATCACCCTTGCCGCCGGCAGTGAAAACACCCTTTCCAACGGCGGCAGCTTTGTTGCCATGGACGAAAACGACATTGACGCGGCGGTGTTTTCCAAGGAGGATGTGACCTTCAACGGCAAGGGAAGTCTGGCGGTCACCTCTCCCGCCGGACACGGCATAGTGTCCAAGGACTCTCTAACGGTGACCGGGGGAAGCTACCGGATCACCTGCAGCGGTCATGGGCTTTGCGGCAAGGACGATGTTGCTCTTTCGGATGCCGCGTTTACCATTGTCTCCGGTAAGGACGGCATCCATGGGGAAAACAAGGACGATGCCGCCTTGGGGCTTGTGTATATTGAAAGCGGCAGCTTTGACATCGAGGCAGAGGGAGACGGCATCAGCGCGGCTTCGACCTTGCAGATCCTAGACGGCAGCTTTACCGTCGTTTCCGGCGGCGGAAGTGTCAATGCCGCTCAGCAGACCTCCGATCGGTGGGGCATGGGCGGCGGACATGGCGCCATGGGGAGCAGACCCGGCGGTTCTTGGGGCTGGGGGGCTTCTTCCCAGACCGAAGAGGACAACACCAGCATCAAGGGCTTGAAAGCGGGTACGGCGCTGAGCATCAGCGGCGGCAGCTTTGACATCGACAGCGCCGATGACGGCATCCATGCGGATGGTAATGTGACGGTCAGCGGCGGCAGTTTTTCCGTTGAAACCGGAGATGACGGCATCCATGCCGACGAGATACTGTCCGTTACGGGAGGAAGCATTACGGTTTCCCAATCCTACGAGGGCTTGGAGGGACTGCATGTGCTGATCTCCGGGGGTGATATCCGCATATACGCCAGCGATGACGGCTTGAACGCTGCAGGCGGCGCGGATCAGAGCGGCTTTGGCGGTATGCGGGGCAACGACCGCTTCGGCGGCAGCAGCGCTTCTAAGGGAAGCATTCAGATCAGCGGCGGCAAGCTGTATGTCAATGCCGGAGGTGACGGCTTAGATGCCAACGGCACCATCACCGTTTCCGGCGGTAATACCGTGGTTTGCGGGCCTACCCGAGGAGATACCGCCACGCTGGATTACGATATCAGCGGCATCATTACCGGCGGCACCTTCATCGGCACAGGTGCTTCCGGCATGGCGCAGAGCTTCAGCGATTCCCGGCAGGGCGTCATCGCTGTACGGGTGGGAAATGCCCCCGCAGGAACGCAGATCACCCTGACCGATAAAAGCGGAGCTGTGATCCTTTCCCATGCACCGGAGCTGAGCTATGATGTGGTGATCCTCAGCAGCCCGGAGATGGTGAAGGGGCAGAGCTATGTGCTGTCCGTCGGTACCGCCTCTGAGGAATTTACAGCATAAACAAACAGTGCGCTGCGGCTGAAACCGCAGCGCACTGTTTGTTTTTCTGATATCAGCCCCGCATGATACGCCGTCTGGCGATGTTGATGGGGCCCTCCTGCATATGGTTCATCCACGCAAGGCTCTTGCCGCAGCCGATGGCAACGCAGTTGGCAGGCTCGTCGGAAATGGCACAGGGGATCTGGGTGTGCTCATAGATCATGCTGTCCATGCCCCAGAGCTGGCTGCCGCCGCCGGTGAGGGTGATGCCGTTGGCGGCAATATCGCCCACTAGCTCGGGAGAGGTCTCCTCCAGCACGGAAAGCACCTCGTCAGCGATCTGCTTGGCAGGACGGTAGAGCACCTTGTAGATCTCGGTGGAGGTCAGGGTGATCTGCCGGGGCATACCGGTCTTATAGTCTCTGCCCTTGACCACCATGGAGGTCTCCTCCGGGCGGGGGAACACACTGCCGATGTTGATCTTGATCTCCTCGGCGGTAACCTGTCCGATGATCATGTTGTATTCCCGGCGGACATACCGGGCGATGGCTTCGTCAAAGGTGTCGCCTGCCACCTTCAAAGAGGAGGAGACGGCAACGCCGTTGAGAGACAGCACCGCGATATCCGTCGTGCCGCCGCCGATATCCACCACCAGATGGCCGTTAGGCTTGTCGATGGGCAGGTTAGCACCCAGAGCGGCAGCCAAGGGCTCCTCAATGAGGTAAACACGGCGGGCACCGGCTTCGATGGCGGCGTTGATAACGGTTCGCTCCTCCACCTCTGTGACACTGCTGGGAACGCAGATGACCACTCTGGGCTTGGGATTGAACAAGGACTTTTTGGAGGCTGCCTTAAACAGCTCCTGCAGCATACGGACGGTCATCTCATGGTCAGAAATGACGCCTGCCTTCAGCGGATGCATGGCGACCACATTGCCGGGGGTACGGCCCAGCATATTTCGGGCGGCAGCACCCACTTCCAGAATCTTGCCGGTATTCTTGTCCACGGCGACCACAGAGGGCTCCCGGACAACGATACCCTTGTCCTGAACATAGATCAATACATTGGAGGTACCTAGGTCAACGCCCAGGTCAAAGGATAAAATAGGCATAAGCTTCACCTTTCGTGTGAATTCGCCGCTACGGCGGCGCAGTAGACTTCCTTGGCGCCTGCGGTCATCAAGACCCGGGCGCATTCGCTTACGGTGGCACCGGTGGTGAGGATATCATCCAGCAGCAGGATCCGCTTGCCCTTTACGGTCTGCGGATCTGCTATCCGGTACACATTCAAAACATTGGCTTTCCGCTGTGCCATGCCGGTGATGCCGGATTGGGGCGGGTTGTCCCGATGCTTGATCAGCGTAGACACGGCTGTTTGTCCCAGCTCTGCGGCAACGGCGGCAGCCAGAAGCTCCACCTGATCGTAGCCCCGCCGGTGCTTTCTGCGCTTGCTCACCGGCACCCATGTGATCAGATCGTAGCCCTCGGGAAATTCCTCGGCGATCCGCATGGCAAGCAATCTGCCGTAGCTTTCGGCATAGCTGCGCTTGCCCCGAAACTTAAAGCGCAGCAGGCTGAAGCGGACATCACCTTCATAATACCACAAAGCCCGCCATTTCGCAACAAAAGGAATCCGCTTTCGGAAATTTTTGTATATTTCGGTCCCTGTGCGGCATCGGCGGCACAGATCCGTCTCCTGCGGCTGCAAAATATCGCCGCAAAGGACGCATTTTGGTGGGAACAGCAGCGTCCATAACCCTTCCAGCCACAGCTTCATACTTTTCCTTGCAGCCGAAGCTTGACACCGCTGTAGCGCCGTGCCACCTTGGCGTTCTGGGTCATGACGGAAACGGTCTCAGCACTGCCCACGATGATCAGCAGCTCCCGGGCACGGGTGATGGCGGTGTAAAGAATGCTGCGGCTGAGCAGGTAGGGAGAACCGTTCCACGCGGACAGGATCACCGCCCGGTACTCGCTTCCTTGGCTCTTATGGACGGTCATGGCATAGGCAGGCTCCAGCTCATTGAGCTGGGTGAAATCGTAGTCCACCTCCCGGTCATCGAATACCACCGTCAGCTTTTCTTGATCGGCAGCGATGGCGGTGACGGTGCCGATATCTCCGTTGAAAACTCCGGTGCCCACGGCGGTGCCGTCCTGCTTTTTCCACATAATATCATAATTGTTGCGGATCTGCATCACCCGGTCGCCCTCCCGGAAGGAAAATTCTCCGAATTGCCGTTCTTTTTTGCCGGGGACAGGAGGATTGAGGCTTTGCTGCAGCAGCTTATTCAGGCTCCATGTGCCTACGCCGCCCTTGCGGGTAGGGGTCAGCACTTGGATCTGGTCGGCGCTGATGCCCATGTTTTTCGGCAGCCGCTGGGCGCACAGAGACACGATGGTCTGTGCCACCTCCTCCTCACTGTGGCAGGGGAGGAAGAAAAAATCGCTGTTTCGGGTCTTCAGATCCGGCATAAGCCCTTGGTTGACCCGGTGTGCATTCATAACGATGAGACTTTCCTGTGCCTGCCGGAAGATCTCCGTCAGCCGCACTGAGGGCAGCACACCGCTGCGCAGACAGTCGGCAAAGGGCGCACCGGGACCTACCGGGGGAAGCTGATCCGGATCGCCTACAAGGATCAACCGCCGCCGCAGCGGGATGGCGCTGAGCAGGCTGCCCAGCAGCTCCACATCCACCATGGACATCTCGTCCACGATCACCGCGTCAGCCTGTAGGGGGTTGCTTTCGTCCTTGGCAAAGAACATATTGCCGGTGTTGGGGTCGATGGTGGCTTCCAGCAGCCGGTGGATGGTGGAAGCGTCCTCCCCTGTGACCTCGGTGAGCCGCTTGGCAGCCCGCCCGGTGGGCGCTGCCAGCAGACACCGCAGCCCCATCTGCCGGTAGAGGGAGAGGATACCCTTTAGGATCGTGGTTTTGCCGGTGCCGGGGCCGCCGGTGATCAGCAGCAGGCCGCTGGTGGCGGCTTCCCGAATGGCATCGGATTGGTAGTCGGAGTAGGCAACACCGCTTTCCTCGGCGGCGATGCGCAGCAGCTTTTCCAGATTTCGGGGTGGGGGAAAGCTGTAGCTGCCGAAGTCCAGCAGCCGCTGAACGGACAGCGCCTCCGCTTCGTAAAGCCGGGGCATATAGCAGACCGTGATCCCTGCCAGCACATCCTCCACCAGCCGGTCAGCAGCCAAAAGCCGGGCAAGCCCTGCTTCGATGTCCGAGCTGTCCACCGTCAGAAGCTGGGCAGTGGCATTGCACAGCTTTTCCCGGGGCAGGAAGCAGTGACCTGCGGTTCGGTTGTAGTTCAGTTCAAATAAAATACCCGCTTCCACACGGCGGCGGTCGTTTCCCGCTACCCCCAGCTCGATGGCAAACCGATCCACCGCCCCAAAGGGGGCTTCCAGACCTTCGTCCATGAGAAGATAGGGATCGTCATAGAGCAGGGAAACGGTGTTTTCTCCGTAGAGCTTATAGGCGCGGACAGCCAGATCCGCAGGCAGATGGTGCAGGGCGAAAAACTCCATAAGCTGCCGCATCCCCACCTGCAGCCGGAAGGCTTCGCCGATGGCTTTTGCCTTGGCGGCGGAAATGCCGCTGACCTCCGCGAGCCTGTCCGGCTCCAGCTCCATCACCGCCAGCGTTTGCTCCCCAAAACGGTTGACGATCCGGGCGGCGGTGACAGGGCCGATGCCCTTGACAGCCCGCCCGGACAGATAGGTAAGGATCTCGCTGCAGGTCTGGGGCATGAGCCGCTCCAGAAATTCCGCTTCAAATTGCTTGCCGTAGCTTTGATGGGTGCTCCATTTGCCGGTGACCATCAGCCGCTCGCCTACGCTGGGCAGGGGAATGGTGCCCACCACGGTAACGGTCTGCCCGTCTTGGCAGGAAAGCCGCAGCACGGCATAACCATTTTCATAATTCTGGTAGATCACCGCTGCGATGACGCCCTGCAGGATCTCCATTTCCATTTCGTTCAAGGTTCTTTCGCTCCGTTTCCAGCTTGGAGGCCAGTGCCGCCAAGGTACAAAATTCCACATCCGCGTGACGCCGCAGCCGTTTTTGTCCCTCCTCCGAAAAATCGCCCACAAGCAGCAGGGGCGGTTTTACAAGGGACAGGCCGTGGAGCCAGCGGTAACACAGCAGGGCACATTCCGGTGCCGTCTCTCCGGGGCACAGGCATACCAAGCAGCAGCCCCGGGCGAGGGGGAGCAGCCAGCCAAACAGCGCCCACAGCAGAAACAGAAAACCGAATGCCGCCAGCACACCGGTCACCCAATCCAATAACAATGCCACCACCTCGGTATGATATATGGCGGCGGCAGGGAAAGTGTTCCTGTAGCTATACAGTTTACTACATTTTCAGAAAAAGGGAAAGCCTTTTTCGATGGATTTTTGCATTTATTTGTTGGTGTGGTATAAAAATATCGATAAGAAAATATCATTTTGTGTACAATATCTAAAAAAACACCCGTTTTTTCCCTTTTTTACTCCTTGCAAGTTAGCGAGCATTGGGGTATAATATAGGCTGGATTGATTTTGGGGGGAATGACATGAAGGACCTGAATTTGCTCATTTGGCTGACGCAGCTTGGGTTTTCTGTGATCCTTCCTCTGGCGGGTTTTTTACTGCTGGCGCTTTGGCTCCGTAATAATTGGGGCTGGGGGGACTGGGTCATCGTTGTGGGCATCCTGCTGGGCATTACCAGCGCCGTTTCCGGCTTCCGGGGGGCTTTGGATGCCATGAACCGCACGCCCCACAACAGCAGCAAGCAGAAGGAAGAACCCCCGCTTTCCTTTAATGACCATGACTAAGAGGAGCGCTATGGAATCCCGTAAGATCGTATTTCATGAAACAGCCGTCGTTGCCATCGGTGTGGCGGTGTGTACTGCCGTGATGATCGGCGTGTTTGCCCTCGTGGGGGCTTACGATACCACCGTTTTGCTGGGCGGTATCGCAGGCGCGGTGCTGTCGGTGGGCAATTTCTTCTTCATGGCAGTGATCGCCTCCTTGGCGGCGGACAAAGCCCAGCAGCAGGATGTGGAGGGCGGCAAGAAGCTGATAAAAGCATCTTATCCCATCCGGATCCTAGTGCTGGCGGTGCTGCTGTTTGCCCTTGCCAAAAGCGGCTGGTTCCATGTTCTGGCACTGGCGCTGCCCTTGGTATTCGTAAGACCCTCCATAACCATTGCGGAATTTTTTAGGAAGAAAGGTGAGTAAAGCCCATGGATCTGCAAGTAACCGGCGCATTTATATACTTTACCATTCCCATTTTCGGCGGCATCAATGTGACCCAGACCACCGTGTCCTTTGCCGTGGTCACCATCCTTTTGTGCTGTGCCTGCTATTTTCTGGGCAAGGATCTGAAGACCCGTCCCGACGGTAAGCAGGTCATGGTGGAAAAGGGCGTGATGATGCTCCACAACATGGTGGTGGAGACCATGGGCGCCCACAATGCCCACTGGATGCCCTTTATCGCCACCATCTTCCTCAGCAGTATCTGCGGCTCCTTTATCGGTCTCACCGGCTTTTTGCGCTCCGCCACTGCGGACTTGAGCTGTGTAGGCGTGTGGGCCGTGATGGTCACGCTGATCATCTGGTACAACAACATCAAGCACAACGGCTTTGTGAACTGGCTGAAGGGCTTTACCGAGCCCATTGCGGTTATGACGCCTATGAATATCGTTTCCGAGATCGCCCAGCCTGTTTCCATGATGTTCCGTCACTTCGGCAATGTGGCAGGCGGCGGCGTCATCACCGCCATCATCTATACCTCTTTGAGCATGGCATCCACCGCGGTTCTGAATCTGATCTCCGCCAGCGGCTGGGCAGTATCCGCCATTTTGCTGGTGCTGGGCGGTGTGCTGATCTTCCTGTGGAAGAAAAACGGCAAAAAGCTGCCTTTGGTATTCGGCATCATCTCCGCTATGCTGGGTCTGTCCGGTCTGCTGCAGGCCACCGGCATTCTCGCCGGCCTGCCGATTTTGACACTGGGCCTTCCCGCTGTGCTTTCCTGCTACTTTGACCTGTTTTCCGGTTTCGTTCAGGCCTATGTGTTCAGCCTGCTGACCATGGTCTATATCTCCGGCTCTCTGCCGGGCCCGGAAGAGGCAAAGACAGAATAATTTCGTTGACCATAAAAATTTATATAAAAAACATTTTTAGGAGGAACTTTTTATGGAATTAGCATCTGCAATCGCAATCGCCGGTAAGGCTATCGGCGCAGGTCTGTGCATGGGTATCGGCGCTATCGGCCCCGGTGTCGGTGAAGGTAACGCTGTCGCGCACGCTCTGGACGGTATGGCTCGTCAGCCCGAGGCTTCCGGCACTCTGCGCAGCACCATGATCATGGGCTGTGCCATCGCTGAGACCACCGGTATCTACTCTCTGATCATCGCTCTGCTGATTATGTTCCTGCTGTAAGGCTCTGTTCATTTTATATGAAAGGAGCTGGCAGACGTGGGACAATTTGAAGAATTTGTTGGTGTAAACTTTTGGACTGCGCTGTTCGTTCTGCTCAACACCCTGCTGATCTACTTCGTTGCGAAGAAATTCCTCTTTAAGCCTGTGATGAATATCATCCAGACCCGGCAGAAGGAGATCGACGATCTGTACAGCGATGCAAATTCCGCCAAGGAAGATGCACAGGCTATGCAGGCGGAGTATCAGCAGAAGCTTTCTGCTGCTCAGGCCACCTCTGAGCGTCTGGTGAAGGAAGCGGTCGCCCGTGGACAGAGCCGTGAGGAGGAGATCATCCGGCAGGCAAACCGGGAGGCCTCTGCCATCATGGATAAGGCTGCCGCGGATATCGCTCAGGAGAAGAAAAAGGCCATCAACGACGCCAAGGACGAGATCTCCGAAATGGCTATGGCTGTTGCGGAGAAGGTCGTTGGCCGTGAGCTGAACAGTGCCGATCAAGGTGCGCTCATCGACCATTTTATCAATGAATTGGGTGACGAAGCATGACCCAGATCGGAAGTGTATACGGGCAGGCGCTGTATGACCTTGCCCGGGAGGAAGGGCTGGATCAGCCCCTATTGGAGCAGCTGAAGGCACTGCGGGACAGCTTTGCCCAGGAACCGGATTTCCTGCGGCTGCTTTCCGCCCCCAACCTGTCCAAGGAAGACCGCTGCCGGATCGCTGACGACAGCTTCCGTGGCAAGGTACATCCCTATGTGCTGAATTTCTTGAAAATTCTTACCGAAAAGGGATATGCCCGCCATTTCGGAGCATGTGCCGAGGCATACCGGGAGCAGTATAACCGGGATCATGGCATTTTGCCGGTGAAGGCGGTCACCGCTGTGGCGCTGACACCGGAGCAGGCGGACAAGCTCAGCGCAAAGCTGGCAGGCATCACGGGCAAGACCGTGGAGCTGACCAACCGGGTAGACCCGGATTGTCTGGGCGGCGTGCGTCTGGATTATGACGGCAAGCGTGTGGACGATACGGTATCCCACCGGCTGGATGCTATCCGCGCGATGCTGAAAAACACCGTACTCTGAATCAATACGCAGAATTGGAGAGCAGGGACAGTATGGAATTAAGACCCGAAGAAATAACAAAAATCATTCGTAGTCAGATCAAGAACTACGAGAATAAGCTGGAAGCCAGCGAGACCGGTGTCGTGATCCTTGTGGGTGACGGTATTGCGCGGGTTTCCGGTCTGGATAAGTGCATGGCAGGCGAGCTGATCGAATTCCCCAACGGCTCCTACGGCATGGCACAGAATCTGGAAGAAGACACGGTCTCCGTCGTTATTCTGGGTACCGACAACGGCATCAAGGAAGGCGAAACCGTGAAGCGTACCGGCCGCGTGGTCTCCGTGCCTGTGGGCACCGGGCTGATCGGCCGTGTTGTCAATGCGCTGGGCGAGCCCATCGACGGCAAGGGCACCATCGAGGCGGAGGCTTACCGCCCCATCGAAAGCCCCGCCCCCGGCATCATCGAAAGAAAGCATGTCAGTGTTCCCCTGCAGACCGGTATCAAGGCCATCGATGCCATGATCCCCATCGGCAGAGGCCAGCGTGAGCTGATCATCGGCGACCGCCAGACCGGTAAGACCACTCTGGCAACCGATACCATTCTGAACCAGAAGGGCAAGGATGTGATCTGCATCTATGTTGCCATCGGTCAGAAGCGCTCCACCGTTGCCCAGATCGTTAACAATCTGACTCTGGGCGGTGCTATGGAGTATACCGTCGTGGTCTCCGCCACCGCTTCCGAGCTGGCGCCCATGCAGTATATCGCTCCCTACACCGGCTGTGCTATCGGCGAGCATTTTATGCATCAGGGCAAGGATGTTCTGGTTATTTATGATGACCTGAGTAAGCACGCGGTGGCATACCGTGCCATTTCCCTGCTGATCCGCCGTCCCCCCGGACGGGAAGCCTACCCCGGTGATGTTTTCTATCTCCACTCCCGTCTGCTGGAGCGTGCAGCACAGCTTTCCGAGGAGCTGGGCGGCGGCAGCCTGACGGCTCTGCCCATCATCGAGACTCAGGCGGGCGACGTTTCCGCTTACATTCCCACCAATGTGATCTCCATCACCGACGGTCAGATCTTCTTGGAGACCGAGCTGTTCAACGCAGGCGTTATGCCCGCCGTGAACCCCGGTATCTCCGTCTCCCGTGTCGGCGGCGATGCCCAGATCAAGGCCATGAAGAAGGTGGCAGGCTCTCTGAAGCTGCTGTACTCTCAGTACCGTGAGCTGCAGAGCTTTGCCCAGTTCGGCTCCGATCTGGATGCGGATACCAAGTCCCGTCTGGCGCTGGGCGAGCGGATCGTGGCAGTGCTGAAGCAGAAGAACAATGCCCCTGTGGAGGTCGCTCATCAGGTGTGCATCATTTACGCCGTTACCAACGGCTATCTGAAGAACATCGCCGTGGAAGCCATTCCCGAATTTGAAAAGCGGATGCAGGAGTTCATGGATAACCGCTACAGCCATGTGCTGGATGCCATCCGCAGCTCCGGTAAGCTGGAGAAGGACACCGAAGAAAGCCTGAAGGCCGCTTTGACTGAGCTGTTGGGCGAGTTCCAGGCAGTACAGTAAGGAAGGAGGCCTGTCATGGCTGGCGTTTCCACAAAGGAAATCAAAAACCGGATCCGGAGCATGGAGTCCACCAAGCAGATCACCAAGGCCATGGAAATGGTTGCAGCCTCCAAGCTCCGCAGGGCGCAGACACAGGTTCTGAATTCCCGCCCTTATTTTGAGATCCTATATTCTACGATCAACGATATCGTGGATTCCAACCGGGATTTTTCCTCACCCTATCTGACCCAGCGCAGCGGCAACCGTGCCGCCTATGTGGTGGTAGCCGGTGACCGGGGACTTGCCGGTGGCTATAACAGCAATATTCTCAAGCTGTGCTACGGCGAGATGGCAGGTAAGGAAGCCTCCGTTCTGCCCATCGGCAAGAAGGCAGTGGAGTTTTTCCGCAGCCGGAAGATCCCGCTGCTGTCGGAAAGCTATACCGAGGCAGAGGAGCTTTCCGTAGGCGATTGCTTTACCATCGCCAAGCAGCTTTGCAAGGCATACCGCAGCGGCGAGTTTGACGAGATCTATGTTGGCTATACCAACTTTGTCTCCGTCCTTTCCCAGACCCCTGCCACGCTGCGTCTGCTGCCCCTGCTGCGGGAGCAGACCGGACGGGAGGGAACTGTGCAGTCCGACATCGTCTACGAGCCGGACAGCGTGGAAGTGTTCGACGCCATCATCCCCGAATATCTGGGCGGCATCATCTACGGCGCTCTGTGCGAAAGCCGTGCGGCTGAGCAGGCAGCCCGCCGTACTGCCATGGACTCTGCCACCCAAAACGCGGAGGATATGATCGCGGATCTGAGCCTTAAGTTCAACCGTGCCCGTCAGGCAGCCATCACTCAGGAGATCACTGAGATCGTGGCAGGCTCTTAAGGAAGCACAAATAGAATCCTTATTTCTACAAAGGAGTTGAAATCCAATGGCCAAAAATTTGGGAACCGTGATCCAGGTCATGGGACCGGTTCTGGATATTCGTTTTGCCGATGAGTGTCTGCCTGACCTGCTCAGCGCCATCGAGATCCCCAACGGCGAAAACACCATCGTTGCCGAGGTGGCACAGCACATTGGTGACAATGTGGTGCGCTGCATCGCAATGAGCTCCACCGACGGTCTGCAGCGTGGCACACAGGCTGTGGATACCGGCGCGCCCATCAGCGTGCCTGTGGGTGACGGCTGTCTGGGCAGAGTGTTCAACCTGCTGGGTCAGCCCATCGATAACGGCGCTGCCGTGGAAAGCGACGAGAAGTGGCCCATCCACCGTCCCGCTCCCTCCTATGAGGAGCAGCAGCCCGCAACGGAGATTTTAGAGACCGGCATCAAGGTCATCGACTTGATCTGCCCCTATGCAAAGGGCGGTAAGATCGGTTTGTTCGGCGGCGCCGGTGTCGGCAAGACCGTTCTGATCCAGGAGCTGATCTATAACATCGCAACTGCCCACAACGGCTACTCCGTGTTCACCGGTGTCGGTGAGCGTACCCGTGAGGGCAACGACCTGTATAACGAAATGACCGAGTCCGGCGTTATCAGCAAGACCGCCATGGTCTTCGGTCAGATGAACGAGCCCCCCGGAGCCCGTATGCGTGTGGGTCTGTCCGGTCTGACCATGGCTGAGTACTTCCGTGATGTGAAGCATCAGGATGTGCTGCTGTTCATCGACAACATCTTCCGTTTCACGCAGGCCGGTTCTGAGGTTTCCGCACTGCTGGGCCGTATGCCCTCCGCCGTCGGTTACCAGCCCACTCTGGCAACGGAAATGGGCGCTCTGCAGGAGCGCATCACCTCCACCAAGAACGGCTCCATTACCTCCGTTCAGGCGGTCTATGTCCCTGCCGACGACCTGACCGACCCGGCACCTGCCACCACCTTTGCCCATTTGGATGCCACCACCGTTCTGGACCGCGGCATCGCTTCTCTGGGCATTTACCCCGCTGTGGATCCGCTGGACTCCACCTCCCGTATCCTCTCTCCCGAAATTCTGGGCGAGGAGCACTACCAAACTGCCCGTGCGGTGCAGAGCATCCTCCAGCGCTACAAGGAGCTGCAGGACATCATCGCCATCATGGGTATGGACGAGCTCAGCGAAGAAGACAAAATGATCGTCAACCGCGCCCGTAAGGTGCAGCGCTTCCTGTCCCAGCCCTTCCATGTTGCCGAGCAGTTTACCGGCTATCAGGGCAAGTATGTGCCTCTGAAGGAGACCATCCGTTCCTTCAAGGAGATCATCGAGGGCAAGCATGACGAGATCCCCGAATCCTACTTCCTGTTCGCAGGCTCCATCGACGAGGTGGTTGCAAAGTGGAAGGGTGAGGGTGCATGAACAGCTTCTCTCTGAAGATCGTTACCCCCGACGGCCTGCAGTTTGACGGGCAGGCGGAGGAGCTGGTGGTTCGTACCACCAGCGGCGATATGGGTATTCTGGCAGGGCACATCAGCTGTGTGGCACCCTTGGGCATGGGTCAGGCGACCATCATCACCGAGGGCAAGCGCCGCTATGCCGCCTGTATCGGCGGTATGCTCAGCGTGGTCAACGGCGATGTGACCTTGGTTCCTACTACTTTCGAGTGGTCGGACAATATCGATGTGGAGCGTGCCGAGGCATCGGAAAAGCGTGCTAAGACCGTTCTGTCCGATAAATCCGCCAGCGACACCGATATCCGCATGGCAGAGGCCCGGCTGAAGCGGGCGCTGATCCGCAAAAATGTGGCTTCCCACAAATAAGAAAAAAGTCCCGCCACCGGCGGGACTTTTTGCGTGCATCGCCCCGAAAGGTTCCGATTTGTTGGGGTGTGGGTGGCTGCTGAGCGCCAAAGCCCCCCTTGCCTAAAGGGGTAAGCGAAGCGCAGTCGCGGTAGTGAATGACAGTCCGGTGGACTGTCAGAGCCGCGACCGGAATCGCCGCAGCGATTAGTCAGCGAAGCTGACAGGGGGGATACTTCATCAAGTCTCCACAGCGCCCTAGGAAATACCGCCAAAAAGACCCTGTAAAACCAAGGGATTGTTCCGTTTCAAAACCTTACAATCCCCCAGTCAAAAATCAAATAGATTTTTGACAGCCCCCTTTACACAAGGGGGCCTTTGGGTGCGGTTCAAACATGTCGACAAATCGGAAGTTTGCAAATGGAATACTGTAAAGAATGTTTTCAGGGGGTGCTGCAAATCGCAGCACCCCCTGTTATTATGCCAGCTCCTTTGCCGCACGCTCCAGTGCGCCGGCAATGACGGCATCCATATCGTAGTACTTATACTCGCCCAGCCGCCCGCCGAAGATCACCTTTTCCTCACCGTCGGCAAGTGCCTTATACTGCCGGTACAGCGCCCCGTTCTTTTCATCGTTCACCGGGTAATAGGGCTCATCACCGGGTTTCCACTGCATACTGTATTCCCGGCTGATCACAGTTTTGCTCTGCTGCCCGAATTCAAAGAACTTGTGCTCAATGATCCGTGTCCAAGGGGTCTCCCGGTCGGTATAGTTCACCGCCGCGTTGCCTTGGAAGCTGGGCATATCCAAAACCTCTGTCTCAAACCGGACACTGCGGTACTCCAGCGCTCCCAGACGGTAGCCGAAATAGGCATCCACCGCCCCAGTGTACACCACCCGGTCTGCCACGGCATCCCAAGATGCCTTGTTTTCCAGGTAGTCCACCCCAAGCTTCACAGGAATCCCTTCCAGCATCCGCTCCACCATAGCGGTGTAGCCCCCTATGGGGATGCCCTGATACAGGGCATTGAAATAGTTATTATCGTAGCTCAGCCGCACAGGCAGCCGCTTGATGATAAAGGCAGGCAACTGGCTGCAGGGTCTGCCCCACTGCTTCTCTGTGTAGCCCTTTACCAGCTTTTCGTAAATATCGGTGCCCACCAGAGAGATTGCCTGCTCCTCCAGATTCTTCGGCTGAGTAATGCCTGCCGCCTGCCGCTGGCGGGCGATCTCCTTTGCCGCCTGCTCCGGTGTCACCACCCCCCACATCCGGTTGAAGGTGTACATATTAAAGGGCAGAGAATAGATCTCCCCCTTGTAATTTGCCACCGGAGAATTGGTGAAGCGGTTGAACTCCGCAAAGCGGTTTACATAACTCCAAACCTCTTTGTTATTGGTATGGAAGATATGGGCGCCGTAGACATGGACCTGAATACCCTCTACGGGCTTGGTATACACATTTCCGGCAATATGGCTGCGGCGGTCGATGACCAGCACCGACTTCCCCGCGTCTGCTGCCTGCCGGGCGAACACCGCGCCGTAGAGCCCGGCGCCCACCACCAGATAATCGTATTTTGCCATGGCGAATTCCCCGATCTACCGCATCGCTTCCAGCGCGGCGCTGGCGGCTGCCTGCTCCGCCCGTTTTTTGCTGCTGCCGGTACCGGTACCGATGACCGTGCCGTTGAGAAGCACCTCCACAGAAAACTGCTTATCATGGTCGGGGCCTGTCTCACCGGTGAGCCGATAGGACAGAATCTGATTCTTTTTCCGCTGTACCAGCTCCTGCAGCGCCGTTTTATAGTCCGCGTTGTGCATACCCTTTACCGGCACATTGCTGAGGATAAACCGCTGAATGATCCCCCGTGCCGCGGTCATGCCGCCGTCGAGAAAGCTTGCGGCAATAACGCTTTCCACCGCGTCTGCCAAGATGGAGCTGCGGCGGCGTCCCCCCTGCTCCTCGCCGTGACCCAGCAGCAGATGGCTGCCCAAGCCCAGCGTATTGGCAACGGCGGCAAGCGCCTGTTCACAGACCATATCTGCCCGCATCCGGGTCAGCTCGCCCTCGGGACGGTCTGGGAAACTGCGGTACAAATGTTCTGCCACCACCATACCCAGAATGGAGTCCCCCAGAAATTCCAGCCGCTCATTGCTTTTCAAGCTGTCATGCCAATATTCGTTGGCATAGGAGGAATGGGTCAGCGCATTTTGCAGCAGGGTGATATTTTGGAAGCGGTAGCCAAGAGCTGCCTCCAGATCCTTGATCATTGTGATGTCTCCTTCATTTCCGCCAAAACACGCAGCCCCTGCTCCAGCTCAGCGGAAATATCGCCGGATGCCGCGTCCATAGCCTGCTTCACCGCGTTGCGGAACGCCAGCGCGTCGGAGGAGCCGTGGGCCTTGATCACCGGCTTACGGATGCCCAAAAACTGGGTGCCGCCGATCTGTCGGTAGTCCAGCAGCTTCTTCATTTCGTTCACGCCGCTTTTACAGCACAGGTAGCCCAGCTTGCTCAGCAGGTTCTTCTTGAACAGCCCCTTCAGCTTGCTGCCCATAAACATAGCAGTGCCCTCGATAGACTTCAGCAGCACATTGCCGGAGAAGCCGTCGCAGACAACCACATCCACCTCGCCCAGCGGCACACCCCGGGCTTCCACATTACCTGTGAAATTCAGCAGACCCTTGCCCGCTGCATCCTGCAGCAGTGCATAGGCCTCTTTCTGCAAAGGTGTGCCCTTGGAATCCTCGGTGCCGATGTTCAAAAGGCCTACTCTGGGGTTTTCTATGCCCAGATACTTTTTGGCATACAGAGAGCCCACCAGACCGAACTGCAGCAGAAACTCCGCAGTACACTCGGCGTTGGCACCGCAGTCCAGGATCACCGTCTTGCCGCCGGTCTTATTGGGCATGGCAGGGCCCATCGCCGCCCGGCGGATACCTTTCACCCGCTTGACGATCAAGGTCGCGCCGGTGAGCAGTGCGCCGGTGCTGCCTGCGGACACGAAAGCATCTCCCCGTCCGTCTGCCAGCATCTTCAGACCCACCACCATAGACGAACCCTTCCGCTTATGTATCACGGAAGCGGGGTCGTCATGCATATCCACCACATCGTCGGCATTGGCGATCTCGATGCCGTCGGGAAGATCTGCGATATTGTTGCTGCGCAGCACCTCCAAGATCTGGTCGCCCTTACCCACCAGCGTGATCTGGGCCCCGAAGGTCTTTGCCGCATCGATGGCACCTAAGACCGGTGCCTGAGGGGCATTGTCGCCGCCCATGGCATCGAGAATGATTTTCATAGCCGCACCTCTTTCTTCGTTATACGCCCTGCGCCGCCAGACTGTCGATCACAGCCAGAGAACGGTTGGCAATGGCGAGATTCTTCTCGGATTTCTTCTTGATCCGCTGCTCCAAGGGAGCGATGATGCTGAAATTGATGTTCATGGGCTGGAAATCCTTAACGGTCTCGTCGCTGATATACAGCCCAAGCGCACCGATGGCGGTGGTTTTGGGGAACTGGGGCAGGGGTCTGCCCTGCACCTTTGCTGCCATAGCCACTGCAGCCAGATAGCCGGAGGCAGTGCTTTCCACATAGCCCTCCACGCCTGTCATCTGCCCGGCAAATGCCACCAGCGGATCCCGGCGGTCTGCGTAGTATTTGTCCAGCAGCCGGGGGCTTTGCAGGAAGGTATTGCGGTGCATCACACCGTAACGGACAAATTCCGCGTTTTTCAACGCCGGGATCATGGAAAATACCCGCTTCTGCTCACCGAATTTCAAATGGGTCTGGAAGCCCACAAGGTTATACACCGTACCTGCGGAATTGTCCAGCCGAAGCTGCACCACCGCATAGGGTTCTCTGCCGGTTTTGGGGTCTGTCAGACCCACAGGCTTCAGCGGCCCATATCGCAGGGTATCAAAGCCCCGCCGCGCCATGACCTCCACAGGCATACAGCCCTCAAACACATTCTTATCCTCAAAGCCGTGGACAGGGGCTTCCTCGGCAGCCACCAGCTCCTTGATAAATGCCTCGTACTGTTCCTTGTTCATGGCGCAGTTTACATAATCCGGTGTTCCCCGGTCATAGCGGCTCTGCCACCATGCCTGCTCCATGTCCACAGACTCCGCGGTCACCAGCGGTGCCGCCGCGTCAAAAAAATGCAGGTAGCCCTCTCCGAAGTATTCCCCGATGGCATCGGACAGAGCATCGGAGGTCAGCGGCCCGGTGGCGATGATCACGGGGCCCTCCGGCACCCTTGTCCTCTCCTGCGCCGTCACGGTGATATTGGGATGGTTTTTCAGCTTTTCCGTGACCATAGCGGAAAAGCCCTCCCGATCCACTGCCAGACAGCCGCCGGCTTCCACCCGGGTGGCATCGGCACAGGCGATGATCAGGCTGTCCAGCCGACGCAGCTCCTCCTTCAGCAGACCCACCGCGTTTTCCAAGCGGTCACCCCGCAGGGAATTGGAGCAGACCAGCTCTGCAAAATCCGGGCTGTGATGGGCAGGGGACATTTTATGGGGCTTCATTTCCACCAACTCCACGGAAATGCCCCGCTGGGCAAGCTGCCAAGCAGCCTCGCTGCCTGCCAGCCCCGCACCGATGACGGTTACCTTGCTCATTTCTTCTCTCCCTCTTTTTTTCGGGCTTTGGTCTTAGCGGCAGGCTTTTTTGCTGCCGTCTTTTTGGCGGTCTTCTTTGCTGCCGCCTTTTTAGCGGTTTTCTTTGCCGCTGTCTTTTTTTCGGTCTTCGCCTCCACCGGCTTTTCACCCTCTGCTTCGGCAGTTTCCCCGGTTTCCGGCTTCTTATAGTAGCCCCGCTTGTCCTCCGGCAGGAAGTCCGGACAGCTTTCGTTGATACAGAAGCTCTTCATCCTGCCTCTGCCGGATTTTTTGAACAGGGTCTGGCCGCATTTTTCGCAATCCTTATCCGTGGGCACATCCCATGTCATAAAGCCGCACTCCGCGCCCCGCTCGCAGCTATAGTAGGCATAGCCCCGCTTGGACTTGCGCTTGAGGATACCGCTGCCGCACTTAGGACACCGACCGGGCATCCGCTCTATGATGGGCTTGGTGTTGGTGCATTCCGGCCAGCCGGGGCAGGCAAGGAACTTGCCGAACCGTCCCACCTTCACGATCATATTCTTGCCGCAGACCTCGCAGATCTCCTCGGTGACTTCATCGGGCACCTTCAGCCGCACGCCCTCCAGCGCCGCCTCCGCATCCTCCATCTCCTGACGGAAGCCTTGATAGAAGTCCGCAAGCACATCCTTCCAGCGGCGCTTACCTTCTTCCACATCATCCAGCTTGGTCTCCATATCGGCGGTAAACTCTACATCGATCACATCGGTGAACCGCTGGGTCATCAGCCCGGTGACTACCTCGCCCAGCGCCGTGGGCAGCAGCCGCTTGTCCTGCTTGGTCACATACTCCCGATCCTGAATGGTGGAGATGGTGGCAGCATAGGTAGAAGGTCTGCCCACACCCTTTTCCTCCATTGCCTTCACCAAAGTAGCTTCGGTATAGCGGGCTGGCGGCTGGGTGAAATGCTGCTCCTTTTCGATCTTGGATGCCAGCGCACGGTCGCCCTCCTGCAGATCCGGCAGCGGAGCGCCTGTCGCCTCCGCTTCCTCGTCCCGGCCCTCCTCGTACACGGCGACAAAGCCTGTAAAACGCATACTCTGATGGCTGGAACGGAAAATATGACCGGCACAGGCGGTATCAATAGACACAGTGTCATACACCGCATTCGCCATCTGAGTAGCAAGGAACCGGCTCCAGATCAGCTTATACAGCCGGTACTGATCCATGGTCAGAGAACCCCGGACACGCTCCGGATCCAACTCCACATGGGTGGGGCGGATGGCCTCATGACCGTCCTGCGCGCTGTTTTTATTCTTGTATACATGGAATTTTCCATAGTAATAATCGTTGCCGTAACGGCTGCGGATAAAGGCGGCAGCCTCCGCCATAGCCTCGTCGCTGAGACGCAGGGAGTCGGTACGCATATAGGTGATCAAGCCCAGAGTGCCCTCACCTGCCACATCCACGCCCTCATAAAGCTGCTGGGCGATGGCCATGGTGCGCTTGGGGGTCATGTTCAGCTTCCGGGAAGCCTCCTGCTGCAAGGTGGAGGTGGTAAAGGGAGGCGCGGCGGTGCGCTTCTTTTCCGCCCGCTTCACACCGGTGACCGTAAACTCCTTGCCGGTAATATCGTCGATAATACTCTGCACCTGCAGCTCGTTTTCCAGCTCCCGCTTTTTATCCTCGCCGTGGTACTTCGCCACAAAGGAGCCTGCCTTGCCGATGCGCTGCAGTGTCACCTCCAGCGACCAGTACTCCCGGGGCTGGAAGGCGCGGATCTCATTCTCCCGGTCCACCACCAGACGGGTGGCTACGGATTGCACTCTGCCTGCGGACAGACCCCGGCGCACCTTCTTCCACAGCAGCGGAGAAAGCTGATAGCCCACGATCCGGTCCAACACCCGCCGTGCCTGCTGGGCATCCACAAGATCATAGTCGATGTTCCTTGGCTGGGCGATGGATTGACGCACCACCTTCTGGGTGATCTCGTTGAAGGTGACCCGCCGGGTCTTCTCATCGGGAAGCTCCAGCAGCTCCTTCAGATGCCAAGAGATCGCCTCTCCCTCCCGATCCGGGTCCGTTGCCAGATACACGGTCTTTGCCGAAGCGGCTGCCTTACGCAGCTCGTCGATCAGCGCTTCCTTACCGGGAACGGCTACATATTCCGGTGTGAAGTCTCTGTCCAGATCCACGCCCATGGTGCTCTTGGGCAGATCCCGCAGATGGCCCATGCTGGCCTTTACGGTATAGTCCGGTCCCAGATACTTGCCAATGGTCTTGGCCTTGGACGGGGACTCCACAATTACAAGATTTGTCGGTTTTGCCATGGATTGCCTCCAGTTACTTGATTCGGGTCACACGCCTTCCCGGCAGGGAACGGGCATAGCCCATGACCGTCAGCGTGGTCAGCGCCGCCAGAGCCACCCCGGGTTCCATGGGTGCCTGTGCGATGATATCATCCGTAAAATGCTCTCCGGGAGTCAGCAGCTCCAGAACAGTACGTTCCGCCTCCGGCAGCCCGGTTTCTTCGCCACTATACGCGCCGGCGGACAAATTGTCAACGGATTTTTTGTCAATTTCTTCCTTTGGCGTGGAATTTCCACCGGGGATCGTCACTTCCTGCGCCACATATAGGTAAGATACAGACTCCTCTGTCAAGGGCGTATCGTCCCGCTTCAGCTTATCCGGAAATTCCTCCGCGTAATCCTGCACCGCGTCCCAGCCGGTGAATGCTGCCATAGCGCCCTGCCGCAGCAGAGCATTGGAGCCCGCGCAGCTTGCCACGCCGATGTTGCCCGGCACCACATACACATCCCTGCCCTGCTCCAGACAGTGGGCAGCGGTGTTCAGCGCACCGCTTTTCTCCGGCGCTTCCACGATCAGCACACCCCGGCTCATACCGCTGATGATCCGGTTGCGCCGCAGGAAATTCCAAGGCAGAGTCCTCGCTCCGGGAGGATACTCGCTGAGCAGACAGCCCTGCCGCTGCACCCGTTCATAGAGTGCCCGGTTCCGTGCCGGATATATATTGTCGATGGCGCAGCCCAAAACACCGACGACACAGCCCTGTGCCGCCAATGCTCCCTCTGCCGCCTTGGAATCGATGCCCACAGCAAGTCCGGTAACCACGATACCGCCGCAGCGGGCGATACCGTGTGCCATCTGCTTGGCACTGGAAAGTCCGTATGCCGAGGCGTGTCTGGTTCCCACCACGCCCAGCATCAGATTTTCAGAAAACACCGGGAGATCGCCCTTGTAGTACAGCAGCAGGGGCGGATCTTCGATCTCCCTTAACAGCGGCGGATAGCCCCGGTCATGAAAAGTCAAAATATGGATGCTCTTTTTTACGCAGGTCTCCAATAGCTTCTCCACACGATCCAGCGACTTGTCCAAAAGTACGCGGATCTGCTCCGGCTTCAGCCACTGCACCTGCGCCAGCGTCTCGGCGCTGGCAGAAAACAGATCCTCCGGCTCGGAAAAATAGGTCAGCAGCTTATGCTTCTCCCGCAGGCTGATATCCGGCAGCTCTGTCAGCCAAAGCCAGTGCAGCAGCATTTTCCTCACCCTTTCTGTTTATTGCTTCATTTGCCACATTACGATGGCGGCAGCAACTGCCGCGTTGAGGGATTCACACCGCTCATCCATGGGGATGATCAGCGCCCGATCCGCCTGAGCAAGGATCTCCTGCCGCACGCCCCTACCCTCGCTGCCGATGACGGTGGCAAGGCTTGCCAGCGGTGCTTGGCGAATATCCTCCGCCGTTTCTGTAAGGGCGGTGACAGCCACAGGGATCTTCGCTCCCGTCAAAGCGGCGTGTGCCTGCTCCCATGTGGTCTGCATGGGAACTGTACGCAGCACCGCGCCCATAGAGGCACGGACGACCTTATGGCTGTAGGGGTCAGCACAGCCCTCCAGCAGTGCCACCGGCACCTGCAGGGCATCCGCCGTCCGCAAAATAGTCCCCAAGTTACCGGGATCTTGGATACCGTCCAGCAGCACCATCCCCTTTTGGGGCTGAAAAGCTGCTTTTTCCGGCAGGCGGCACAGGAACAGCGCCCCTTGAGGCGTTTCCATGGGAGAAACAGACTCCATTACATCCCGGCTGACCCGTACCACACGCACCTGCTCCGGTACTTGAGCCTGAACGCCCTCAGCCAAGATCACCGTGTCCAAGCCCGGATACCAGCGCACCGCTTCTTCCAGCAGCTTCGTTCCGTCCGCCACGAACAGGCCTGTTTCCTCCCGGTAACGGCGGGAGGACAGCAGCTTTTTCACCTGCTGCAGCAACGGATTCTTTCTGGAGGTGATCCTCTCCTCCATCATAGCTTCTGCACCGCGTTCAGCGCCACGGTATCGCCCAGTACCACCATGATATCCTTCTCTTCGATACAGTAGTCAGCCGCAGGGGACACATTGATAGAATCGTCCTGCTTCACCGCCAAAATGTTCACGCCCAGCTTGGCACGAACATTCAGCTCCTTCAAGGTCTTGCCCCGCCAAGACTTGGGGGCAGGCACCTCGATGATGCCGTAGTCCTCGGAAAGCTCGATGTAATCCAGCACATTGTCTGCCGCAAGGCTTCGTGCCAGACGGGCAGCCTGCTCCTTCTCCGGGATCACCACCTGATGGGCACCCAGCTTCAGCAGCACCTGCCGGTAAGTCTCATCATGCGCCTTGCAGACGATCTTGGGCACACCCAGCTCCTGCAGATTCATGGTGGCAAGCACCGCGTTGGAAAGGTCATCACCGATGGCAACGATGGCACAGTCAAAATTCCGCACCCCAAGTGCCTTCAGCACTTCCTTGTCCCGGGCATCGCCCACCACTGCGTGGGTCACATTCGGGGCGATCTGCTGCACCAAGTCGCTGCTGGTATCCATCGCCAGCACCTCACAGCCCACTTCATGGAGTTTCCGGGCAGCTTCTTCGCCAAATCTTCCGAGTCCGATCACAATATAAGATTTCATAGCTTTCTCCTTATCCGATCAACAGGTTGGTCTGGGCATAGCTGAACCGATCCTCAGCTCGGTTTGCCATCAAGAAGCCCAAACTGATGGTCAGTACGCCAACACGGCCAAAATACATATAAATAATAATGAGGATCTGGGCAGGCACCGTCAGCAGCGGAGTCACGCCCGCTGTTAAGCCCACCGTTGCCAAGGCGGAAATGGATTCATATAGAGCATCGGTAAAGCCCACCGGGCAGGTGGTGCAGATGAAGATGCCGCCAAATATCGCAAGACCCAGCATCAATGTCACGATGGTCAGCGCGTCCAGTACTTTTTCCTGTGCAATGGTGCGGCGGAAGACGCAGACGGAGTTTCTGCCCCGTGCCCGGCTCCACATAAACAGCAGCAGGGTCACCAGCGTCACCGTCTTGACACCGCCTGCGGTAGAACCGGAGGAGCCACCGATAAACATCAGCACCATGGTCACCGCCTTGCCGCCATCGGTCAGCGCCGCCTGATCCACAGAGGCGAAGCCCGCAGTACGGGTGGTCACCGATTGGAAAAAGGCATTGAGCAGCTTTTCTCCCACGCTCATGCCGCCAAAGGTGGCGGGATTGTTCCATTCCAGAATACAGAAGCACACCATGCCGCCCAATATCAGCGCCAAGGTAGTCAGCAGCACCAGCTTGGTATACACCGACAGCTTCCGGAAGCTGCGCAGGCGCACCACTTCTTCCCATACGAAGAAGCCCAAGCCGCCCAGCGCGATCAATATCGCCAGTGTGATGCTTACCACCGGGTCGGTATTAAACACCGTGGTGCTGGCTCCGGGGGCGATGGAGCCAAAAATATCAAAGCCCGCATTGCAGAAGGCGGATACCGCATGGAACACGCCCCATTTCAGCGCCGTGGCAATGCCAAACTCCGGCAAAAACCGGAAAAACAACACCAGCGCACCCAGCCCTTGGATCCCAAGGCTTCCTATGAGCACCCATTTCTGCAGACGAACCACGCCATCCATATCATTGAGGCTCAGCGCCTGCGCCATGACCATCCGCTGCCGCAGACCTACCTTTTTCCGCAGCACGAACACCACCAGCGCTGCCGCGGACATAAAGCCCAGACCGCCGATCTCGATCAGCATCAGGATCACAGCCTGTCCGAAACCGCTCCACTGGGTCCATGTATCAAACAGAACAAGCCCTGTGACACAGGTAGCGGAAGTGGCGGTAAACAAAGACGGCAGGAATCCGGCAGACTCACCGTTGCGGGAGGCAACCGGCAGCATCAGCAGCAGCGCGCCCAGCAAGATGATCCCCAGAAACGCCAGTGCAATGATCTGGGTGGGGCTGAGCCGAAAACGGCGTCTCCGATTCACAATGCGAATCATCCGATATGGAAGATGCATGGTGTCCTATCTCCTTTCCTACTCCTTTTACAGACAACACTTCTCAGTTTATCCTTTATTATATCAATGTATCAAGCGGATTGCAAGTAGCATTTCCCAAAGCCGGGTGTGCTCCCTCTGCACAAAAAGGATGCCCAAATTTCATGCAATATGAGCATTGTACGGTCTGTGCTGGGTATGATATGATAAGTTATTATAAATTCAAGCATATTCGGAGGTGGACTATGGCATACAAAGAAACATGGTCGGGGAAGATCAACCGCAAGCTGCTGAAAAAGCAGCGGATCATCGATGTAGCTGCGGGACGGCAAAAGGCGGATCTCGTTCTGAAAAACGCCACCTATGTAGATGTGTTCTCCGGGGAGCTTGCTACAGAAGATATCGCTGTAGCCGAAGGACTCATTGTAGGTCTGGGCAGCTATGAGGGCGTTATCGAAGCGGACATGACGGGAAAAATCGTCTGCCCCGGCTTTATCGATGCCCATATCCATCTGGAATCCAGTCTGGTAGCTCCGGCGGAGTTTGCCCGGGCGGTGCTGCCCCACGGTACCACCACGGTGATCACCGACCCCCATGAGATCACCAATGTCATGGGCACCGACGGCATCGACTATATGCTTTGTGCCACGGAGGGACTGCCGGTGGATGTGCGGTTTATGATCCCCTCCTGCGTTCCCGCCTCCCCCATGGACGAAAGCGGCGCAAATCTGGATTACCGGGATATCGACAGCTTTTTTGAGCATCCCCGGGTACAGGGTCTGGCAGAAATGATGAATTTTCCCGGTGTCCTGGCCGGTGACAGCACCACAGTCGCCAAGATCGTGGCATCCCAAGCCCACCACAAGAAGATCGACGGTCATGCCCCCGGTCTTTCCGGCAAGGCGCTGAACGCCTATATTTCCGCAGGCGTCTACTCCGACCACGAATGCTCCGATCTTGCCGATGCCATGGAAAAGCTGCGCCGGGGCCAGTTCATCATGATCCGGGAGGGCACTGCCGCCCGGAATCTGGAGGCGCTGATGCCCCTGCTGCGTTCCAACAAGCTCTTTGACCGGTGTATGTTCTGCACCGACGACAAGCACCCCAGCGATCTGCTGGAAAAGGGCCATATCGACCATATCTGCCGGGAAGCGGTGGCGATGGGTGCCGATCCCATTCAGGTGGTGCAGGTGGCTTGCCTCCACGCCGCCCGTTACTTCCTGCTGAACAACCGGGGCGCTATCGCACCGGGTTATCTGGCAGATCTTGCCGTTGTGGAGGATCTGAAGGATTTCCATGTGGTCAGTGTGTATAAAAAAGGCAAGCTGGTCTATGACGGAAGCACCGTGGCCGACTTCCCCCTGCCCAAGATCCCTGCCCATCTGGAAAAGCAGAGCCGGGATACCTTCCATCTGAACCGCTTGACCGCCGCCGACTTTGCCGAAACACGGCAAAAGGGCATCATCGGTATGGTTTCCGGTCAGATCGTCACCGAGGATCGGGGCTACGCCAATGGGGTGGACACAGACAGGGACATTCTGAAGATGGCGGTGATCGAGCGCCACAAGCACACCGGTCATATCGGCATCGGCTATTTAAGCGGCTACTCTCTAAAGCGGGGCGCCGTTGCCACCTCCGTTGCCCACGACAGCCACAATATTATCTGTGTAGGCGCCAACGACGCGGATATGGCAACCGCTGCCAACCGTGTGGCGGAAAACCACGGCGGTATCGTGGTGGTAGAGAACGGTACGGTTCTGGCAGAGCTTCCTCTGGAGATCGCCGGGCTCATGAGCAGCCAGCCCCTGACACGGGTCAATGACCTGCTGGAAAACGCCAAAGCGCAGGCTCACGCTCTGGGGGTAGGGCGGGACATTGATCCTTTTATGACCCTTTCCTTTATGAGCCTGCCGGTGATCCCCACCCTGCGGCTCACCACCCGCGGTGTCATCGATGTTAACACCCAGCAATATATTTGACGGGCTTTTCTGCCCATACAACAGTAAACAGGCGCGCTGCAAAATGCAGCGCGCCCATTCACATATATGGGGGAAATAAGAAGAAAATCAAATTTACTGTGCCTTGGAGCAGCCTCCGCTGCAGCCTTGGCAGTTTCCGGAGCAGCCTCCGCTGCAGCCTTGGCAGTTTCCGGAGCAGCCTTCGGAGCACCGGTCGGCAGCGGGACAGCCAATGCACTTGACCCCACGCTTTTTGGCGCGGTAGACATACAGTCCCGCCAGCGCCACGATCACCAGAATGACCGCTATAATGATCAGATCTTCCATAAACTTACTTGCCGGAGACGGCATATTCCTTTTTCAGATTTTTTTCTGCCTTGGCTATGAGGTAGACAAGGATCCCCACAAACACCACAATGGCGAGCAGACCGGGCAAAAAGCCTGTGCCCAGAGTGCCTTCGGTGATCAGCGTGCCGATCTGGTAGACCAGATAGGCCACAGTGAAGCCTACACCCAACTGCAGGGCAATGCCTGCCCCAAGCCACTTACCGCTTTTCATCTCTGCGTTCATAGCGCCGATGGCAGCAAAGCAAGGGGGTGAATACAGGTTGAACATCAGATAAGCCAGTGCGGCGGCCTTGGTCAGACCGAAGGCGATGGCGACCTCATTACCGGCACCCTCCACCATTTCCAGCTCATCCATATTGATCAGGTTGGAAATGCCGAAGCAGACAGCCAGTGTGCCAACAACATTTTCCTTTGCGATAAAGCCTGTGACGGCGGCTGCCGCCAGCTCCCAGCTCAACACGCCAATGACCGGAACCAGCAGATAGGCAAAGGGAGACGCGATGGATGCCAGAATGGAGGCATCCGCGGTTTCTGCCACTTGGAAGTTCCAGCCGAAGGTCTGCATGATCTGCACGGCGGTGTTGCACAGCAGGATGATGGTAGCTGCCTTTACGATGTACGACCAGCCACGGCTGCACATAGACAGGAAGGCTCTCTTGAGAGAGGGGATCTTGTACTCCGGCAGCTCGATGATGAAGAAGGACTTTCTAACCTTGTGACCGGTGACCTTGTTGACCAGCAGAGCGCCGAGGAAGATCAACACGATGCCGGCGGCATACATCACAAAGCTTACCCAGCCGGCATTGTCAAAGAACGCGCCTGCGAACAGGGCAATAACGGGGATCTTTGCACCGCAGGGCATGAAGGGTGCCAGCATGGCGGCGGCACGGCGCTCACGCTCGTTGCGGATAGTACGGGTTGCCATAACGCCGGGAACGGCGCAGCCGATGGTGATGACAAAGGGGATCACAGACTTGCCGCTGAGCCCCACCCGCTTGAAGATAGGGTCCAGCACTACAGAGACGCGCGCCATATAGCCGCAATCCTCCAGCAGGGCAATGAGGAAGTACATAACCATGACCAGCGGCAAAAAGCCGATGACCGCGATGACACCGCCGATGATGCCGTCCACCAACAGAGCCTGCCAGATGTCGGAAGCGCCGCTGACCAGCTCACCAACCCAGCCTTGGAAGGTTTCCAGCCAAGCCACCAGCGTGTCGGCAACGAAGGGTCCCACCCAGACCTGAGAGATCTGGAACACAAGGAACATCACCACAGCAAAGATGGGAATGCCCAGCCACTTGTTGGTCAGCACCTCATCGATCTTGTCCTGCACATTATAGTCCTTGGTCAGCACCTTACGGCTCTCCACCTTGGCAACGATGCCGTTGACAAACTGGAAGCGCTTTCTGTCGGCGGCTTCCACCGCCTGCTTGCTGGTCAGATCAATGATGCCCTGCTCATAGGGAGCCTTCTGACCCTTACCTACCTGCGCCACGGCAGCGGCAACCACATTCGCCAGATCCTTGTGGTCGGAATCCACGGAAACAGTCTCGATAACCGGGCAGCCCAGCTTCTTGGACAGCGCCGCGGCATCGATCTTAGTCTCCTTTTTCTCATTGATATCGCTCTTATTCAGCGCCACCACCACGGGAATGCCCAGCTCCAAAAGCTGTGTGGTAAAAAACAGGCTGCGGCTGAGGTTCGTCGCGTCCACGATGTTGATGATGGCATCGGGGTTCTCATTCTTCACATAGGAGCTGGTGATGCTCTCCTCAGAGGTAAAGGGAGACATGGAGTAGGCGCCGGGCAGGTCTACTGCCACAAGACCCTCTACACCGCCGCAAAACACCTTGCGGATGGGACTTTCTTTCTTTTCAACGGTAACGCCTGCCCAGTTGCCCACCTTTTCATTTCTGCCGGTGAGGGCATTGTACATGGTGGTCTTGCCGCTGTTGGGATTGCCTGTCAGAGCAATTCTCATTGTCGATCCTCCTCTTTTCTGTCACTTTGCCCAGAATCTGGCAAATATACGCTCTATAGTTAGCATAAACTAACCAATTTTCAAAAAGAACGCCAGCCCGTGCCGGCAGTTCTAAATGTGAATGGCTTTCGCCAGTTGGGTATCGATGCTGTAGCGCCCGTCCTTGATGGACACCACACAGCCGCTCCTGCGATGGGCTACCACGGTGATGGGCTCGCCGCTGTAGCAGCCAAGGGAGAACAGAAAGGCATCCAGCTCCTCATCATCGGTATCGATGCGGCGAATGATATATTCCTTGCCCTCTTCCGCTTTCGTAAGATCCACGGTTCTCCCTCCTTTCCGGCAGTTAGCACCTGCTAATTCCTCTTTAGTTTAGCACCGGCTAACTGCTTTGTCAAGTGGGTTTTGGGGCTTTCGGAAATTTTTTCCTTCGCTGCCGGAAAATCATGGATTTTTTCTTTGTTTTTCGGCAAAATGTGCTATACTGATACTATATTACACAGAAAGAGGGATCATGATGGAAGACAACAAGCTTATGCAGCTATTGCAGAACATCGAAAAAACCAACCGCCGCCAGGCGGTCGGTACAGCCATCCTTTGCGTATTGCTGGCGGTCACAGCGGTGTGCTGTATCGTCGTATTTACCTCTATCCACTCTTTGGTACCCCAAGTGGATACCGCTTTGGCACAGATGCAGACCGTGCTGGAGGATATGCAGACCGTCACCGAGGAGCTGGCAGCGGCGGATCTGGAGGGCATGGTGAAAAACATCGACACCATGGTAACGGATGTAGACGGCTTCATCGGCACGGCAGAGGGTCTGGCAGGAAACATGGACACATTGGTCGCAACCGGACAGACCAGCTTGGAGCAGACCATGGCAAAGCTGAACGCTATCAATTTTGAAACACTGAACAAAGCCATTGAGGATCTTGCCGCAGTGGTAGAGCCCATCGCCAACTTCTTCAACAAGCTGCGCTGACCTGTCGGCAGTCCATTATAAATGCTAACGAATGCTCTACCCAACCGAAAACCGATTCGCCTAACGGAATAGGATTGCTCCACCCCCGAGCACCATTCCTTCTGCGCATGTCAAGCTAGGACCCATCCCTTGGTGTTCTATTAGGGAACATTTTTCTTATGAGGTGTCGATTTGACTCGAACCGAGTTCTTCAAAATTCTTATTCGGTTTTCTTTGAAGGGGTTCATCTATTTCTTCAAAGGCACAGTCTACGATACATAGGTTGCCTTGTTTTAGGTTCCATGATAACCTGTTATTCAGAAAGGGCGTGATATTTATGAACACCTATGTAGCAAGTACAACAATCAAGCACCTCCGGGAAATGCGGAATTTCACACA
Source organism: Oscillospiraceae bacterium (assembly GCA_017398625.1). GTDB lineage: Bacteria > Bacillota > Clostridia > Oscillospirales > Oscillospiraceae > Faecousia. The sequence goes on from JAFQFP010000003.1 coordinate 50,209, forward strand.
GGCTGATCTGGCGGATCGAGTCGGTGTCAGCAGCAAAACCATCTCCAAATGGGAGACGGCAAAAGGATTGCCGGATATCAGTCTGCTGCAGCCGTTAGCACAGGCGCTGGGCATCTCGGTCATTGAGCTGATGAGTGGTCAGCATATTATTAACAAAAACATCTCTGCCAATATGCTGCGCAGCAAATTCTATGTCTGCCCTATCTGCGGCAATGCCATCCACGCGCTGGGAAATACTGTGGTCAGCTGCTGCGGCATTACTCTGCCTGCTCTGGAATCAGAAGAAGCGGGTGAGGACCATACAGTATCCATCGAGAATGTGGAGGACGAGCATTTTATCACTATCCATCACCCTATGACGAAAGTACATTACATTTCCTTCGTAGCTTACGTCAGCTCAGATCGAATCCAGATGGTGAAACTCTACCCGGAGGGCAATGCCCAGACCCGGCTGCAGTTGCGAGAAATGGGGTATCTGTATTATTACTGCAACCAGCATGGATTGTTCCGAATAAAGTATTAATGAAAACATCAAGGCATATAACAGAAGCAAAGCCCGGAATTGGAAGTATCCTCAACCAATTCCGGGCATGTTTTTATTTAACCGGTAGCTGAATCTCCGTCAGCCAGTCCTCTACATTTTCCTTGTTCCAGATACCGTCGATGTAGCTTTCCCGATGGAAGCCCGCCACCTGATATCCATTCTCCATAGCATAGCGGTAGATGTAGGCATAGGCCTCGCCTAGGCGGTCATAGGCACCCTTGTGGTAAATGCAGATGGCCTTGGTGGCAGGCAGAATCCGGAACTGAATTCGCTCATTTCCCACACCCATCTTTATCACCGCCTGAGAGTAACGGACACGCATATTGGTTTCCTTATGTTCCCCATCCAGATATTCGCAGAAACCATAGTCGGGTTTTACGCACTCCATACCCGGATTCAGCCGGAGACACTCCTGGGCAGATTCCAGCACCAGTATGGTCACATCGCTGTACCGCTCCAGAGTTCGTTCCTCACTGTAGACGATGCACTCTTCAATGTCTTTTATCACGGCCTGATATTTCATTTCACTGTCCTCCATAAGATAGTTGATTATGGAGACGCGTGCGGAAATATCGGCCTGTTTTTGCATCAATGCCGTTTTCTTGGCACGAAGGGCATCCCTCAATGGAACGCCATTCAAATGCGCCCGGATTTCCTCCACGCTGAAATCAAGCTGCCGCAGTGCCTTGATGGTTGCCGCTGTTTCCAGCTGATTGGTCTCATAGAAACGGTAGCCTGACCATTCATCCACATAGGCAGGGATCAGCAGGTCCTCCTTTTCATAAAACCGCAAGGCTTTGATGGTCAGCATGGAAAGCTTTGAAAATTCACCGATTTTGAACACACGCTTCACCTCCATGGCACTATCGTAATCTATCCCCTAAGAGGAGAGTCAAGCATTATTTAGTCCTCTAATCTCCAGATATGCTTATCTGCCCGGAAGATCAGGCATACACCGACTCCGGAAAGCCACAGTACCGCAAACAGGAACGCTGCACCGCTGCCTTTCCCTGAACCAAATAAACCAGCCAGAAAGCTTCCTATCCTCTGCGCTGCCATGATCGGTTCAAATACCTGATCCACCAGCAGTCCGCCGAGGAAGTATCCTACCGGGATGGTAAAGAACTGAAAAGAGTTCCGGGCAGCAAAGACCCGCCCCTGAATTTCCACCGGGATATTCAACCGGTTGATAGCATCCAGATTTGCATTCATCCAAGGGATGGCGATCCAGCCCAGAGCTGCGCCAAAGCACCAGATCCATACATTGTTTCCGAAGGCAAGGAAGAAATTCTCCGTACACATGGAAAACATCAAGCAGCACCAAATTGTCTTGACCCGGCTTTTCGGTGTTTTCATAACAGAAGCCAGAATACTGCCTGCCAGCATGGTAATACCAACGACAGAATTGACAGTACCCATTGCTGCTTCCGAAGCCTTGGACAGCATCATGGCCGGGAATGCCGCATTATACATACTGGCTACCAGATTGATGGCAGCCAGAAACAGAATCAGATGGAAGATGCCGGGATTGTGCTTCAGCCAGCGGATACCCTCTGCTGCGCTTTGCAGGACACTTTCCTGATTCTGTTCCGACTTGATCTTGGGAATGGGGATAAAAAACAGCAGAACTATAAATGCAATCAAAAAACTGATCAGATCGATGGCGATGACCGTATCGATTCCCCATAGGCCCATGATTGCCGTTGTGGTAATGGGGGTCAGAATGGAATTTAAGGAATTGGATAAGTATCGCAAGCCGCCCACCTTCTGATAGAACTTCCGGGGAAGGAGAGCTGTGGTTGCAACCTCGGATGCAGGCTGCTGGACCGTATTCATCAGTCCGGAAGCCGCATTGACGAGGTACAGATGCCAAATCCGCAGTGCATCATTTTTCAGCAGCAACAGCACGATGAGCGTGCTGAGTGCTGCCAGGGCATCGCAGACCAGCATGGTTTTCTTCTTATCCCAACGGTCGCTGAGAGCACCGGCAAAGATGCTGCAGATCACATAGGGGGCATAGGAACAGACCATCAGCAGCGCCGTCTGCAATGCAGATCCTTCCTGTGTATAGGACCAAATTACCAGCGCATAGGCGGTCATGGCGCTGCCAAGGCTGGAGATCATTTGTGTGAACCAAAGCAGCAGATAGCTGCGCATTTCTTTAAGATCGTTTCTATGGTTTTTCATTTTGACTTTGCTCCTTTTATATTTTTGTAATTCTACGAAAGCAAAGCCGAAGGCGTCATTATTTCTCCATGCTGCCCGCCTTATTCGGCCTTGCATGGAGCATTCGCAATGCAGAGCATCATATATAATTCCTCCGTATTCTTTTTCGATTGTCCGATATTATTTTGTTATCATGCCAAATGAATGTTTACTAACGAACTTTCCGCGTCTGCAATAACCATCATTTATATTTGCAGGTTCTGAATTTTTCTTCGATCCAGAAGGTGGCTTCGATGGTATGGAAATGAATCAGGCGGAATTTGGGATCGTCAAGGCCTTTCTTGAAAAACTTCCGGTCTGCTTCCTTCCAGATACTTTCCTGTGTTGCCCTGTCCTCGATGAATTCTACATTTCCGATCAGGGTCACAGAGTCCCCACCGAGGAAATAGCAAACACTGGCCTTGGGATTGGTTTCAAAATGGGTAGCTTTTCCGTTAATGGCAGAGCGCTTGGAGGTTACGAAATAAATATCCGAAAATCCGTCCGCCTTGGCAATGGACATCACGCAGGTTCGGGGATAACCCTTTTCGTTGATGGATGTGAGAGTTGCCACATTGCACTTTGCAATCAGTGCATTTGCTTTGGCTTCCAATTCTTTGATTCTCTCTTTCTGAATTTGACTTGCCGTTTTTTCCATAACATCATCCTCCTAAAACGCGGTCAGCAGCTTTGCTGTCAGCGTTTCCACATGCTCCTCCAGCCATCGGAGCAGTTTCGTGGAAAATACCGCCTGATGCAGATATATATGGCGGTTATCTGCGGTGGAAGCGTAATACTGCCCGTAGTAATCGCACACGGCGATCTGGCAATAAAACAGCCGTGCCATGCAGAGCAAATCGCATTCATTCAGGGGCGCAAACTTTCGATACTCTGCCACATATCGCAGGAATTCGTCCATGTCGATCTGCCCATCCTTACAGGAAGGTGCAGCATAGACATAGGAACGGACGATTTCCCATACTACTGGGTGGACACATGCAGTGGTCCAGTCGATGACTGCGTTAATCTTTTCATCGCCACAGATGATCTGACTGATGAAATAATCGCCGTGGGTAGCACAGCAGGTCAGCTTTTCCAAGTCAAATTCGTATGCCGGGAAACGCCGCATCAGATCGATGCGATACTGTAGGTCTGCGATAATCTCTGTGTCATTTTGGCTTTCTGCGATGTTCAAGGACTTTTGGTAGGACAACAATGCCCGGTCCGGGGTCATATACTTGAAGAAATTCGCTCCAATCCCAACAGTCAATCCCGGACAATCCCTTAATGCGGCATGGATCTGACCCAGCATATGCGCCGATTCTGTCAGCAGCCAATCCGGAGCGGCATTCAGCTCAAACATCTTCCCTTCGATGAAGCGCTGGACATGGAACAGCCTGCCAGATTCATCCGTAGTCAGAAAATGACCTTCTTTGTTCCGAAGGAACTGACATACCGGAATGCCATGAGCAAGCAGGTATTCACACAGCTCCGGCTCCGCTTCCGGATGGTTGATCTCACTGGAAGCCGGGTATTTCACCACATATTTCCCATCAGCACAGGAAACGAAGTATGTATCGGAACCAGCGCCAACACCTGATTTTTCAATTTTTGTAGTTTCCAAGCCATAAAGATGTTTCAAACGTGTATTCATTTCATTTTTTCCTAACAATCATACCCACAAAATTGGTGTACAGTCTGATAATCTGCTCCCAGCAGGCAGCATCACCCTTGGCAAATTGATTGTCCATTACCAGCCAGTCCTGCCATGCCGCTTCGAAACAGTCCAGTTCAAAGACTTCTACGGACACCATATCCGGATCCTCACCCAAGATCTTCTTCCATTGCCGGACACTGCGGAACATATACGCTTCCTTGCCAAGCCAGGGAAACAGCAGTTCGATGGTTTGCTCATCGTATTCTTCTTTGATCCCCGGCACACCAAGCAGGGCAACACCGCCACTTTTCAGAAAAGGCAGGATCTTCTCCTGAAAATAGCCTTCTTTTCCCGCAAAATAGTGGTAGGAATCGATGCTGACAATGGCATCGAAGCTTTCCTTCTCAAAGTTCAGGTTGTCCGCATTCTCGTGAACCGGTGTCACGCAATCTCCCACACCCCATGTGGCAAACCGGGCAGCGTTTTCCTCTCCACTGATCCAGAGATCATTTGCCAGAACCTTTGCGCCGGTTTCCCTGCACAGAGCAAAGCTAGTCAAGCCCGTGCCGCAGCCAAGATCCAGAATCAGGCTGTCCGCGCCCAAAGATTTTGGATTCTTATCCAACAGTTCCTTAAGAACCCGCAGGCTGTTGGGGCCCATGAGATAGTCCTTCGTAAAATAGGGTCTGTAAAATTCCAGATTCATTTGATCATTTCCTTTCATTTTCGGGCAAAGGGCCGGTTGAAGGAGCCAATTTCGATAAGATTTCCTTCCGGGTCAGCAATGTAGCAGGTTCTTTGACCCCAGCATTCCGTCTCCGGTGCTAGGACGGAAATCGCGCCCTTGGCAATCGCATCGGCATAGGCTTTGTCCACCTCTTCAAAGGTGTCCACATACAGAGCAATCTCGAAATGGCCGTTGAGCCCCTTGATGTACTCGTACCGGCGGCTGGTCATGTTTTCAAAATCCTTCCTTCCATACAGAAGGAACAGCGTTCCGTCCTTGACAAGATACACATTGCCGGCATCTTCGCTCTCTCGAATCTCAAAGCCCAGCACATCCCGGTAAAAACGGATCATACGGCCCATATCCTCTACAAACAATCCAAATCCATCCAGCTTCATTTGATTACCTTCGTTGTTTCACTTTCGTATCATTTTGAACATTCCAGCCCCATCCCAGTCGCAGGGGCGCTGATCAAATCCAAATCTTTCGTAAAAGGGTTCTCTGCCCTTGGAACTGATCAGTTCCAGACTGACTGCCCATCCGTTGGGAATGTGGGACATAATGTATTCTTCAATTGCAGTCATCAGCAGACTCCCAACACCTTTTCCCTGATACTCCGGACGAACCGCAAAATCCTTGATATAAAAGGACATGCCGCCGTCACCCAATAGCCGCGCCATCCCCACAGGCTGTTCGCCGTCGTAGGCGCAGAAGGTGGCAAAGCTATGCTCCAGCGCCATTGTGATCTGGTCAAGGTCCGGTGCTTCCCAGCCTACGGACCGGTACAGCTCCAGAAACAGTTCTGGATATAAGGTGTTGATTTTTACATTCATTGTGTTGGTTCTCAAAATTGGGCATACCATCTGAATATCATATGGCTCCGCCTCTGCAATCTCTGGGATCGGATCATCGGTGGGTACAGCACCCATGGCTTTATAGAAGTTCACCGTTTCCTCCGAACAGCAGGCAGAGATGTACAGCTCCTTCGCACCGGCTCTTTTTGCCTCCGCAACGGCCAGAGTAAATAGCTGCCTACCGATTCCTTGCCCCCGGAAAGCCCGATCAACCTGGATGATGTCCAGCACCATTCGGCATCCAATCAATGCTTTCATCACGCTGACAAATCCGATGACTTTTTCGTTCTCCCATACCGCATATGCGATACAGTCATCGGATTTCAAGTTGGTAGCAACTTTCCGCTTATGCTTTAGGCTCCAGTCCATGGTCCATATCTGATCTTTCAGGCGAAGACTGCCGCTGTCATTGATATAGACACGCTTAACTTCCTGAGAGCGGTCAAAATCATCCAGATTTATAAAGTGCGTTTCCCTTATCTTCTCAAACTTCATTCGATATGCCCTCTGTCGTTAACGATCCATCGTACTTTCCAAATAGCGCAGTTTACTCCGCAGCCGCTTTACCAGATGTTCCATCCATTCCGGCGGATCTGCGACCGGTTCCGACAGGCAGTGACGGAGCCGAGCATAGGAATATAGATTGATAAATCTGCGCATCAGAGGCATGGATGCTTCCATTTCCTCCGTAAAGGCATGGTGCGTCCGATAGCCTTTCAGAAACTGTTCCTTCGCTTTTTGCAGTGCGTCCCCTTCAAAGAATTCCGTCAGGCAGTCAAAGACCTGCTCCACATCCAGCGCAAACCAGTGGTACATTCCATCATCAAAATCAATGACGCTGCACTGATGATTTTTAACATCCCAAAATACGTTGTCCGGTTCGAAATCATAATGAACAAGGCCAAAGTTTTCTTCCGTTTTGGGAAGCAGCTTCAACAAATCGGATACTATGCCCAATTCCCGGCGCACCGGCTCCGGAACATCTTCTGCAGCAAATTCCTCATACATGACTTCAAGCACATCCGCATAGGAGGATTTTTTAACGGATGGAGTAAAGCTCTGTGACAGGCTGTGCAGCCGTCCAAGGGCAGCACCGTATTCGTACAGCACCGCATCGTCCATTTCTACATCCTCCAACGGTTTCCCTGCAACGCGCCGGAAGGCACAGGCATAGTATCTGCCCCAAGGGGTATCCATAGAAAAGCAGTAAGTACCATCCCTTGCCGGAATCGGCTCCATGGCAGGATAGCCGCAGGAACGCAGATACCGGATAAACTCGATTTCTCCCTGAATATCATGAAAATTCTTCTCTTCCGCAGGCGCGAGACGAAGGAAGCAAAGTTCACCGCCGCAGAAGAAAGGATACACCGCATTGGCGGAAATACGGAACCATGAAAGGGCTTCGTCCAACCGTTCCATATCGTGCTTGTAATTCTGCAATACATATTTTGCAAGCTCAAAATTCTCGAACATATACTTTAGCTTCAGCATATTCTGGTTCTCATTTCTCCTTCCGAATACACATGCCAATTGCCATGCCGACTAACATACCAAGGGACAGCCCGTTACCGCCCAAGGCAGCACCCACACACATCCCAAGGCACATACCTTCGGTCATGTAGTTACCGTATTCCTTGTCGCTGTCTTTTGCGTTCTTTGCCGCACTGTGGTTCGCCGCAAACAGGGCAATTGCGATACCAATACAAATCCATGGCAATGCAGCCATCATAAATTCTTTCATGCTATTTCCTTTCAGGGACAGGGAACATTCAGCAAAGCTTTTACCATCCATGCCATATTCCGTCCCAGGTTGTATGCGATTTGCATCCCCTCTGTATCGTCCCGGACTTCATCGGGTGTATTTCCATGGACCATGCACCAGTAGCTGGAGGATACCAGCGGCTGTTCGTTCACCATCGGATACTTATGCAGTACCTCCAGTGCAGCAGTGGTTCCAGCCCGGCGGGCAGACACGATGCAGCCGCAGGGCTTGTACATCAAGCTGTTCCCGTGGGCGGCATACAGCCTGTCTAAGAAAGAAATCAGACTGCCACTGGGGGAAGCAAAGTACACAGGAGAGCCTATAATCATACCGTCGGCAACTTTTAATTTTTCTGCAATTTCGTTTACCCCATCATCGATTACACATTTTCCTAACTTCCGGCAGGCGAAGCAGCCCCTACAGCCGGCGATACCATGGGTTCCGATGTGTATGATTTCCGCGTCCGCCCCATGGTCATTCAAACCTCCGGCAACCTCAAAAAGAGCCGTGTATGTACACCCCCGCTCATGGGGACTGCCGTTGATCAGGATCACTTTCATATTTTACATCTCCTTGCACAGAAACAGTACATGCTCGCAATCTATAAACCCCAGCTTTTTATAAAACTGCCGCGCAGGCGCATAGCGGTTTGTAGAGAGCGTAATGCCTGCCAGCGAATTTTCCTGCACATACTGCTCCACGCGCTTTATAAGCATGGCACCGTAGCCCCTGCCCTGATGCGACTGCTTCACGAACAGCTCCTCAACATACACCTCGCTGCCTGACCACCACACTTTTTCCCGAGCTAGAAGTCCGCCAAGGATCGCACCATCTTCTTCGATGACATAGCCAAGGAATTTCGGCATATTGAAAATATCTGACAGGTATTCCATTGCCGTGGCTTGTTCCCAACGGTTCTGCCACAGATCATTGTTGTATACACTGCACAGGATACCGGCGCAGGCGGCAATATCGCCTGATTTCATTTCTCTTACCTGCATAGCCTTCACTCCAGTCCAAAATGTACTGCCAGAGCAGCAAGGGTCTGCTGCCTTGTATCTGTTTGTATATCTTCTCTTATCAATGTAAAGAATCCGCTGTTTGCAAAGGCATTGTAATGCTCCGGGCTGTTTACCCTGGCGATGCAGGCTCTGAAATTGGCAAGAGTCTTTTTCGGGTCGGGGCAGCTGCGGATCACCGACAGCAAAAACTGCTTTTCGGGATCGCCGCGGTCAAAAAACTTATCCACCGACATAGACTGGGGCGACAGCATGACCGCAACGCGGCTGTAATCCGATATTTCCCGGAGCACATCACAGGAAATGTTGGTGTCCACGATCACTTTCCCATGGGCAGACAGCCGGATCAGCTCCGCGATCTCAAACCCGGTCACTTCCTCCACCGTTCCCAGATACCAGCGCTCATATTCCTCCGGTCTGCGGCTCACATAGGCCTGCCAGTCGATCTTATTGTTAAAGTAATTCAGATTCGGCTGCGCCTCCTGGGTAACCACCGACAAGACTTGATCCATATTGTAGTTTTCTTCGCAGTGGATCATGCCGTATTTTTCCGCCAGCATGGCACACATGGTGGATTTTCCCGCATAGACCGTTCCGGTGATGAAGTAGCAGTTTTTCAGGTAATGTTTGAGAATATTATTTTGAATTTCCATTTTGTTCCTTATAGCCGCCACCCGTTGGCGCAATGCATATACTTTCCGCAGTTTTTTACCGCAAAAACGGTCTGTTAAAGGAGCCGATCTCGATCAGATTTCCCTCCGGGTCAGAAATGTAGCAGGTTCGCTGACCCCACGGCTCTGTGGTGGGCGCCAGCACAGAGCCGGCACCGGCGGCTATGGCTTTACGGTACTCTTCATCCTCTTCCTCAAAGGTATCCACATACAGGGCAATCTCAAAATGACCGTTCAACCCTTGGAGATATTCATATTTCCGTCTGGTCATGTTCTCAAAATCCTTTCTGCCATATAGCAGGAAAAGCGTTCCATCCTTTACGAGATACACATTGGATGTATTTTCACCCTCCTTGATCTCAAAGCCCAATACATCCCTGTAAAAGCGGATCATCGCCGCCATATCGTTTACAAACAATCCGAATCCATCCAGTTTCATTTTGGTTCCTCCTGATTATTTTAGTGGGAATTCCAGTTGTATGTCTCTGGGGTCTTCTGCCTGAAGTGTCTGGTTTGGCTCCGCAGCTGCCCTGCAGCCCAGCTTTCCATAAAAAGCGATGGTGTTCTCCGAAGAACCGGCACAGAGATAGATTTTCTTTGCACCAATACTACGAGCCCGCTCCGCGCATAAAACAAACAGAGCCTTGCCGATACCCCGTCCACGATAAGGATTTGAAACGAAAAGCTGATCCAGCAGCACATAACCCTGTTGCCCGAAAACACTGCCTTCCACGGTAGCATAACCTACCAGCATACCGCCATCAAAGCAGCCAAAGGCTGTGCCGCCATTGGCAAGGGTATTTCGGAAGTGCCGCAAATGCCATGCATACCCATTGGGCAGTTCCCGGTCTGTCCAGTTGATTTCGGTAAGCTGATACTCCCCCGAGCCATCCCTGCGCCAGACATTCTTTATAAAATTGGTGGCATCGATCTCAGCGATCCGTTCCGCTTCCTCAACCTGAAGCGTTCTGTATTGCAGCATAGGGGATTCTCCTTAATTATTTCTCCATCTTGGGAACAGGCGTGGGCATATTCATTCTGCCGGATTTGGCATAGAATAGCATGGCCATAAAATCCTGTCCCAACATTTGGATGATCTCCTCCTGAGAGAACCGGCACATGCCGGTGGCACACAGAGCGCCAATGCCGAAAGTATAGATCCAGACGTGTTCAAAAAGTGCCTTGGCATCTTTTTCGGAAAGGCTGTAATCCCGCTGAATCACATCCACGCAAAGCTGTGCCACATCGCCCAGCCGCTCTACAATGCCCTCAAAATTCGTGGCACCGGCATTTTCCGACATATACACCAACTGATACAGCTTCGGCTCCTCCATGGCGAAGAGGATCATCTGCATACCCACCTGCTTAAAAACCGGAGTATAGTGCATGGCTTTCTCGGCATAACCTTCAAACCGTTTCAAGGCAGCAGAGCGAACCTCCCCCTGCACTTCCTCCATGGAATTGAATACCGTAAAAATCGGACGGGCGGAGCTGCCCAGTCTGGCACCCAGCTCCCGGGCGGTCAATGCCTCGATTCCCTTTTTGCTGACCAGCTCCAGTGCGGCAGCAACGATTTCCTCTTTTGTAAACTTCGGCTTGGGAGGCATATGCATCATCCTTTCTAAAACTATCGTTTTGCATCATTTGTTTTAATATAAACCAAATTACGGAATTTGTCAACAAAAAATAAATCGGCTGTGCCCGTCGGGCACAGCCAGTCTATTTAGAAGCAGGTCGTACAAATCCAATAAACAAGCCCATAGACTACACTCGCAGACACACCGTACACGATAACAGGCCCGGCGATGGTGAACATTTTCGCGCCTACCCCCAAAATGAATCCTTCTGCGTGTGTCCAGTTAGGACCCATATATTCGTGTTCTATTAGGACAAATTTAGCCGCATAAAGGTAAATATTCGCGAATAAGCAGCAGAACAGGCTTACCTATCGGCAAGCCCGTTCCTTTCATCATCTTAATCGTTTTGCTGCCATGCGGCGAATATCGTCGTTACTGTCATACAGACTTTCTTCCAAAATCTCCTTCGTTAGCATCCGGTGTTTGGACATATACACCAGCACAGATTCCCGGCAGAAAGAGCAGGGAGTATATTCATATAAAAGTGGCAACAGATGCTTTGGGTGGGGGATGACACTATCTCTGCGAAATGCCCGGCGAACATCCATTCCTGCTGCATGAATCTCATCCCAATTCTTTTTTGAAATCAGATCTTTCAAAATAGATTCCAGCAGCATAGCATCTTCGGGAATATAGTTCGTTACCAACAAGGCAAAGTTTTCAAATGTCCGGTTACCTTTCGTAGCGTTATTATGAGCAAAGTCCCGAACGGCAGGATGACGCAGATTTTCCAATGCCTGCCAAGCGGTTCTCCTCAGTTTTTCATCCACAGACAGGGTATCCTCCAGAATAGGGCTGGGATCCCCAGGATAAGGGCACCATGTGAAGGCTTCCAATGCTTTTGCCTTGGCTTCCGGCACTGTTTGCTTCTGGTAGTCGTGGGCATAGCGCTCCACTGTTTCGCTGTCTGCCTTTTTCGCAAGCCAGCGGGAAAGACGGAATCCGGTCAGATTATCTTCGGGTTTCTCTGTCCGCTGCTGCCTGAATCTCTCCTGAGCATCGATATCTGCCTGCTCTCTTTTCATAAAGCAAGCGATATTCTCGTTTTTTCGTGCAGCGGCTTCCATGGTTCTTCTGTATTGTCCTCCCTTGGATGAAAAGAACCACGCAAAATCTCCATCGTACATGTATTTCTTTTCTCGATACAGACGACCAAAGTCCCCCGCTATTCTCAGAAAGGACTTGCTGTCAACAGCCAATACCAAACCAAGCTGCTCTAAATCCGACAGTTCGTGAAATACACGGTTTGGTCTGCGTTTCCTCGCAAACATCCCCGTCAGTACTTCCTTATATTTCTCCTCCAAAGCATTTCGGGCAGATTCATAGCCGTCCATCGCAAAGAACATCAGGATTTCACTCAAGTGCAGCAAATCCCAACTACCATTAGGTCGATACCGTTTGAGTGCATCTGCCGTAGCGTCAATAAAGGTTTCCTTATCGGGATAGGCATTTACCATCGTATAGGTATACCACGACCTTGTGCCCTCACTTTGGGCATCGTAAGCAAAATTTCTTTTGCAAGCCCAAAGTACAATATCACGATATTTCTCCGGTTCTTTCCTGACAGCGATCACGCATCTGCCAAGGCCACGGAGCATAGCTTCTTTGAAATCTTTTTTCGTCATATAACCTCCGGTAAAACTCTTATTTTGCCGGAACCTTTCCGGCGGTTTCCAAACTACAATGTACAAGCATAGAAAACACCTCCCTTATTGTTATGAAATAATTGTATCATAAGAAAAAGTACACCGCAACCAAAATGATTGCGGTGTACTTTCAAAATAAAGTTGTTATCCAATAAATGAGTCCATACACCACGCTGGCAGATACACCGTAGACGATGACGGGCCCGGCGATGGTGAACATCTTCGCGCCGACTCCGAGAATGAATCCTTCGGTTTTGAATTCCACCGCAGGGGCGGCAACGGAATTGGCAAAGCCCGTGATGGGCACCAGTGTTCCGGCTCCCGCCACCTTGGCAATATCATCATACACACTGAGCCCCGTCAGAAGTGCCGACAGCGCTACCAGTGTCATTGACCCTGCCGTGCTTGCCATTTCCTTCTCCATTCCCAAGGCTGTGTAGCCGTTGATCAGAAGCTGTCCCAGCGCACAGATCAGCCCTCCGATCCAAAACGCGTTCAGGCAATCCTTCTTCACAGGAGACTTAGGCGCCATTTCCTTTACAATGCGCTGATACTGTTTTTCCGTCATGTCCATCCCTCCGCATATAGCCTGCCCGATAATTCAAGATTTATCCATAGCAGCTACAGAGCAAAATAGCAAAATAACGCTATAAAATCCGGAAATCTTTGGTACTTATTGCGCTTGAAACCGATCCTGTTTGGTGGTATGATACGGCGTGCGATGAGGGGTCTCTCTCCCATCTATTTTTTGAATGTTAAAGAAGGCACAAACATGGAAACCTATCTCATTTGTCTTGCCGTGGCGCTGATCGGCGGACTGATGCTGTCCCGTCTGGCAAAGCTGCTGAACCTGCCAGCCGTTACTGCCTATCTGGTGGCAGGTCTTTTGCTGGGGCCCTTCGCTTTGGGCGCGCTGAAGATTCCAGGTATGGGCTTTAACTCACCCGAGCAGGTAGAAAACTTAAACATCCTCACCCAGACCGCTCTGGGCTTCATTGCCTTTACCATCGGCAACGAATTCCGTATGCGGCAGCTAAAAAGCACCGGCAAGCGTGCCATTACCATCGGCATCCTGCAGGCAGTGCTGACCACGGCAGTGGTGGATATGGTTCTGATCGCGGTGCATCTGCTGTTCCCCAATGTTCTCTCACTCTCCGCCGCCATTACGCTGGGCGCCATCGCCGCTGCAACTGCCCCCGCGGCAACACTGATGGTAGTACGGCAATACAAGGCAGACGGTCCTCTGACCCGCCTGCTGATGCTGGTGGTCGCCATCGATGACGCGGTGGGTCTGCTGCTGTTTTCCGCATCCTTCGGCATCGCCACCGCCCTTGCCAACGGCTCGGTCAACTTTTTGGGCATCGTGGTGGAACCGATTCTGGAGATCACACTGTCTCTGGTGCTGGGCAGCATCATGGGCTGGCTGCTGAACTGGGTAGAGCAGTTTTTCCACTCCCGCAGCAAGCGCATGGCTGTGTCCGTAGCGTTTGTGCTGCTGACCGTAGGCCTTTCCATGCTAAAATTCCAAATCGGTCCCCTGCACTGCGGCTTTTCACTGCTACTGGTGTGCATGATGACAGGCACTGTGTTCTGCAACATCTGCTCCACCTCCGACGAGCTGATGAACCGAATCGAAAGCTGGGTTGTGCCCATCAACATCCTGTTCTTCGTCATTTCCGGCGCGGAGCTTGATCTAAATGTGTTACTGCAGCCTGTCACGCTGATCATCGGCATCACATATATTCTGGCGCGCTCCGCCGGCAAGTGCTTCGGTACCAATCTGAGCTGCCGTCTGACCCATTGCCCCAAGCTGATCACCGATCATCTGGGCACCACGCTGCTGCCCCAAGCAGGCGTGGCGCTGGGCATGGCATTGACCGCCACATCCCTTCCTGACGGTGCTACCGTGCGCAATGTGGTGCTGTTTGCAGTGCTGGTATATGAGCTGGTGGGTCCTGCCATGACAAAACGGGCTCTGACCGCCGCGGGAGAGATCGATCCCGACGGCAGAAGCAGCGCCCGTATCCACAACAAGCCCTCCGCCACATCAGAATAACCCTGTCCAGCAAACTCCGCCGCGCTGTCTGCTGACCGCCGGCGGAGTTTTCCATATATTCACCATCTCCCTGCCGACACCTTGCACGCTCCCCCGGCAGACACATTATTGACGGTTTCGCTAAGTATACACGAAAGGCCATTTCCCTTAACGACATAGTAGCGCCGATAAAAACAGCTGTTTTTTCTTTGCATTTTTTCTCTACACATTTTTTTGTATTTTTTTGCGCTCCCCTCTTGACATTTCGGTTCGCTGTGATATAATAGCAAAGCTGTTTGAGATAACAGCGAATCGAATATGGGGGTATAGCTC
This sequence comes from Oscillospiraceae bacterium, assembly GCA_017398625.1. Classification (GTDB taxonomy): domain Bacteria; phylum Bacillota; class Clostridia; order Oscillospirales; family Oscillospiraceae; genus Faecousia. The sequence continues at coordinate 65,299 of JAFQFP010000003.1, forward strand.
AGCTGGGAGAGCGCTTGAATGGCATTCAAGAGGTCAGCGGTTCGATCCCGCTTATCTCCACCAAACTTAGTTCCGGAAACTCGCCGTTTCCGGAACTTTTTTGTTTGTAAAACCATATTTTCACCTCCAAAATTGTTATTTTCCAAACCCACTCTGAAACACCTAAAGCCAATCGCGAAGCACTTTCAACACGAGTTGACACGAGTTTAATTCATGTCGAACTCATGTCGTGATTTTGCGCTGAGTGCTTACATGACAATTTACCACCCAAATTTCGTCCGTTACGTTTTTCTAGCACGTTGCGTCCGTCTGTCAAACTACTGCTCTATCTGACCTCTTGAATCACGTTCAAACGTGTTCAAGAAGTTACACCCCCTTTCCTTTTTGTTTTATATAATGAAAGAAGAGTGTGCCGGTTATCGGTACACTCTTCTCTGCTATAACATATAATTTCGAATGCATTACAGTATCTTATAAAGCAAAAAAACCAATGCGGCGAGCACCAAGCTTGCCAAGGTACCAAGTAGGTACTTGTTTCTGAACACTTTATCTTCTAGATCTTTCGATCTCGCCCAAGTTTTCACAGTAATGACAACCGCAATTGCTGCTAGATTCCCCAAGTAGGCAAACACCACAACCAATACTCTTTCGAGAATTCCAATAACTGATCCAACATCAAATAAGCCGATTTCAGCTGTATCCGAAAAAATGTCTTTCATCACTTTGTTTATAAGAATTGAGCAAGGCGAAATTAGCAGTAAAACAACCAGTGCTACTTTTAATGGGACAGCATAGGCAGAAATATCAGCAGTAAAGTTCCCCCATCTAAACACGAAATACAAGATGCTGATATGTACAGCTTGATCCCCAAGGAACACAAGTGTATTTTTAAATTTCTTGTTAGCACAACACGAAATCATATCAACAACAGCATGAGAAATAAGAAGCACGCCGAGCACAATTGCTACCATTGCAAAATTTGCGACAAAGAACAAAGCCAAAAATGGAATCGCATAAATTAAGCTGTGGATAATAATATACCCCAGTTTATACTTTGTGTCAGCACTACATTTCTTGGTTTGTTTGCACCGGTCGCATTCGGAACTGAGCTGGGCACCTTTGCACCTGGCTACTTTATCCGTTTGCAAATAGAAGTCACCAATCAGATGGAGAATCAGCAATAGTATAAAATTAATCATAATCTCTCTCCCAGCATTTCGTATATGGCCCTATCCATTGTTCGGCTTTCCTTAATCTTACCCAATGAAACATATCGATCTATGTTTTGCCGGCTCGTATTCATTATTTGAGCAATAATAGTTGACATCCCTCGTATCCAATATTCTTCCATAACAAAGGACTTTTCAGGATATTCTTTTTCCTCGTGTAGATTTCTTAGATCAAATAGCATGCCTAGATTGATATTCAAAATATCCTCATCCCTATACCTACTAATCACTCTATTCCACCGTTCTTGATGGATCAGTTCAAGTCGATTACGCAAGATAAACTCATAAAATCCCGGATCTTCTTCAATTGCACAAATTGGGGAAATGATATCTGCAACCAATTCAATCAATCGTGCAATTTGTGATTGCTTAGATTTTATCTCGATATTAGATGCGCAGAATATATTTAGATATCTATCATTTTTAGACATTGTATTAAAGCATATGGCATTGCTCTTTTTCTTGGTAATTGCCTCAATTGCATCACGTGCCAAGTAATATGCTAAACCATCGTACGCCGAAGATGACCATTCTTCTATATCGTACTTTATCTCGCCATAACCAATTCCACATCTAATTTTGATTGGATATATTAGTAACTGTAATTTCCTAATATACAAAAATGCTGATCGAACATCACGGAATAAGCCTTGAAACTCATCACCAGCACTTGAAACAACTTCCTTTTTAATTGATTCTCTAAATATATAATTGAGATATGAGATGCTTTCCATTAGCACTCTTTGGACATCGTATCTGTCTAGATAACGCCTTGAATCGACAATATCAAACATTACTGCCGCATATTTCACTGTCATACATCTCCTTTTTGCGATCTAGATACTTCCATTATACTCACTTTTTCAAAAAAAGCAACATCTAAACGTTGCTTTTTCAATTCGCAACGTTTATTCGTTGCGTTTTTGATTTGCAACGTCATTTCGTTGCGTTTATCTTTAACAAGGAATTAGCTCAAAATGCAGATGAGTCTGCCATGTTGATATTGAATTTACTAATTAGCACATAGTAAAACAGCCCAGCAAGAGTTACGCAAACTCAGCTAGGCTGTTCCTTCGTTTATTGTTATATCTTTTTAGAGTGTAAAACTACCGGTTTCATGGCTATCGATAGCAAAGCGGAACAGATCACCTTTAACAATAGCCGCAAAGTAACCATGTCGTAGATCAGCATAGTGCTTTTCAATTAACTCCAAGGTTTCCTTTAATTGCATCATTGCCGCCACCTCGTGCTTGCAAGTATAGCCGCAAGGACAACTGCAGATAAGATTACGGATTTCACCATCAGCAAAATCGAACTCCACTTCGTAGGCGCGCTCACCCTCTACAATAGCTTTACCGTGACCATCAGATACACAAATGTAACGCACATGGTTGTCCATATAGTACTCCCGACCACGCTCCCAAACAGCCTGAGACACCTTCATGTCACCTAACTTGTTCAAGATAACCACAGTATCATCATTGCCTGTTTCAAACTCATCCTCAGGCTTTACCGGAGGCAAATACCATGTACGGATTTTCTCATAAGGAAGCACAGAGACATCAAAGCTGACGAAGTGAGAGCCTGCCATATGCATCTGGCCAGACACATTGGTATCCGCCACGCTAATAACCTTCTTGTAGTCCGCTACTTTGATTTTGAAGTTCTTGTTGACCTCACGAACAATACCGCGGATACCTTCCAGCTTACCATCCACGAAAACAAAATCGCCCCGCTTAAGATCAAACTGATCATTGAAGTATGTAAGCGACTGATTCCGCTCAGGAAAGTACACCTGTACCAAGCTCTTCACCGGCACAGTTGCCTGCTGAACCAGCGGTTCCATCTCCACCTTCTTGGACTCATCATCAAACGCAAAACCAATAGGAAACTTCATTTCGTTTCCCTCCTTTCATTTTGTGATGATATTGTATCAAACTATTGGTCCAATAAAACCGCACAGTTAAGATCATCTCTCTTCTACCGCATGCTTTGACCACAGTACTATGAGTCATTTGTTCTTCTCATTTGGTGTAGATGCCCCCACATCTGTGTGCCAACCACTTCATGAGCATCATCGCTAACAAGGCGTACA
>JAFQFP010000004.1 GCA_017398625.1 Oscillospiraceae bacterium
AGAATCCCCCCTGTCAGCAAAGCTGACATCCCCCCTTTAGGCAAGGGGGGCTTTGGTGCGGTGCTTTGGGCAAGGGGGGCTGTAGGGGAGATGTACCGAAGAGAATCCCCCCTGTCAGCAAAGCTGACATCCCCCCTTTAGGCAAGGGGGGCTTTGGGGCGGTGCTTTGGGCAAGGGGGGCTTTGGATTTTGACACCTCATCCGTCACGGCTATGCCGTGCCACCTTCTCCTCAAGGAGAAGGCTTGGGGGTAGATGTATCGAACAGGGACGAAGCGAGCTTCGTCCCCTACATAATGAATTAACGGGGGTTTTTATGGAGCTGGATGTGAATATTCGGGAGTTTCCCGTGGGGCTGGGGGTGCTGCGGTTCGATCCGGCAGACCCCAATCTCTTTGCCCGGTTTGAACAGCTGCCACGGCGGCTGTCGGAGCTGGAAGCAGGCGCGGAGCTGTCCGACCTGCTGCGCTTAGACAGGCAGCTCAAGGAGCTGCTGGGCTGGGTGCTGGGCCCCGGCAACGATCTGGACGCCGTCACCGGCGGCGTCAGCCTGCTGGCGGCGGACAGCAGGGGAGACACGCTGCTCTCCGCCTTTTTACAGGTGCTGGAGCCGGTCCTGCTTGCCGGGGCAGAGGAATTTGCCCGCCGGGAGAGGGCGAAGCATGACACCCTATGAGCTGCCGGAAGCTACCCTGCTCCTAGGCAGGAAATTCCGCCTGAACACAGATTTTCGCCGTGTCCTCACCGTCATCGGTTATCTGCAGGACCCGGAGCTGCCGGCGCTGTACCGGATGAAGACCGCGCTGGCGCTGTTTTACCGGGAGGAAGTGCCGAAGGAGGCGGAGCAGGCGGCGCTGGCGTATCTCATGTGGTTTTTAAGCGGTGGGCAGGAGGCTTCTCCCGGCCCACGGCTCATGGATTGGCAGCAGGATGCCGCCGCCATCCTCTCCGATGTCAGCCGGGTGGCGGGCAGGGATGTGCGAGCCGATGAAAAGCTCCACTGGTGGAGCTTTTTGACCTTGTATCAGGGGGTCGGGCAGGGACAGCTCAGCCTGCTGGTGACCATTCGGGACAAGCTCCGCCGGGGGCAGAAGCTGGAGGGCTGGGAGCAGCGGTTTTACCGGGAAAATCCCGACGCGGTGCGGCTGCGCCCACGGGAGACCAAGCAGCAGCGGGAGCAGCGGCTGGCGGCGGAGAAGCTGCTGGAGGGGTAGCCGGAGTGGACTGCGAAAAAAGCCTCCCTCATCAGAGGGGGCCTTGGCGGGCGGTCATTGACCGCCCCTACGGGTTCTAACGGAAGGTTTACCGAAGAGAATCCCCCCTGTCAGCTTCGCTGACATCCCCCCTTTAGGCAAGGGGGGCTTTGGTGCGGTGAAGGCAAGGGGGGCTTTGGTGCGGTGAAGGCAAGGGGGGCTTGGGGTGCGCCCTTTCGGCAAGGGGGGCTTTGGGGCGGGAAAGGCAAGGAGATGGATCTATGGATATCAAAAACGCGGGGCAGCAGTTGGCGGAGCGCATCCGCCAAAGGCTGCAGGAAATGACCGGGCAGCTTGCCGATGTGGCTGCCGGGGCAAAGGCGGTGGCGGATGCCACCAAAAAGGCAGCCAAGATCGTCAAGGGCTATCTGGCAGGCTTCGATGAGCTGCAGCGGGTGACGGTAAAGACCGCCTCCGGCGGCTCTTCCTCCAAAAAAACCGCCAAGGACACCGAAACCGCCGCCAAAGATGCCGCCACCGTGGCGCAGGTGGTGGCAGCGGTGCAGCCCAAGCTGGAGCAGATGGGCGAAGCCATTCGCAAAAGCTTGTGGCCGGTGACCAATATGGATCTGAGCCATGTCACCGGACAGCTTGAGCAGGTGGCTGACCACAGCTACACCATCGGCGGCGGTCTCGGCGCGGCGGTTTCTATCGTCACAGGTCAGCTGCAGGCTGTGGCGGACAAGCTCAAGGAGATGGTGACCGCCTCCGATTCCTCCGCCGGAGCGGTGGAGAACCGTTGGTCGGCACTGGCGGCGACCATGAAGGACGATGTGATGCAGCCGTTGGAGCAGGGCTTCGCCGGGGTCAGCAAGTCCATCGCCGTGTATCTCAGCGGCGCTGTGGAGGCGGTGAGCACCGCCGTTGCCACGGTGACCAAGGTCTTGGGGAATTTTTCCGTAAAAATCCCCGATTCCATCCCCCTCGTCGGCGGCACCAGCATCAAATTGCCTGTGCCCGCGCTGGCGCAGGGGGCGGTGCTGCCTGCCAACAAGCCCTTTCTGGCGCTGCTTGGCGACCAGACCTCCGGCACCAACATCGAAGCACCCCTTGCCACCATTCAGCAGGCGGTGGCGCTGGTGATGGAGGACTACGCCGCCGCCAATCTGGCAGGGCAGGAGGCAACGGTGAGGGTGCTGCAGGACATCCTGCAGGCGGTGCTGGGCATCGAGCTGGGGGATTCGGTGCTGGGACAGGCGGTGAACCGGTACAACGATAAGCTGACGGTAATGCGGGGTGGTTAAATGCGGAAGCTGGATTGGGATTTTTTAATTGACGGACAGCCCCTGCCTGTGCCCGACGCGCCCTTGGAGCTGAGCTATCAGGACTTGGACGCACAGGCGGCAGGCAGGGATGAGGCAGGCTTCATGCACAGGCTCGTGCTCCGGGAAAAGGTGCGCACATGGGCGCTGGTCTACGGTGTGCTGTCGGAACGGGAGTACCGCTATGTGATGGGTCTGCTGGCAGGAAAGCCCACCTTTTCCTTTACGGTAAGGGGCTTGGATGGAGAGCCGGAGACGGTGAAGGCCTACTGCGCCAAGGTGGGTATCAGCTACTTTGACCGCAGCCGTGGGCTGTATAAGAACCTGCGGCTGAATGTGATCGAGTGCTGAGGGAAGGCATTTAGTAGGCTTTGACGGAAATATGAGGTGAAATATATGCAGGTTTATCATGAATTTACGGTGGATCTGGTGCGGCGGGGGCTGCTGCCGTCTTTGTGGGCGGTGCAGGGCGACCACGAAAGCCGGATCCTCAGGCTGACGCTGACCCAAGCCGGTCAGCCTTGGCAAGCCCCGGAAAACATCACCGCCGCGGTGCGCTACCGCTGCAGCGACGGCACCGGCGGCTGGTTCGACACCCTCCCCGACGGCTCTGCCGCAGGCAGCCTCAGCGCCAATGTGCTGACGGTGACCCTGCCCGCTCAGGTGTTTCAGGTGCCGGGGGCTGTGGCGCTGCAGGTGGAGCTGGCGCAGGGGGAAAAGTGTCTTTCCACCTTCACTTTGGACGCGGTGGTGGAGAAAAACCCCGCTGCCGGGGCGGTCACGCCGGAGGATTACATCAATATGCGCAGCTTTCTGGTGGACAGCGCCAAGGAGCAGGTGGACGCGCTGGTGGCAGCCGGAGAGCTGACCCCCGGCAAGTCCGCCTACGCCTACGCGGTGGAGGGAGGCTTCGGCGGAACGGAAGGGCAGTTCTCCCGGACACAGGCGGCTGCCGCGGCAGTGACCGCAGCCACCGTCACGCCCCATACCCACCCGGACAATGCCGGAAGCACCGGCAGCACGGTCTGCGCCAACACCAAGCGCTGGTTCTTCAGCCAGACCTACGCCGCCGGCAGCTATCTGCACCGTCTGCGGTTTTATGCCGCCGCTGCCGGAAAGGTGACGGTGGAGCTTTGGGAAAAGTCCGGCAATACGCTGACGCTGCTTCGGCAGATCCCGGTGGAGGTCTCCGCCGCCGGGGAGGCAGCGTGTCTGCTGGGGCAGGCCGCACACCGGCCGCTGATGCTCTCCCTGTATGCCCCCACCGCCTGCTTTGCCATCGACAGCGGCGTTGACGGCGCGCTGACCTATGCCCACGGGGATCTCACCGGCGAAGAGCTGGCGCTGGGGGATGCCACCCGGTTTGACCGCTGGCTGCTCTGCGGCTCGGTGGACTACGATGTCTGCACCGCCCAGACCCGTCCGGAAAATGTCCTCACCGTAGGTCCCGGCAGGATGTACAGCCAGATCCAAGAGGCGCTGGACAGCATCACCGATGACGGCACCTATACCGTTCTTGTCTATCCCCAAGCCGCGCCCTACAGCCGGTTCTCCATGATCCGCAGGCTGGACGGGGCGTATCCGTGGACGGGCTCGGTGGCAAGGAATGTGTCGGTCATCGCCCTTGACCCCGGACATACCGTGGTGCGTACCGACACCAACAACTACGATGCCCCTCCGGCGGAGCTGCTGTGTAACGGGTTGATCAAGGGCATTACTTTCCTGTCCACCTATGAGCAGCAGGACAGCGCAGCCACCAAGCCCGCCTACGCCGCCCACATCGACAGCGCACCCACCGGCGCTTACACCATGGTGCTGGAAAATTGCCGCTTCATCGCCCATGCCGCCCCTGCGGTGGGCATCGGCGTCCACCAAGACGGGCATCTTGTGTTCAAGGATTGCCAGTTTCACGCCCTTGGGCAGACGGACTACGCCCCCCATGAGGGCTATACCGGTCTGGTCAGCGGCTACGGTGGCGTGTATGTCCACACCAGTACCAAAGCTGGGGTCACCGGGCAGCACATCACCTTCGACAACTGCCGGGTGGTGGCGCCCAACCATACCTACGGCATCGCCCTGCTGGCGGCGGGCAGCTTCAATGCCGGTGACTGCGAATTTACGGTGACTGCCCACAACACCCATATCTATGCTCCCACGGCGGCAAAGCCCTGTGCCATGTCCGCCGGGATCATCCTTGACCCGGCATCTTGGGGCAACAGTGCCCCGGTGCTCAACGGGGCGTAAAGGAGGCAGGCTATGAACCGTTTTTTTCCCAATTATGAGGACTACAAGATCACCTCGCGGTTCGGAATGAGAACCTTGAACGGCGTGACAAAAATGCACAAGGGCATCGACCTTGTGGCAAAGCGCGCCGACGGCGGCTCGGCGGTGGACTACATCACCGCCCACACCGGCGGCACGGTGGTGGGCGTGGGCTTCGATGCTTCCGCCGGAAATTACATCAAGCTCCAGACCGCCCCCGGGGTGGTGATGGTCTATTACCACATGAAAGCCCCCTCCAAGCTCCAAAAGGGCATGGCGGTGGCAACGGGGCAGGTCATCGGCACCATGGGCGCCACAGGAAAGGTCACCGGAGCCCACCTGCACTTCGGTATTCAAGTGAATGGCGAGTGGGTAGACCCGGAGCCTTATCTGGACCGGGACTATTTGGCGCAGAGCCTGCAAGTGGCGCTGCCGGTGCTGAGACGGGGAGACAAGGGGGAGACCGTCCGTGCCATGCAGGCACTTTTGGCGCTTCGGGGCTGCGCCTGCGGCGTTTGCGGCACCGACGGCTCCTTCGGCCCGGACACACAGGGGGCACTCACCGCCTTTTCCGGGGAGAAATGCTGCGAAAAGGCAGTGTGGGAGAAGCTGCTGGGGGTGGGCGCATGAGTGAGGTCGTTGTGGCGCTGCTGGGGCTGGTGGGTACGCTGGCGGGGTCCTTTCTGGGGGTCGTGGCGAGCCAGAAGCTGACCAATTTCCGGCTGCAGGCTCTGGAGGACAAGGTCAGCAAGCACAACAGCCTCATTGAGCGCACCTACAAGCTGGAGGGAGAGATGGCAGAGGTCATCCACGACATCCGCGACCTGAAGGCCTACCACCGCCCCAACGCCCCCCAAGCCCCCCTTGCCTAAAGGGCGCTCCCAAAGCCCCCCTTGCCTAAAGGGTAAGCGAAGCGCAGTCGCGGTAGTGAATGACAGTCCGGTGGACTGTCAGAGCCGCGACCGGAGCGCTCCGCAGAGCGCTGCCCCAGTGCGCACACTGGGGCGGGGGGATACTGTTCGGTACATTTCCCTTTCGGGCGGATGGTCTCATCCGCCCCTACACCCAAATTATGAAAATGCATCCGTTTATGAAAGGAGCAGCCTATGTACATCACCGAAATGCACTTGAGCGACGGCACCGTCATCGCCTCCGGCGCCGATCAAGCCACCGTCATCACCTCCACCCGGCTGACCCATGCCGTCAATTCTGCCATGGAGCTGACTCCCGGTGCCGTCTGTGCTGCCATGGCGCAGCTTCGCCTCATCACCGACGGCTCTGTGCCCCTTACCGCCGGTATGGAGGTGACGCTCTACCGCTGCCACGGCGGTGACCGCCGGAAGGTGGGCTTGTTCACCCTCACCCAGCCCACCGAGCCCACCGCAGGCACCGTGGAGCTGACCCTCTACGACCGAATGACATGGCTGGACAGGGCGGTGGCGGTGCAGCTTCCCTCCACCGCCTTGGAGCTGGCAAGACAGGTCTGCACCCAATGCGGTCTGACCTTTGCAGACGAGAGCATGGTCAACGGAGGGGTGACGGTGAGGGAATTTGCAAAAAACACCACCGGCAGGACCTTGATGGGCTACCTTGCCCAGCTTGCCGGGGGCTTCTGCTACGCCGACAGCGAGGGCCTTATCCGCATCGGTCACTATGCAGACCGTGGCGTTGCCCTCACGGCGGCGGATTGCTTCCAAAACGGCATCCGCAGGGAGCGCTACACCTGCCCGGCGGTGGACGCGGTGCAGCTTCGCCGCAGCGACGATTCCCTCTACCCCGAAACCGCCCAAAACGGCTGCATCCTCTATAATCCCCTGCTGGAGCAGCTTTCCGCAGGGCTGGACGCCGCCCTTGCCAATATTGCCGCTTGTCTGCCGGGGGAATACACGCCCTGCCGTTTGTCCCTGCCGGAAAACCACAGTATCCAGCCGGGAGACATTCTTCATGTCACCGACCGCCATGGGCAGACATTCAAAACCCTCGTCATGGAAAAGGAAACCGCAGGCGGCACGGATACTCTCCGCTGCACCGGCTCTGCCGGGAGAAATTCCTCCTCCTCGGTGCTGTGCAAGACCCCTGCCCAGCTTGCCCAACAGGCTGTGCGGCAGCAGACCCAGCAGGAGATCTTCAACAAGCTGACGGACTACGGCGCGGTGCAGGGCTTCTATCTGCAGGACGGCAAGCTCTACATCAACGCGGAGCTGGTGCAGATCCTCAATCTGGTGGCGCAGGTGCTGCGGTCACAGGAGGGGGATTCGGAGCTGGTCATCGACGGCGGTGAGCTGCGGTATCTGCACGGCGGCAAGCGGACGGTGGCACTGTCCAACGATGCCGCCGGACTGCCGATCCTCTACCTCTACGACTACGAAAACGGCACCATGACCCACCGTGGCGAGCTGACCCCCCACCATATCCGGCTGGGTGGCAGGGAAACACAGGGCACGGTGGTGCTCAGCGTCGCCGATGGGGCGGTGCGGCTGTGGCTGAACGGGGAGGACAGCAAGCGCCTGTCATGGCGGGCCAACGGCGACGGCACCTATTGCCTTGTGGGCAGCTAACCGCCGCCACATCCAAAATTTGAAAATGCATCCGTTAGGAAAGGAGCAACCATGGAAATACTGAAAAATCTCGCCAATCTCATCAAGGTCAAGACCATCATCACCCTGACGGTGATGGGGGTGTTCACCGCCTTGAGTGTCCGGGGGGACATCACCGCGGACAATGTGATGGTGGTGGTCAGCACCGTCATCGCCTTCTATTTCGGCACCCAGACCGAAAAGAAAACCGCCTAAGCATTTCGGGCGGTCAATGACCGCCCCTGCACCTATCTTTCGATAGGCAGACAAATTACCCTTGCATTTTCCGTTTTTCTCTGGTATAATGCCCTGTAGAACCTGTGCAGGGTTCGTATATCGGTAATACAACGGCTTCCCAAGCCGTGAAGGCGGGTTCGATTCCCGTACCCTGCTCCAAAAAGACAGCACCCCCTTGTGGGGTGCTTTCTTTTTGGAGCAGGAGGGAATCGAACCCATCTAAATGCAGATGTCCGGTGGACATCTGCTTGCCGCCGGTCTCGACGGCGGCAACACCATGATTTCATCGATTCCCGTACCCGAATTTCAGAAAGAGCACCCCAAAAGGGGTGCTGTCTTTTTGGGGCAGGAGGGAATCGAACCCATCTAAATGCAGGGACGAAGCCCACACCGTCCCTGTTCGGTAGATCCCCTACGGGTGGACAGTTTCATCAGCCCCTACATCCACCGAACCCCCAAAAAGCAAAAAACCACCGGGTGCAAGCCGTTTTTCGGTCTGCACCCGGTGTATGTTCAGTCGTAGGAATAATGGTTCTTGCTGTAGTAGCCCTCCAGCTCGGAGAGGTTGACCCGGTTGAGGATCACACCGAGGATCTTGCCCCCGGAGCGCTCAAGCTGGTGCTTGATCCGCTGCTCGTTCTTGTAGGAATTGTCGGCGGCGTTGATGACCATGATCACGCCGTCCAGCTTGGGGGCGATGATGGCGGCATCGATGACCTGCCCCAGAGGGGCGGCATCCACGATCACATAGTCAAAGGTGTCCCGCAGGGCGGCGATGAGCTTATCGAAGCTGGAAGCGCCCAGCAGCTCGGCGGGGTTGGGCACCCGGGCACCGGAAAAGACCATATAAAAGCCCTTCACATCGGTCTCGCAGAGCATTTCGTCTGCGTTTGCCATGCCGGAGAGGTAGTGGCTCAGGCCCACGGGCTTGCCCCGGTAGCGCAGGCGGCTGGCCAGCGCGCTTTTGCGCAGGTCGGCATCCACCAGCACCACCCTTTTGCCGGTTTCGGCAATGGAGGCGGCAAGCTGCAGCGCCAAAGTGGACTTACCTTCAGATGCCTGATAGCTGGTCAGCGCCACCACCCGCTTGTCGTTGCCGGAGAAGAACAGGTTGGTACGCAGCACCTTGATGGCCTCTGTCACTTGAAAGTCCGTGGCCATGTGCTTTTTAACGGAAACAGTATCCATATCAGCGCTTCTCCTTTCTGGCTGCGGAGGCTTTGGATGCAGCAGGCTTGGCGGCAGGCTTTTTGGCTGCCGCGGTCAGCTCCGCGTTTTCGGGGATGATACCAAGGACGCTGAGCCCCAGATACCGCTGCACATCCGCCTCCGAGCGGATGGTATCGTCCAGCACCCGGATCACTGCCAGCACACCCGCGGTGAGCACCACGGCGACGGCGGCAAACAGCACTGCCCGGGTGATGGGGTTGGCGACGCTGCCGGAGTCCGGCACCTTAGCCTCGTCCACAAGCTGGATCGCGCCCATGCGCATCATGTCTGCCACCAGCTCGTTGCCCTGATTGCCCAGCGCGTTGGCGATATCCGCAGCCCGCTGGGGGTCGGAATCGGTGACGGTGACGGTGAGCACCCGGCTGTAGGTCTCGTAGTCCACGGTGATGGCGTCAGCCACCTGCTCCGGGGTCATATCCAGATCCAGATCTTCGATGACCCGATCCGCAACGGTGCGGCACTTGATCAGAGCCTGATAATCGTAGACAAGCTGGCTGGAGATCTGGTAATCGGAGTAGACGATGCCCTCCTCATACTGCTTGATCATCAGATAGACGGAGATGTTGGCGCTGTACTTGGGTACGGCAGTGACCTTGGTGAACACAAAGCCAAACACGCCGCCTATCAGCGCCGCCAGCAGGAGTACCAGGATCTTCCGCTTGAGATAGCGGAACAGGTCTCCAAAATCCAATTCCAATTCATGTTTTTCTTCCATAGTCTCTCCTTATTCCTCCGGCAGTAGCAGCCGGGCATTTTCCCAAAACAGGGCGTTGGCGTATTCCTCACCGTATTGCTTGCAGATGTGGCTGTAGCACCGGCGAAGCTCCGGGGGACGGTGCTGCAGGTCGTGGGCATCGGAGGCGATGAAGTGGACAAGCCCCTCCTTCAGCGCCCGGTCACACCACCGCCGCAGGAAAAAGCCGCCCCACTGACCCATGACGGAATCGGCGTTGAGCTGGATCAGCGCCCCCATCTCCACAGCCTGCCGCAGCAGGCTCAGCCCCTTGCGGAAGCAGTCCACCCGCTCGGCGTGGGCGACCACAGGCACGAAGCCGCAGCTTAAGGTCTCCTCCAGCCCCTGCAGGACCGTCTTTTTGTCGGTCAGATCCCCGAACTCCAGCAGGATATAGTCGCCGCCGGCGTAGCTGAGGAGCTCTCTGAGCTGAAGCTTTTCCCCGAAGCCGGGGGCGTAGGCGATCTCGGTGCCCAGCTCCAAGCGAAGCTCAGGCAGGAGGACAGCCGCGGCATGGCGCAGCTCCTTGGCGGCGGAAAGCCGCTGCTGTGCCGTCACCGCCCGGAAATTGCCCCGATAGTGGGGGGTGAGAAAAACCAGCCGGGTGCCTTGGCTGTAGGCGTGCTGCAGCATGGCAAGGGCATCGTCCAAGGTTTTGGCGCCGTCATCGATGCCGGGGAGGATGTGGGTATGGATATCTGCTAAATGCTGCATCCAAACCACGCTCCTTTCTGCCTGCATACACACCAAGCCTATTGTAAGTCCAGTTTATTATAGCAGAAATCCCTATAAATGCAAGAAGAAAAATTCGACCCATTTTTGAGGCAGGCGGAGACCGCCGCACCAAAGCCCCCCTTGCCTAAAAGGGGGGGAAAGTCAGTGAAGCTGACACAGAGTGTCAAAAAAGTATTATTTTTCATCAATGTTTCAATCAAATTCGTAGGGGCGATCATGGATCGCCCGTTAAAAACAACAAGAAAAGTTTCAATTTCCCCAGCATTTTGATTAATTTATATGTTCTTGAATTGGAAT
>JAFQFP010000045.1 GCA_017398625.1 Oscillospiraceae bacterium
ATTGAGACGAGGGGCGTTCGGGCAACCGAGCGTCCCGTTTCTTTTATCCCGAAGGGCGCACTTACTCACCACCCCGAAGGGGCGGTGGTATTGCCAGCGGCAACCGTGCGCTCTGCGAGGCGGATGCGGCTCCTGCGGGAGCCTTATGGACAATGCCACATCACGGCGGTGCTGCTGTCATTGTCCACGCAGTTATCGCAAGCACACCCGCTTTTGCGTTTGTGAGCAGGGGTACAAATTGTACCCCACCTTGCGCCAACTGCCAGTGAAAAACATCAACCTGATGTTTTTCACTGCTATGGGTATCGCATCTCCTGCGACACCCATTTTCTTTTTGCGAAAAAGAAACAAAAACAAGAACGAAAGGACGGTGAGAACGAATGGCGATCTACCACTTGGAAGCAAAGGTGGTCAGCAGAGGCACGGGACGGTCTGCGGTTGCCGCTTCCGCATATCTGAGCTGTACCAATATTCTTAACGACTATGACGGGGTACGGCACGACTTTACACGAAAGAAAGGGCTTGTGTGGCAGGATGTGTTTTTGCCGGAATTTGCGCCACCCGAATGGAAAGACAGAGGTGTGCTTTGGAACGCCGTGGAGGAAAACGAAAAAACCAAGGACAGCCGCCTTGCCCGTGAGTTTGTTCCTGCTCTGCCCATTGAGCTGACACCGGCACAATGGCAGGAGCTTTTAACCGATTTTATTCAGAACAGCTTTGTTGCCGAGGGGATGTGCGCTGACGTTGCAATCCACGATCCGCACCCGCCCGGTCATAATCCGCACGCTCATATTATGCTGACGGTGCGCCCGTTGGATGAACAAGGAAACTGGCAGTACAAGACGGAGAAAGAATATCTCTGCATCAGAAACGGCGAAGAACGGGGTTTTACCGCAGCCGAGTTCAAGGCGGCACAGGCTGACGGATGGGAGAAGCAATACCCCTACAAGGTCGGGCGCAAGAAAGTGTATATGCCGCCCTCCGAAGCCGAGAAGCACGGATATGAACGAGCCAACAAGCACCCGAAAAGCACCAAGTTCGGCAGACAGAATCCCATTGCCGAGCGTTGGAACAGCGAGGAACAGCTCGTGGAGTGGCGCAAGGCGTGGGCTGATGTGACCAATCGCTATTTGGAGCGATATGGTCACGATGAGCGCATCGACCATCGCAGCCATGCAGACCGGGGCTTGACCGAGCAGCCTACCATTCATGAGGGTGTGGTTGCCCGTGCGTTGGAGAAAAAGGGTATCATCTCTGACCGCTGTGAAATTAACCGTCAGATCAAGGCAGACAACGCTTTGCTCCGTGAACTGAAAGCGACAGTCAAGAAGCTAATGCAGGCGGTGAAGAATACCGTTCCTGCCATAGCGGATGCAATGGAAAAGATACGCAGCAGTATGCTGATTTTCAGCTATCAGCTTCGTTATATCGGTGTGGGCAAGCACAATATGGGCAAGCGTGTCAAAGCAGTCAAGCCGGAACTTGAACGCTATGCGGGCTTGGTACAGCAGATCAAGGAGAAATCCAAGGAACGGAAAGCTCTGCTTGCGGAGAAAAAGGAAACGCCGTTTTATCAGATACCCAAGCTGCACGACCTTACTCGCCGCATTACCGAGCTGACCGAGGAATTGGAAGAACTGAAAACCGAAAAGGAAATGCTGCTTCGCTCTTTGGACTGCGCCGACGATGCGGGCATTTCTGATGTGAAGAAAGAAATCTCCACATTGGAGGGTGCGCTGCAGAAGCTGTCTGAACAGGAAGCGAAATATTCTGCCGAGCTTGATGAAGCTTTGAAGCAGTATGCCGAGCTGAAGGAACAAGCCGCCGGTATGGATGCCGCCGAGCTGATGGACGCTCGGCTTGCCATTCGTGAAGAAAAGGAACGCTCTGCCGCCAGCCGTGTAAAAGCCGCCTACGGTGAGAAGTACGATCCGATGATGATG
>JAFQFP010000046.1 GCA_017398625.1 Oscillospiraceae bacterium
GTTCGCCACCAGCTGCAACGAATACTTCGGATAATACAAAAGCAACAGATGCCCCGCTTCGGCGGGGCATCTTTGCGTCTATCTGTAATTTTTCTTCGGGCGGGCGGTCAATGACCGCCCCTACGGGTTCTATTGGGAGATGTACCGAAGGGAATCCCCCCGCCCCAGTGTGCGCACTGGGGCACCCCCCTTTAGGCAAGGGGGGCGTTGGTGCAGGCAAGGGGGGCTTGGGGGAGATGGAGGCAGTGGCGGGCGGTCAATGACCGCCCCTACGGGTTCTAACGGAAGGTTTACCGAAGAGAATCCCCCCTGTCAGCAAAGCTGACATCCCCCCTTTAGGCAAGGGGGGCTTTGGGTGTGGTGTAGGCAAGGGGGGGCTTTGGGTGCGCCCTTTCGGCAAGGGGGGCGTTGGTGCGGGCAAGGGGGCTTGGAGGAAAATAACAAAGGCACCTGCGGGAAAGCAGGTGCCTTAATAATTTTTTGGCTTGTTTTTTGTGCTACACCAACGGTCGGTATAGAGCCGGTTATTTGCAGAAGTCCTCTGCAACCTCGGCGATGTGCTTGGCGCAGAGCCCAAAGTGCTCCAGCACCTCATAAGCAGGCCCGGAGATGCCAAACCGGTCGTCCACGCCGATGCGGCGCACGGGAGTGGGCAGCTTCTCGCTGAGCAGGCTGCATACCGCCTCGCCCAGACCGCCGATGATGCTGTGCTCCTCGCAGGTGATGACCCTGCCGCAATCCTTAGCCGCCTGCAGCACCAGCTCCTCATCGATGGGCTTTACCGTGGACATATTGATGATCCGGGCGTGGATGCCCTTCTGTTCCAGCAGCTCCCCTGCCTGCACAGCCTCGTAGACCATCAGTCCGTTGGCGATGATGGCTACATCCGTGCCCTCACGCATGATCTCGCCCTTGCCGATGGCAAAGGTGAAGCCCTCCTCATGGAACACCGGGACGGCAAGCCGTCCGAACCGCAGGTACACAGGCCCCTCCAGCTCGTAAGCCGCCTTGACAGCCGCTTCCGCCTCCACCGCGTCGGCAGGGCAGATCACCGTCATGCCGGGGATGGAGCGCATCAAGGCGAAATCCTCGCAGCACTGGTGGCTGGCACCGTCCTCGCCCACGCTCATGCCGCCGTGGGTGGCGCCGATCTTCACATTCAGGTGGGGGTAGCCGATGGAGTTGCGGATCTGCTCATATGCCCGCCCGGAGGCGAACATGGCAAAAGAGGACGCAAAGGGCACGAAGCCCGCGGTGGACAGGCCTGCTGCCACGCACATCATGTCCGCTTCCGCAATGCCGCAGTTGAAATGCCGGTCGGGGAACTCCTTTTTGAACATGCCGGTCTTGGTGGAGCCGGCAAGGTCGGCGTCCAGCACCACGATATTGCTGTGCTCTCTGCCCAGCTCTACCAGCGCCTTGCCGTAACCGTCACGGGTGGCAAGCTTTTTCACTTCTGCCATATCACTTGCCCTCCAATTCACTGAGCTTTGCCGTCAGCTCTGCCATCGCCTGCTCAAATTCCGCGGCGTTGGTGGCCTTGCCATGCCAGCCGGCGTTGTTTTCCATAAAGGACACATCCTTGCCCTTGACAGTGCGCATCACGATGGCAAAGGGCTTGCCCTTGACGGTCTTTGCCTTGGCAAGGGCGGCTTCGATGGCGTCAAAATCGTGACCGTCGATGACCGTTACCGCAAAGCCAAAGGCGGATAGCTTACTGTCAATGGGGTAGGGGCTCATTACATCGGCAATATTGCCGTCGATCTGCAGGCCGTTGTTGTCCACGATGACGCACAGGTTATCCAGCTTGTAGTGGGCGGCGAACATACATGCCTCCCAGACCTGTCCCTCTTGGATCTCGCCGTCGCCCAGCAGGGTGTAGACCCGGTAGTCCTTACCCGCTGCCTTGCCCCCCAGAGCCATGCCGCAGGCGCAGGAAATGCCCTGTCCCAAGCTGCCCGTGGACATATCCACGCCGGGAACGGTATGCATATTGGGGTGACCCTGCAGGTAGGAGCCTACCTTACGCAGACTGGTCAGATCCTCCCATGGGAAGAAGCCACGCAGCGCCAGAGCGGAATAAAGACCCGGTGCGGTGTGGCCCTTGGAGAGCACAAAGCGGTCCCGGTCCTCCCACTTGGGGTTCTTGGGATCCACATTCAACTCACGAAAGTATAAATAGGTAAACAGCTCCGCGGCAGACATACTGCCGCCGGGATGGCCGCATTTGGCGGCGTTGGTGGACTGCAGGATGCCCATGCGCACCTTGCAGGCAAGCACCTGAAGCTCCTTGCGCTGCTGTTCGGTCATAGAAATTGTCTCCTCTCTGCCCCACCTATAGGCGAGACCACAAATTTCGACATATATCATATACTACCATTATTTTGCAAAACTTGCAACCCATATTATGCCCAAATTTGGAGGAAAGTTGCGGGGAATATTTGACTTTTGGGGTGCGGTGGCGGCAGGCGGTCAATGACCGCCCCTACGGGTTCTATTGGGAGATGTACCGAAGAGAATCCCCCCGCCCCAGTGTGCGCACTGGGGCACCCCCCTTTAGGCAAGGGGGGCTTGGGTGCGGTGTAGGCAAGGGGGGCTTGGGGTGCGGCGAAGGCAAGGTGGGGTTAGGTGAGGGGGATGTTGCGGCGGAGAGTCCAGTAGTCATAAGCGCGGCGGATGTCCTCCTCCGGCAAGTCAAAGTACTCAGCCAGCTCCCACAGGCTGCGGCAGCCTGCGGAAAACGCTTCCTTAAAATCCTCCGCCGTGAGAAAATGCTCCGCCGTCCACCGGTTGGCACGGTATTCGCTGCGCTCCACCGTTTCGTAGGGGCTGCTGACCTTGTGCAAAGCTCCGGTGGCGGCGTGTCCCAGCTCGTGACAGCATACCCCTCGGAGCAGACGGGTGCTGCGGATCTTGGAAAAGTCCAGAAAGATCGCCGTTTTGCCCGCAAAGCGCATGGTGGCGCCCGGTCGCGGCGCGCCGCAGTAGGGGATCACCGCGATATTCGATTGTCGGCAATGGGTATAAAATTGAGACAGTTCAAACATGGCGGTTCCTTTCGTGGGGGGGGATGTACCGAACGGGGAGGGGTTTTGACACCTCATCCGTCACGGCTATGCCGTGCCACCTTCTCCTCAAGGAGAAGGCTTGGGGTGCGTCCTTTCGGCAAGGGGGGCTTGGGGGAGATGGAGGCAGTGGCGGGCGGTCAATGACCGCCCCTACGGATTCTATTGGAAGATGTACCGAAGGGAATCCCCCCGGCGCTTCGCGCCACCCCCCTTTCGGCAAGGGGGGCTTGGGGGTTATTTCTTTTCCAGCATCAGGCGGACCATTTGGCGGATGGCGGACTTTTCCTCCTCCGTCAAGGCGCGGTATTCGCCGTAAAACGCCATGTCCGCTTCCTCTAACAGGTCGGCTTTGCCCAGCAAATAGTCCGTGCTGACGCAAAAATACTCCGCAATGGCGCGCAGGGTTTCGTTCCGGGGGGCTGCACCCCGTTTCCATGCCGTGACGCTGCCGGAGGACGCGCCGATCGCCTTTGCCACCGAGTTGGGACTCTCGCCCCGGCTGCGGCACAGGGCTTCATAGCGGGAAAAGAAGCTTTCTTCCATAGTGGACACCTCATTTTTGTGAAATTTTGACAGGGATTCCTCAGGGTTTTTGGGGATTCTGCCGAATCTCACGAAAATGAGAAAATTAGGCTTTACAATCTCACAAAGGTGAGATATTATAGGGGTGCGGACGGGGAAAGTCCTAAAAATTGTGAGATTTGGCGTATTTATTGTAAGGCATGAATTGGCGTTTGTCAACTCATAAAAATGAGGTGGTGCGGTGAATGTAATGTATCATAGGTTCGGTACGATAAAGTGGACGGATGGCGTGGCGGTGGGGAAGGGGGGGAGTAGGTTTCGTTTCCTGCGGGGGATGTACCGAAGAGAATCCCCCCGACGCTTCGCGCCACCCCCCTTTCGGCAAGGGGGGCATAGGGAGTGGGGCGTGGATGTGCAGGGGGCGCTGCCTTGGCTCTGGTGCGAAAGGTGCGGCATGGAGGTTTATCGGGAGGGGGAGGTGGTTTGTCGCAGGTGCGGTGGATAACGGGCGATCCATGATCGCTCCGACGGGGAGGGGGTTTGACACCTCATCCGTCAGCCCTTTGGGCTGCCACCTTCTCCTCAAGGAGAAGGCGTTGGGTGCGGGGGAGGAAAGGGGATCTTTTAAGATTTTGGAGGTGGTTTTTTGGAAAAACGGGGACAGTTTACCTTTTATCGCTCCTATTTTGAGGCGCTGATGGACCTGCAGGAGCAGGAGCGGCTGCCGATTTTGCAGGCGATCATGGCCTATGCCTTGGACGGCACAGAGCCAAAGGAGCTATCCGGCAACGGCAGAGCCGTTTTTCGCTTGATTCGTCCCACACTGGATTCCGGCAGGAAAATGGCTGCAGGGGGTAAGAAAGGTAAGGCTAAGGTGGAGGAAAGCTTTTGGCAAGGGTCTACCAACGAGAAAGAGAGAGAGAAAGAGAATGAGAATGAGATAGAGATAGAGTATGAGATAGAGGGCGAGGGGGATGCCGAGAGGGAGGACGAAAGTCGCTTCTCCGCCTTTTGGGCGGAGTACCCCCGCAAGATAGACAAATCCAGAGCTTTTTCTGTTTGGAAACGGCTACAGCCGCCAATGCAGAATGTGATGCAGGCGCTGGAGCGTTGGAAACGGTGCAGACAATGGGCGGAGGAGGACGGTGTGTATGTGCCGTCACCGGCGAAGTGGCTCAGGGATGAGTGCTGGAAGTATGTGCCCGAGGATGTGCGCATCCCCTGCGGCGCAGCAGGGGAGCTGGGTGAGCGGGAATTGCAGGCGATCAGACGGTTGATGGAGGGCTCGTGATGACAAATTTGCAGGGAAAATTCGTGGAGCTGGTCTTGCAGGGCTTGGACCCCAAGGAGGCCGCCAGACAGGCCGGCTATCGGGGCAGAAGTGCCCCGTGGCGGCTGATGGCGGACCCCGAAGTCATCGCCGCGCTGAAGCTGGGCCGGGAGGGGAAGCTGGTCAGCAGCGAAAATGTGCTGCTGGAGCTGGGGCGTATCGCCATGGGCGAGGCTTCCGACGAAAACGGCGCCGCGCTGAAGATGGGAAGTAAGCTCCGGGCGCTGGAGGTCCTTGCCAAGGTGCTGGGGATGTATGACCGGGGCGTCGGCGGCGACGGGGAGGTGGTGATCGTGGAGGATGTTGGGATGTGAGGGGACGAAGGGGGGCTTTGGGGGAGATGGAGGTAGTGGCGGGCGGTCAATGACCGCCCCTACGGATTCTAACGGAAGGTCTACCGAAGAGAATCCGCCCTTTCGGCAAGGGGGGCTTGAGGGAGAATATGGGAAATTTGAGGAGGTTACTTATGGATTGGAAACAGGAAGCCATCAATAAACTGAAGGATCTGGAGGTGAAAAAACAGGCGCTGCGGTCTATCCCGCTGGAGCGGGAGCGGCTGCGCTGTGCGCTGGAGGGTATCCGTGCCTCCGGGGTGGACGGTGCGCCTGTCCGTGGCTCTACCACAAGACGGGAGGACCGTCTGCTGGGCTGCATCGTCAAGCTCCAAGAGCTGGAAAACACCGAAAAACAGGCCAAGCTCTGGGTCAAGACCGTCAGCGGTGCGCTGGATGCCCTCACCGACGAGGAACGGCTGCTGCTGGACAGGCTCTATGTGCTGCCGGTGAAAAATGGGGTGAATCAGCTTTGTGAGGAGCTGATGGTGGAGAAATCTGCCGTGTATTATCGCAGGGACAAGGCGCTGCGGCGGTTTACGCTGGCAATGTACGGGGCGCCGGAAAGCTGAAAAATTCGGAATTTTTTCGGAAGATTTTTTGGTTTAAGTGTGCTATACTGTTAGCGTGAGATGGAAGCCGGGGGGCAAAGGTCCCTCGGCTTCGGGTGTTTTTTGGGGCGGTGGAGGCAGGGGGGCAGTGGCGGGCGGTCAATGACCGCCCCTACGGGTTCTATTGGGAGATGTACCGAAGGGAATCCCCCCGCCCCAGTGTGCGCACTGGGGCACCCCCCTTTAGGCAAGGGGGGCTTTATCCCCCCGGCGCTTCGCGCCACCCCCCTTTAGGCAAGGGGGGCTTTGGGGCGGCGCAGGCAAGGGGGGCTGTAGGGGAGATGGGGGCAGTGGCGGGCGGTCAATGACCGCCCCTACGGGTTCTAACGGGAGATGTACCGAAGAGAATCCCCCCTGTCAGCAA
>JAFQFP010000047.1 GCA_017398625.1 Oscillospiraceae bacterium
CAGCTTTGATGCCGCAGTGGTGGACAGCACCATGACCGCCAAGGTCAGCTACACCAACTACAAGGGCGTAGCGAATAGCTTCACCATCCCCGGCAGCCGGTTTGTTAACAACGGCAGCATGGTCACCGTGAATGTCAGCGCGCTGACGCCTGCGGATGTAAATGTGCCTGTGACGGTGCAGATCGTGGATGCAAACGGTACAGCGGTTTGCTCCCTCACCGATTCCATCGCATGGTACTGCGTCCGCGCGCAAGCCAGCGCCACCAATGACCTGTTCATCGAGCTGATGGAGTTCGCCACCAGCTGCAACGCCTATTTCGGCTGATAATTTTAGTAGGGACACCCACCGGGTGTCCCTACATTTTATTTAGGGCAGATCCTCCGCCCGTGAAATTTCATTGGAAACGGGGCATTCTATATTCGGAGCAGATAAGTAGGAACGAATATGGAGCAAACCGATGATGTGATCGTCATTGGTGGCAGCCCACCGGGCGGAGGAATATCTGCTGAAGATGGGTCATGGCAGCAATATTTTCAAAAAGGGATAGCCAAACGGCAGCCTTTGTGGTAAAATTGCGTTATTCTCATAATCGAAGGATTTTGCCATGAAAAAGCTGTTTCAAATGTACGGCGGTCTGCGCAGAGAGATCTACATTCTCTGCTTTGGCCGTTTTGTCACCGCCATGGGCTCGCTGATCTGGCCCATGCTGACGCTGATCCTCAAAAGCAAGCTGGACTTTGACGCGGAGGGGGTGGCGCTGTGGTTTTTGGTGTTCAGCGTCTTGCAGCTGCCGTTTAGTCTGCTGGGAGGACGGCTCACCGATGCCTACAATAAGCGGGATCTGATCCTGCTGTTCGACCTGATCTCCGTTGGGCTGTATCTCGTCACTGCCTGCTTGCCGCTGAGTACGGTGAGCATCGTGATCTACTTTGCCGGCTCACTGTTTCAAGGTATGGAGTGGCCTGCCTATGACGCGCTGATCGCCGAGCTGACCAGCGACCATGACCGGGAAAAAGCATATTCTCTGCAATACCTTGCCAGCAATCTGGGAGTGGTCTTTGCCCCCACCATCGGCGGTCTGCTGTTTAACAATTATCTGTGGCTGTCCTTTTTGATCTCCGGTCTGGCGGTGCTTTCCTCCACGGTGCTGATCTTCCTGTATATTCCCAAGGAGCCGGAAAAGGCGAAGATCACCAACGCCTATGAGTCCAAGGAGAGCGGCTCGGTGCTGCAGGTGCTGAAAACCAGAAAAATACTGCTGGTGTACCTTCTGATCAGCTGCATCAGCGCCGTCGTCTATGCCCAGTTCAATTACCTGCTGCCCATTCAGATGGACGAGGTGTTTTTGACCCAAGGAGCGGTGCTGTTCGGTATGCTCACCAGCATCAACGGCTTTGTGGTGATCCTCTGCACGCCCCTGCTGACCCAGCTTACTCTAAAATGGGCGGATCTGGACAGGATCCGGCTGGGCACTCTGCTGGAGCTTCTGGGTCTGTGTGCCCATTTCTTCTTTGGCAGGGTGCTGGTGCTTTATATCGTGTCCATGGTGGTCTTTACCTTAGGTGAGATCCTCAACACCTTGGGCACCAGCCCCTATATCTCCAAGCGGATCCCTGCCACCCACCGGGGACGGGTGGTTTCCGTCAGCGGCATTTTTACCACGCTGGCATCCTCTCTGGGCAACGCGGTGGTGGGCGGCATCATCGTGCGCTGGTCTTTCCGGCAGGGCTGGATCTTTGTGGCGGTGATCGGCGCGGTGCTGATGCTGCTGCTGAGGTTCTACCGGGCGATGGACGCGAAGCGGTTCTGCCTGCTCTATGCGCAGCCTGACGGAAACAGGGAAGAACCGTAAGCTCCCGGAATCACACCTCACCAAATTCCGATTTGTTGGGGTGTTGGTGGTTGCTGAGCACCAAAGCCCCCCTTGCCTAAAGGGGGGGGAAGTCAGCGAAGCTGACAGGGGGGATACTTCATCAAGTCTCCACAGCTCCCTAGGATATACCGCCAAAAAGACCCTGAAAATCAAGGGATTGTTCCGTATCGAAACCTTACAATCCCCCAGTCAAAAATCAAATAGATTTTTGACAGCCCCCTTTACACAAGGGGGC
>JAFQFP010000005.1 GCA_017398625.1 Oscillospiraceae bacterium
TTCGTTTGCCCTATGGATCATCAACCTTGTGTTTGCGAAAAACGCTCTGATGGTCTGCATTGCCGCACTGGTGTTTGGGGCTATCTTTGGAACAAAGTACATGGGTGAAGCAGTAAAGCGATTTTACAAGCGCAAGAGGTTTGCTTATGTGTGATAAAGAAGCAATAGAAGTGCAAAAAATTTTGCCGTTCCTATCCGACACTTGGCCATTGTGTCGGATAGGTCGGGCGGTTATTCGGGCAAGTCAATCTTGCCGACAAAGCTGTAATAAATCTCAATGTCCTGCCTGCGGGTGCCGTTCTCATCATAGCTGCACTCATGCACCACAATTTTCTCGATCATTTCCCGCAAGAGAGTGGGGGTCAGTTCTTCAAAGGCAAGGTGCTTGCGGACAATGCCCATAAATTTCTCGGCGTTGACGGTAGCTGCCTGTGACTTGTCCAGTTCGGCTTGCAGGGCGGCGGCTCTCTTTTTCAGCTCCGCTTGCTCGGCTTCGTAGTCAGCCGACAGTTCCATGAAACGCTCATCGCTGATTTTGCCGTTTACATTGTCCTCATACAGCCGCTTGATAATGCGGCTGATTTCAGAAATGCGTTCCTGCGCCTGTTCAAGCTGCTTGATGGCTGCGGCGGTCTTTCGCTTGCCGCCGATCTCGTTCTGCTGGACAAGTAGTTTCACAAACCGGCTCTCATGCTTGGCTGCGTATTCGGTCACTTGCCGGAGATTTGCCAGGACACCAGCGGTCAACAGATCGGTGCGGATAAAGTGCGCCGTACAGTTGCGGGTGCGCTTCTTGTAGCTGCCGCAGATGTAGCAGTCCTGTTTGCGGTCTTTGTTCTGATACCGCTGCTGATACAGCACATGGCCGCAGTCGGCGCAGAACAAAATCCCGGAGAACAGCCCCACTTCATCGTAGCGGTTCGGGCGTTTGCGCTGTTTGCGTAACTCCTGCACCCGTTCCCATGTTTCCTTGTCGATGATCGGCTCATGGTGGTTCTCGAAAATGGCCTGCTTCTCGACGGGGTTCTCTATGCTGTGCTTGACCTTATAAGAAGGCTTTTCCGTTTTGAAGTTCACCAGACATCCGGTGTACTCTCGGTTTTCGAGGATATGAACGACGGTGTTGGTCGCCCATTTGCACTCATAGCCTGGGTGATAACGGCGGGTGCTGCCTGTCCGCTGATATTCCAGCGTCCCCGGCGTGGGGATTTGCTGCTCCGTCAGCATACGGGCAATCTTGGTCGGGCCGTTCCCGGCAAGGCAAAGCTGGTAAATCTGCTGCACCACCGGGGCGGCTTCCTCGTCTATAATAAAATTCTCGTCCTCGTCCATCACATAGCCGTAAACCGGCTTGCTGGTAACAGGCTTGCCGCTCATGCCTTTTGACTTTTTCACTGCCTTGATTTTCTTGCTCGTATCTCTCACCAGCCATTCATTGAACAGATTTCGCAGCGGGGTAAAATCGTTGTCCATGCCCTCGCTGGCACTGTCCACATTATCGTTGACAGCGATAAAACGCACACCCTTTTGAGGGAACAGCATTTCCGTGTAAAACCCTACCTGCAAGTAGTTTCGCCCTAACCGGCTCATGTCCTTGACGATGACCGTACCCACTTTCCCGGCTTCAATGTCCGCAAGCATGGCTTGAAATCCGGGCCGCTGGAAGTTCGCGCCGGAAAAACCGTCGTCGGTGTACCAGCGCAGATTGGTAAAGCCGTTCTGTTTTGCGTAGGTTTCGAGTATCCTTTTTTGGTTCGATATGGAATTACTCTCGCCTTGCAATTCATCCTCGTGGGACAATCTCGGATAAAGGGCGGTAATGAGGTTTTGGGTGGCTTGTCTTAACATAAAATCCTCCGTTTCCGACAGCCAGCCCCACTATTCCGTGGTTTCATTGTACCACGGAACGGCGGGGGCTGTACAGCGGCAAAAGCGTTAAATTTGCTTCTTTACAGCTTTTCAATTTTCCGATTTTTATGGTATGGGTTGTCGTCCCATATTTGCAGTAGAAAAGTTCATAACTCCGTGGTATACTCTGATTTAACAAAAAAATCAGAAGTTAAAGGAGAAAACATGAAGTATACAATAGATGAATTAACCGCGGCCAAAAGGCAAATTGATTCAACTCTGCACAAGCTAAGAGAAACAGTAAAAACATTTGAATCAAAGGATAATTCCGAGCGTTATAAATCACAAATCACATTGGCAAAGAGAAGAATAAAAGCCTTTGAAATTGCAAATTATTTTATAGAGAATGAGATTAAGAATTGCTAAAGCACTTCCGATTTTCGTTCCAGCGGTCATGCTCCCTGGCATGGCCGCTTTTCCATGCCCCGGTTCACGCCGGATAAGTCGGCTCCTGTGTAGCAGCGGCTTCCGCTTCCAGTACCCGCGCCATTTTGTCGGCGGCTGTGGTTGTGGTGTCTTTCTTGAAATAGCCGGACACGACAAGGACGGAATTGCCCATGCGGATTTCCGTCACACAGTCAGGGCGGCGGGTGGTGCGGGTGTCGTGCTGCTTGTTATCTGCCATAGGCAATACTCCTTTCAGTCGGTAATCAGTTTCTTCATGCTCTCCATTTTCCGCTTGGCGGTTTCCTGCCGGAAGTTGTCGCCGGTAAAGCGTACCGGGACGCACATGGAAAGCAGGCGGTCATAAATCCGGGAATGGGCGGTGTCCTCCGGGTTGTGCAGGTCGTCCAGCGTAAGGTTGGTCGTGACGATCAGCGGCTTGCCGCTGCGGTAACGGCTGTCAATCACATTGAACACCTGTTCCAGCCCGTATTCCGTCCCGCGTTCCATGCCGAAGTCGTCAAGGATCAGCAGCGGATAACGACAAAGGCGGGAAATGTACTCGTTGCGCCCCTCAAAGCTGGCGGCAAGGTCATTGAGGATAAGAGCAAAGTTCGTCATGCGGACGGGGATTTCTTTCTCCATGAGGGCGTTTGCGATACAGCCTGCAAGGTAGCTTTTGCCGGTGCCTACGCCGCCCCAGAACAGGCAGCCGATATTGTCTGTCCGCATATCTTCCCAATGCTCCACATACCGGCGGGCAAGCCCGGTCTGCGGGTTCCTGCCGTTGTCGTTCTCGAAAGTCCAGTCCCGCATGGTGGGGTCGGTAAAGCCCCGGCGTTTCAGTTCTTCCACGGTGTCAAGGTGTCTGCGCCGCTTTTCGGCGGCTTCCCGTTCCTCGCGGGCGGTTCTCTGGCAGTCGCACTCTGCCGGGTGGCGGTCGCGCCCGAAGATAGCGGCCTTATCCGGCGCAAAATAGGCTTCTTTCGGCTTGCGGCACTTGCCGCAGTACAGTAAACCGTCCTCGCCGGTGTAGTCCTCCGGCTCCGGGATGGTGGTCGTCATATTCTCCAAAACCGCGTTGATTTCATTCTTCATAAACTCTCGCCCTCCTTGCATGAGTAGTCTGGTATGCCCTTTTTAGGGGCTTCCTTTTTGTCGTTCCCCGCCCATATCCGCAGGGCGGCGGCATAGTTCTGGTAGCTTTTCCCGTTGGCGGCAAGGTAGCGGCTCATTTCCTCGATGAACCGTTCCAGCCTGTCAGGGTACTCTGCCTGCAACTCGTCGTATTCGGTCTGTGACAGAAAAATATTTCCATATCGGCCATAGGGCGCGGACGGCCCCCCACTCACTCCCTTTGTTTGGCTCTCTGTAAGGTTGTTTATAGTAGTTTGGTTAGGGGACGGTTTTCCGACCATCATAAGGTCGGTTTTCTGACCATCAGTAGGACGGTTTTCCGGCTCTATGAGGGGCGGACTTCCGGCCATCAGTTGGTCTGAAAACTGTACCTGTGGCACTGGCGGTACTTTGACATAAAGCCGGTTCGGTGCGGAGAAGCCGCCCCGTTCCCGTTCCAACAGCCCCGCCGTGTCCAGTTCATTAAGCGCCCCCTTGATGGTGGTGCTGCCTTTATCCAGTATTTCTGCTATCTCCGCGATGGGATAGATAATATAAATCCTGCCCTCGTCGTCCAGCCACTTGTTTTTCTGGGAGAGGGTGGAACGGTCTAACAGCAGCGAATACAGCAGCTTGGCGGTCTGTGAAATCTCCATTTTCAGCAGGAAACGGGGATACGGCAGATAGGCGGGCAGCCGCGTGTCTGCCCTGATATAATCAGCGATAGGATCACCTCCCTGTGTTCGGGTTGATTTTGGCGTATTGTCACGCATTAAAACGCCGTTTCCGGGGGAAAAGGATAAATGTATCGCGTACCCTTTGACACCCACGAAAAAAGCCTTGATTTATGCGGGTTTGAAAGGCTCTAAAGCGTGACATCTCTGCCTTTGTTTCCGCTTTCTCTCGGCGGCTTTGATTTTCTTCATGCGCCCGGCGCAGTCGGGGCAGTATTTTCCCCGGTTGGATTTGGGGACAAAGGCCGCCCCGCAGACGGCACACCGTTTCCGGCTTCCCCGGCACAAGAGGGCTGCGGCCAGCTCCCCGTCAAGGGGCAGGACAGCCACACGGAACCAGTGGCACATGAGGGAAAAGGAAATGCTCTGGACGCACACGCAAGGCTCCCCGTCGTCCAATAGCAGGCAGTTCCCCTCATCGTAGTTACAGCACTCATGTACCAGCCGCCGCGCCCGCCGGTGCTGGCGGTAGTCCATGTGGGGCAGGTTATCGCTCATGGCTCTGCTCCTTTCTGCGGTGCGGCTCGTCCCGGCGCAAAATCTGGTCGATGTTCCGCTTGACGGTCTGCAACTCCTTGAACCGCTGTTTCTGTTCGTGATAGGTGTTATACAGGCCGTCTTTCTCGGAGATAAGCTGCTCGATCTCGGCCTGCAACGCTTTCCGGGCGGGCAGCTTGGTAATGCCATGCGCCTTGAAATACCGGGCTGCTGCGTCGGCTATGATAAAATCGCTCTCATGGGCCTGCCGGTATGCGGCGCGGGCTTTCTCGGATTTCTGTGCCCGCAGCCCGTCGCGGGCGGCCTTGGTCTGGGCGTAGGCCAACACCTGCCGCTGCAACTTCTTTTTCCCTTGCAGCTTCGTTTCCAGTGCTTTCAGTTCGCCGCTGGTCTGGCGCATTTTCTGATAGGCGGTGTCAACGGCGGCTTCTAACTGCTCCGGGGAAGTAAAGCCGTATTGCTGGTAGACGGACAGCGTTTTGGCGGCCTGCTTCAGATTGTGTATCTTCGCCCAGCGTTCATAGCCCCGGCCTTTGCCCTCGGCCATTTTCTGCTCAATGTCCACAAGCCGCTGCACTCCGTCCTGTTTCGGGGCGGCTATCTCGGCTCTGGCAACCTGCAAGCGGTCTTTTATGGTGCGTGGGGGATCGGGGGATCTGGCTGGCGCTTCGGCTGCTCTGGCGGCGTTTTGCTCTAAAACGGCAAAGACAGCGGCGCGGTCAAAATCGTCGCCCAGCTTCCGGGCGGTAATTGGCTTTGTCCTGTCCGGCGTGAGGTAGGAAAGCCGCCCCCGGCTCTCCTTGACGGTCACACCCTCCTGCAGCAACAGAGAGGAAAACTCGTCAAAGCTGGCGGCGGTGGCAAGGGCTTTCCGTAGGGTCTGCCGCAGCTTCTCCTTGTTCGTTTCAAACTTGGTCTGCCGGGGCGTGATACTATCGGCAATCATGGGGGCGTTCTGCTTGTCCAGCGCGGCCTGTCCCTTTTTCTGCGCCCAATACTCCCGGTCGGTGACGCGGTTCTTGCTGCCGTTCAAGAGGTCGATTTGATAAAGCCCCTCCCGGTGGCACATCTCCATGACTTCGGATTTGAAGTAGCGCAGGGCAGCGTCGGTACATCGGTGCTTGCAGCCGACTTTCGTATCGGCCGGCCTGTCCATGTAGGGCAGGAACGGCACTTCCTCAATCCGCAGGCTGTTTATGACGATATGCACATGAATGTTGCCGCTGTGGTTATGCCCGTCCGGGTGGGTGCAGACAAGGGCCTGGTGGCCGGGAAAATGCTCTTTACAGAATTGTTCCCCCAACGCCTGCGCCCGGTCTACGGTCAGGCCGTTGTCCGGCCCGTCCCGCGGGTCAAAGCTGATGATGTAGTGGTGGCTTTTCACATCTTCCCGCCGCTGGTTTTTCTGATAGCGGAGATTGGCCCGCATACACGCAACGGCAAAATCCTCCCCGTCGCAGTTCAGCGTGGACAGCCGGTAGTCCTCGCGGGGGATAAGCCTGCCGGTTTCATCAAGGACGGGCTTCATGGTAAACTCGTCATGCTCAAAGAGAAGATATTGCTCGGCGGCTCCGTAGTCGGCGTTTTTAGAGTTGATATGCTTGAGTGTTGCCAACCGCGTCACCTACTTTCTTGAGGACTTCATACTTGAGGACGGCAAGGTCGGATATGGCGGCGCGTACCTCGCCGGAAAGGGTGTTGTAGGGTACGCCGTATTCGTTCAGATACCGGGCAATCTGATTGAGGTTGCCGCCGATCCTGCCGTACTCGGCTGTCAGCTTCCCGACAGCGGAAAGCAACTCGTCATTGACCGACGACACATGGACAACCGGGCGTATGGTCGCCCGCCGTATCGCCTGCCGGAGAAATTCGGACTGGCTGATACCATAGGGCGCAAGCCGCGCTGTGAAGTCGGCATACTCATCTTCGGACAGCCGGGTTTTCACAACGCGGCTGCGGTGGGGCGTGTTGTATTTCTTTCGCATGGTGTGACCTCCTTTCTCGCCCGTAAGGGCGCATGAGCAGGGTTTGGGGAAGGCACTCCCCAACAAGTTTCCCGCGAGGGGCAAAACTGCAGAATTGCGGATTTTGGCACCGTGGTAGAAACTTGCTCTCCGTGACTGCAAACTTTCTCTCACTTCCGTCCGCCACTTTTTTGGAAAACTGCAACCACAAAAGTTTGTTTCTCTTTTTCTGCTACTACTAATCCTGTAAAGGGCATTCCTGCCCGCTTTCGCTAAAATGACACCGGACGCAGTGGTTTCTACCCGGTGTTGGAGAAATCCTTTCTCTTTGCCCTCTACTACGGGTAAATGCTCCAAATGCCAAACACCAGGGCAGAAAAATTCCCTCCTCGCTTACTACTACAACCGGCAGGGGGCAAAATGGCCGGGAGCGGAGCCGGACAACAAAAAAAGCAGTAAATCTTTTTCAAGACTTACTGCTTTCGCTGGCCGCGTCGGTGGCGGCTGGTATTCAGTTTTTATGACTTGTCCGGTGGTTCGTCAAGCCGGAACTTGAATTGACAGTCAATTAACCGCTGCTTTACATAGTCCTCCACCTCGGCGTTGACCTGCCCGTTCACTTTTGAGAAATAGCGGATATATCCGGCGTAGTGGAGCAGGACAGCGTTCACGGCTTCTGGGTCGCCCTCACGGGCTTTGAGGATTGTTTCATAGGGGAGAAGTCTACTCATACCGGCTCACCCCCATTTCTTCGCGTAGCCGCTGCAAGGCAAGCTGGATATGCCGCCCCGCTGTGCTGCGTGACCGGCCAATACACGCGCCGATCACGCGCTGCGGCTGGCGCAGAAAGTAATAGCGCAGGATTTCTTCCCGCGTCTGCTCCGGCAAAACAGAGATCGCGTCGGCAAGGGCGGCGTTGCAGAGCAGGACGGTCTGACCGCAGACGGTAAATGGGTATTC
>JAFQFP010000006.1 GCA_017398625.1 Oscillospiraceae bacterium
TCAGCAAGTTTGAAACTGGGTTTCTCATAGGCATACTCGCAGCTGAGATTTTGCTGGCCCTCGCGATAGATGGTGGTATTGTATGCCTGCATGTCGTACCACAGCTCTGTGTAGATCTCAGGTGCCTGCGTGGTGTCGGGAGGCAGGGTCACCTCGGTAACAAACGAGCCGGTTGGTTCGGTAGTAGGTTTGGTCGGCCGTGTAGGGTCCCGATCCAGGAAGTCCTCCGCTTTGATTTCAATCTGGCGATCGATTAGATATCCGGATATCGTAGGATACAGGGAGATGCCAAGGCCAACCAGGAATACCAGACTCATTACAATGATGATAAAGGTACGTAGCTTACCCACGGCGTCTCCTCCTTACGAACCAGAAGACCAACAGTCCCAGACCCAGTATGACCACAGCGCCGATTCCAATCAGAATGCCCTGCAGATACTGCTGCTCCCAGGTGGATTTCACCGGCTCTTCGGTTTCCAGTTTCTCCTCGACGATCACTTCCGCCTCTTCATACTCGATGCGGGTGCCCCGAACCAGTAAGCGATGGGTGTTGACGCCAAAGGGGGTGCAGGTCACCAGCGTGCAAAGGTCATTTCCTATTTCAGTCTGGAGAAATGTGGTGTCATAAGGGAGCACTGTCTTGATCTGGTCGACCTGATAAGCCAGTCTTTCGCCGAGCACATCAAGAAAAAAGATGTCTCCCTTTTTCAGCCGATCCAAATCAGAAAACATCTTCGCAGATGCCATACCGGAATGAGCAGTGAGGACACTGTGGGTGCTTTCACCACCTACTGGTAAAGAACTGCCCAGCAGATGCCCCACGCCCCGTTCCAGTGTGGAGTTGTTGGTGCCATGGTATATGGGAAGCGTGACACCGATAGTCGGAATCTCTACATATCCCATGATTCCATCGCCGGCAAGATTCAAAAGCGAACCGTAATTTTCCGAGGCGCTGAGAAGGGCTTCTTTCGAGAAACTGTCCTCATCTTGCGCGCCGGGCAGAATGGTTTGGTTATAGGCCACCGCCAGTTCTTTTGCTTCGATCAGCTTGGTGTTGTCTGCTTGTTCGACCTTCTCCTGATAGTGGATATGGACCTCAGCTTGATGCCGTTCGTTGTACCAGGTGCTGATCATGGGATACAGCGTAATGCCAAGGGCAATCAAAAATGCCACGACGGCAATACAGATGGTGATTACCTTCTTTTTCGTAGAGACTCCTCCTTTCAAAAGATGACCCGGGGAGGGTTACTCCCCGGGAAAATGGGATTACTGCTGAGCAACATCCTCGCGCTTCTTCGTCTTGGAAACCAGGATGATCACGCCCAGGGCGCTGGCCATTGCCACGATACCGATCACGGAGTACCACATAGTACCGGTGTCACCAGTCTGGGGCAGGTCAAAACCACGGGTGTTCACAATGGTCAAAGGTGCCTCTGCGTTCTCGCTGCCATTGTCAGAGAGCATGGTCACATCGTTGCCATCCACAGTTGCGTAAGCGGTCAGCAGGTTGTGCTCCATGTACTTCTGGGGAATGTTGGTCAGGTGCAGGACGTTGTCATCGTTCAGATCCAGAGCCATTTCCTTACCGTGGCAGTAGTGGGGGTCATTCTGCAGCAGACCCAGCACATCCTTGGAGTAGATGTCGCAGATGCGATCGTCATCATACATAGCGTAGATGTCCAGGTAGATGCTGTCCTTCAGCAGAGTGTAGCCATTGGCGGTCTCAACTTCGGTGATGGTGTACCAGTCGTCTTCCATGCCCTTGACGATGACCTTACCAAACTGGTCGCCGCTGGTAACAGGATAGAAGATGGTTGCGTCAGCTTCCTCGGTAACGTGACCGGTGACGTAGTACACGCCCTCAGCATCGTTACGGGTAGCGGTCAGCCAGTAACCGTCAGCCTCATTCCAGATCTTGAACTTGACGTGCTTGTACATGCCGGTGTCCTCAGCGGTCTCTGCGTCAACGTCGGAGAACAGCTTGGTCAAGTCCATGCCGAAGCTATAAACGTGGCAGTCGTCGATCAGGGTGTCATAGTAGTCGCCGGAGGTTCTGCGCCAGGTCAGAACGATCTCATTGCAGTTGCCGTTCTCACCATACACGAAGGAAGCATCGGAGTTGATGGTGGCAGTGTAGGTTACACGAACTGTGTAGTTGGAGTAGCCGCTGTACAGCTTGCCGTTGACGTTCTCGCCCTCATCCAGGGTAACAGCCTCAACAAGTTCAGTGCCGTTGATCTCTGCCAGACCGATTTCAGTTACATCGATGGTCATATGACGATCGTCGCTGGAGTAAGTAACAGTGAAGCGGCCGTCATCCTGAACCCAGGTAGCTACCTTGTCGGTGCAGTTGGCGTCGGTGAAGAACTCGATCTTGACATCCTTCAGAGCCTTGTTGTAGGTCAAGCCGGCACTGATGGTGTCATAGAAGTTGTAAGTGGTCAGGCTGGTCGCCTTGGAGGTAATGGTGGGTAGAGTGGACAGAATCTGATATTCCATCATGTCGCCGGCAGAACCGGTGGCATTGTGCTCGAAACCGTCATTGATGTTGTCGGTGCCGTTGTTGTTACCGGTGTCCTTCATGGACTCCCTAACTTGCTTCTCGAGCGTGGGAATTCCAGTCTCGTTTTTAGGGTATACGACAACATCGTAGTTCCAGAAGTGGCCGCCCTCAGGAGAAGCGGACTCAACATTGCCGGAAACGGTGGTCATGGGCAGGGATACAAAGAAGGGATTGGTGGTACTGGTGACCATCTCGGGCACGCTGTCCTCAACAACAATATAGAGGCCGATTTCGAGGTTACGTTCGATGGTCTTGCCGTTATTGTCGGTCAGGTCCATATAGATGGTGTTGGGATGATTGTGAATGTAGGTTTCCAGAGCGTCCTTAACAACAGTGGAGTTGTCGGCCAGAGCAGAAGCCATTGCCTTGTTCAGGACATCGGACTCGTAGAACCAGAACTCATTAGGATCATACTCGGTCAGTGCCATGGGCTGTGCGCCGGGCCAAGTTGCCATATAGTCAGCATTCTCATAACGGCCTTCGCCATCGGGCAGACCGATTGCAGCCAGCAGTTCAGCGGTGTCAGCCTTATTGAATGCGTACAGCAGCTTGGTCAGGTTGTAGTCGGGATGATCGTCGTTGGCAGACTCAGAGAAGGTCCAGGGAATCGCAACGTTTGCAATTGCGAAGCCAACGCCCTTGATGGCGTAACCGTTGCTGGTCTGGCCATTGCCCAGGGAATGGTCGGGAGAATCGTTGTCATCACCGTAGCGGACAGCATCACCCAGGACGTCTTCCACATAGGACTCACGCCAGCCGGTGCTGATGAAAGAGTCTTCGTTCCACACGCCGTCCTTGACAGCGTTGGTCCAGTCGTACTTCCAAATGGTCAAAGAACAGCTGTTATCATAGTTGATGGTTGCGTCGGGGACTTCTGCCGCATGCACGGCCGGGATGCAGGAGAGCAGCATAGCCAGCGCCATGCAAAGGGTCAAAATGTTCTTGAACTTTTTCATTTCAAAGGTTCCTTTCATAATTGAAGATTTTGATGGTTGATATTCGGATGATTGGGGAACAAAAAATGACCAGGGGGATCCCTGGCCAAAAATGGCAGACGCTTCATGGTGTTATTTCTCCTTCCGCTTGGGTTGGGGCATTAACTGGATGACTGCCAGTGTGCTGACGCACAGGAGGGCAAGTACGATCCAGGGCTGCACGATCAGGGTGTTACCACCGGTTTCGGGCATGGTGAACACTTCTGCATTCACGACCTTGAGGGAAACGACCAGTTCATTTTCCACATCCAGGCCACCTTCGTATGCAGAGGACTGCAGCAGCTGATAACCGTTCTTGGCTTTGGTTTCAGTCAGACGGTACTGCAGCGTGGGATACAGACCTTCGAAGCTCACCAGACCGGTTTCATCGGTGACCAGTTTGCCGCCTTCTAAGAGCCCGGCCGTGGTACATCCGCCGATCTGGGGCACTGTGGAATCAGTATAGGAGACGCTCTGCCAATTGACGCCGTCTTCACTCCACTCAAGTGTGAATTCGGTGCTGTCCAGAGACTCACCCCGGGTATCGACCTTGTGGATACTGATTTTGCCGGGCCGCAGTGCATTGGTGAAGGGTACCTCAGTGGTTTGACCGGCCGTAACTGTGATTACCACAGACTGATCTGTAATGCACTCCCACAGGGAATTCTCTTCGATCAGTTCGGTGATCAAATACTGACCAGGTTCCAGATCATACTCGATGGTACCGTCAGCTCCGGTAGTAACGGTGGCAAGATACACCGCGTCAGTCTCACCAACAATGCGAGAGATGGTGAACTGCCAGCCTTCTACAGTACCGGCTTCCGGATTGGCCAGAGTCTTGATGATCTTAGCCTTACCAACCCACTCGTTGAGGAAGGTTACCTCTGCGGTTTCACCCGCCTTCACAGTAACGGTCTTCTCAGGCTCCGGATCGTTGTGCCAGTAGGGATACTCGCCGTCAGTTTCCTTGACGGTGTAGACGCCAGGCTCCAGATCCACAGTGATGATACCGGTGGAATCAGTTACATAGTCGCCGACCTTGGTTCCGTCTGCACTAAAGATGGAGAAATGCCAGCCTTCTACGGAGCCGCCGTTCGTTGCGGTCTTAATGATCTTGGCTTGTCCTCTATACTGGTTTTCGAAAGTCACCTTTGCGGTCTGGCCGGCAACAACCTTAACGGTCTTGGTAGGCTCAGCATCATTGAGCCAATACTGATGCTCACCGTCAGTTTCAGTAACGGTGTAAGTACCAGGCTCAAGGTCAAGAGTGATGATGCCAGTAGAATCAGTTACGTAGTCGCCAACCTTATTACCAGCAGAATCCTTCACCATGAAGTGCCAGCCTTCGACGGAGCCACCGTTGGTTGCGGTTTTTACGATCTGCGCCTGGCCACGCCACTTGTTCTGGAAGGTTACCTTTGCGGTTTGGCCAGCAACGACGGTAACAGACTTGGTGGGAGTAGGATCGTTTACCCAGTACTTATATTCTCCGTCAGTTTCTGTGACAGAGTAGGTGCCGGGCTCCAAATCCAGTGTGATGATGCCGGTTGAGTCAGTTACATAGTCGCCGACCTTATTACCAGCAGAATCCTTCACCGTAAAGTGCCAGCCCTCAACACTGCCGCCATTGGTGGCCGTCTTGATGATCTGGGCTTGGCCCCTATACTGGTTTTGGAATGTAACCTTAGCCGTCTGTCCCGCGGTAACCGTAACGGTCTTGGTGGGATTGGGATCATTCAGCCAATACTGATATGCACCATCGGTTTCGGTAACAGTGTAGGTACCAGGCTCGAGATCCAGCGTGATCACGCCTGTGGAATCAGTCTGGTAGTTTCCGATTACCGTACCTGCAGAGTTCTTAACGGTAAAATGCCAACCGGCAACGCTGCCGCCATTGGTCGCAGTCTTCACAATCTGCGCCTGACCTCTGTACTGGTTGGTAAAGGTAACAGTGGCTGTTTCATTGGCCTTAACCGTAACTGTCTTGGTGGACGTGGGGTCATTGACCCAGTACTTGTAAGCTCCGTCAGTTTCCGTGACAGAGTAAGTGCCAGGTACCAGATCCAGGGCAATTACGCCGGAAGAATCGGTTACATAGTCGCCGACCTTGTTTCCGCCTGAGTCTTTAACCGTGAAGTGCCATCCTGCCTTACTGCCACCGTTTGTGGTGGCTTTGACGATTTTGGCGACACCGGTAATCAGCTTGTTCTCCGCATCAATGGTGATCGTCATGTTCGGTGTGCTGTCCGTCAATTCCACCTCCCAAGAGGCTGTGCCACTGGCTTGATAACCTGTGGGGAATACGGATTCGACCACCGTGTACTTGCCCATGGGCAAGGGACCACTGATGGCATAGCCAGATGCGTTGGTAGGACCAATCACATAGCTGGTGTTCGTTCCCTGATGGGTTGCTTTGAAAGTCGCACCTGCCAGAGTATTGCCACTGGGGTCCTTCTTGTTGATCTCGATGAAGCCTTCAGTCTGGACATCATTGAAATCCAGATGATAGAAGCCTACGGGATCAGAAGCCTTGCTGCCGGTGGAAGTGGACATCCACTCAATCACGGAGATCTCAGGGCCACGGGAATTACCGACATGGATCATGAAGTGCTTAACACCGTTGTTATAACCGCCACCGCTATACAGGTTATAGGCACCTGCATAAATGGCCACGTGGGTCAGTTCACCGCTGGATTTACCAAAGATGACCACGTCTCCAGGGACCAGATTGTCGTAAGCGGTGTCTTCATCGGTGTATTTGGTAACACCGCTGCCAGACTCATTTGCAAGGGCGTCCAATGTACGCTTCCACAGACCAACAGTCGTCAGGTAGTAGTAGTTGCCGGATGCGCCCATTTCCTTGGCCTTGTTGTACACTACACTGGTATCGATGCCCTCGATATTGGGCAGGTAGTTACACAGGTAGTAAGTGGCAAAGGATGCACAAACCAGACCATTGGATTCGAAATAGCCAATGTTGGGTGCCCTGCCGGTAGGAGTACTGGAGTCTGCGACAGTTTCATCGCCATTGGGGCAAGAGCCGCTTTCCCAGTAACTGATATCCGATAAGACCTGGGGATCATTGGTCTTCAGACGGCTGGCGATATACTCATATACGTACAGCTGACCATTATCTTTCTGCCGCTGCACATCGTAACCGGTATACTCCAGTGCCCGAAGAATGGTGTTGTCCCACATCTCATCCGGAATGCTGCCTTGACCTGCAGCTGCTCGCAATGCAAATGTGGACACGCCACTATTGAGCCTCGCCAGTTCATCTTCGGGAATATACTCCGTTACCGGCAAGCCGTAAGGGTACGGGTTATCCG
Source organism: Oscillospiraceae bacterium (assembly GCA_017398625.1). GTDB lineage: Bacteria > Bacillota > Clostridia > Oscillospirales > Oscillospiraceae > Faecousia. Next base: position 6,867 of record JAFQFP010000006.1, read on the forward strand.
GATCGAGAGGGTCATATCCCTCGATGGGTGCTGGGAGGTCGGGGTCCTCGTATGCGGAAGCTTGCGCCACACCAGGGAACAGTCCGAACATCAGGACCATGGCCAGAAGCAGCGTAAGGATACGCATAGTTTTGACTTTCATTGAAAATCATTCCTTTCCTCAAATAGTAAACAGGCTTCCGTCCGCAATGGTCAGAAGCCTGTTTCTCACATAATTCAGTTGTGGGGATTAACCGTAGTTGGTGGTTCCTACCATAACACAGCCGTACCAACCATAGGCTGCACCTGCGCGGTACTCCACGCCGATACCGATGTAGCTATATCTACTTGACCCAACATAACTCCAATGGCTGGAGCTGTTACGGATCAGGTCAGCAATCTTCTTGCCCATAGCTTCTGCATCGTTGGCATTGAAGCCGGCACAAATCGCTTCCGCCGCATCGGCCTCGTAGTAACTGTCTTCCGGACTTAAGCCAACGATGGTGGCATCGATCCATCTGCCATACTCATAATACGCCAGAGCCTCCCGCTTATCTGCAGGGTCATGGGAATAATTATATGTCAGCTGGTCAGCACGATACTCAGCAACCAGAGTCATCCCGGGCAAAACCGTGCAGGGGTTTACGCCAGTTGCTGCACGATACTGATTTATATACTGTGCAGCATACTGAGCAACCTGTATCTTGAACTCATACGAATCTTTGTCGATCTGCGGCTCTGTTGCAGGTAGCTCGGTTTCCTCAGGTTGTGTCGGGACAGTCGGCTGAGTAGTGTGGGGCGGATCCGTCGGATCAGTAGGTACCGTTGGATCCTCCTTGGGTCTTGTCGGCTCTGTTGGTTTTTCAGTTGGATCTGTAGGATCAGTATGGTCCTCAGGTGCCTGCGGATGGGAAGGTTTGGTTGCACCCGTTTCTTCAGGGACGGTGGGTCCGGTCGGCCCGCCGGTGCTGTTTTCAGCGGGGTCAGTTCCAACTGGGTCTGATGGAGTCGTTGAATTAACGTCTGAATTCTGCAGATCGCCGTTAGGCCCGGGACCGTCAACTCCAACACTGGGGTCAGTCTGACTGGATGATGTCGGTATCTGGGTCGCCTGGTTAGGCCCCGAAGGTGAATTCGTGCAGTTATTCGGGTCTGAGGCGAAACAGCCTGTCAGTACCAGACTGAGAATCAGGATAAAAATAATAAGCTTGCGCATTTGGCATTCTTCCTCTCGTGTAGATTTCACTATATTACACGACTCAGTCTGGTATTTTACAACCTTAGGCTGTTAATTGTAGGTACCCGCGGTTTGCCTCGTCGACACACCTGTCGAGTATCTCGAAAAAACGTCTGGCGGATAGCGCCGAATCCAACCAGAGGGTAGTTCGATAGGAATAGCAGCCTGCCTCCTCGTTTACCGCATGGCTTCCAAAAACGCCGTGCAGATTCAAGTCGTTTGTCATCTGATGCTGCTCGGCAGAATCAGTTTGAGGAAGCGGCTTCGCGAAACGCAAAACAATGAGAGGATGCAGCTCACCAAAAGAAATCTGAATGAAATAATCGCAGTACTTGGTAAATAGGGAGGATTCATCTTCATCTTCAATCTTCATATGGGAGCGGATCTCCCTTCTTGTCTTAGATGCTAGTTGTTTCCGTCTCTGCTGCTCAGCAGCGCTCAGATCACAATATGGCATAGGTTTCCTCCTTTCTTCCAAGGTAGAAAACCTACAGCACCGTAGATGCGTGGGTGATTACACCCCAAATGCGTTGCTGCTCTGTATCCACTTCCACAACCCGCACCGTAACCCGGGCACCGGGCAAAGGTCTGCCTCGCTTCGGAAGTCCACAAAGGCAATCCAGTTCTCCCTCCAGTGTGACGAACACACCGTTCACATCAACATGACCGACAACGCCAACATATTTGTTGCCCGCCACATATCTGCGTGCCGCCCGTTCAAAGGGATTGGGCATTGCTTCCTTTGCGGATACCTCGATCTGGATGCTGTCCCGGTGGCTCCGATCCAGCTCCATAATGCGAACCAGAATGCGGTCTCCAGGCTGATGCAGGATAGTTGCATCCATTACACGCCGATAGGTCAGATCCTTTACCGCGATCCAGCTCTCAACGCCGAACACTTCCACGAAAACACCGGATCGAACAACGGAAACAACACGGGCTTCTACCACGGCTCCGGTGTAGAGCAGATAGTTCCCTTCCCGGTCCGTGCCATAATAGAACTGCTTCCGTTTGGCACGCATAGCATCTAGGCGACTGCCCACAGCTATGCCGTTATCCGGATCAATTCCCTTGACGATGTAATCCACCTCAGCACCTAAGCGCCGAAGCAGCATATCGTTGTAGGTAGATCGTTCGCTTCGATCCTCCATTTCTTCCGGCAAGTCAACCATCTCGTCCGCGGGGATGATAACTTTGATGTTGCCATGGTAAATGACTGCCATGTTGCGACCACTGGTTCCCTGCTCCTCCAAACCGGTAAAAGTACCGGACAGGATTCGCTTGGATTTTAGGGACTCCAGCATGTCCAGCAAATCATTCTTGGTCCTATCCGCTGCGGTTTCTACGGTGCGTCTGCCATCGATGGAAATAACTCGCTCGCTAGTTCCAATAAAGCTGCGAAGCTTCTGGTAAGTAGAGGGTTCCTTAGGAGCTTCCTCCTCTTCGGCGTCCTCTGCAGAAGGCGCTGCTTCCGCAGGTGTCTCTGTGTCAGACTGAGTTTCTGCTGTCGCTGTCTTCCGGCGCCGGCGTTTCGGTTTCGGTTCCTCAGCCTCAGTCTGGGGAGCAGCCTCAGGTTCTTCGAGATCTGCAGGGCCTTCGATCGGAATTCTGCCGTCTTGACCGGTATTCAGGTCAGTCTGGAGATAACCCTCTGATGTGTCAGGGCCAGCACGTTGGTCCATTCCTTCCAACTCCGGACTCACATCGTTTCCGGGCTGGACAGTGTCAATGATTTCACTCATGACAATTCCTCCTTATTTAGAAATCTGATGGGGGTTTTGCTGTGCCATATCCCCGCGTTTTCCTATCCGGCCGCTTCTGTGCACTCGGCGCAGGGACAGAAACAGGTTCAGTCTGGTAGGCGGGCATTGGCCGAAGCGGCGTGTAATCATACACGCTGCGCTTCACTATTTTCTTGGACATGGGGTGCTTGGTGTAGTCTAGCTTTTTTAGTTTCAGCATATTACAGCCTCGAATCACCACAAGCATTTCATCATTAGGCAAACGAAGCACCTCATCCGGTGTGAGTAACCGGCGTCTCCCCTGTCCCTCGGTATGCCGGTATTGCGGGATGACTTGTGCCACCGCAATCGTTTGGCGAACGGTCATAGTGCTGTTCACCATTACGGAGATATCTCCACTGCGCTCCGAAAAGTAGGTAGCTGAGGTGTCATCCGTACAGCCAAGCATCAGTTGAATGTCGGCATTACCGATAATTTCTGACCATAAGTTATTGGGATACCGGTTCTGAAGCTGGCCCAAGCTCTGTACTGCCAGCATTACCCGGATGTCCCGGGATCTGACAGTAGACAGTGTTCTTGCAAAATCAGAACCGTCCTCTGCTCCTCCGATTCGTCCCACATTATTAAACTCATCCAGCACCAGGTTGACAGGTACGTCACAACGACCGTTCGGCTGTGCATCAGCGTACCGGGTCAGTTTGATGAACAGGAAAGAAAAGAACAGCGATGACAGGAATGCCATGCTGTTGTCCTGATCACTCAGAATAATGTAATACGCACATTTGCGTTTACCTGGAGCTGTCAAATCAATGTCGGAGTATTTTGTAATGCGCTGGACCGCCCGGTCCTGCAGCACCTGAAGGCGAGTACCCAGACCCAGTATGATACCGGATTTGACCGTGTCGCTGGCCTGAGAGAACAGGTTGTACGGTGCCCGGGCCGGATGATCTATAGGCAGCTTTTCAAAGATCGCTGCCAGCTGACGCTCACTGTATGAAGTAAGCATCTGATACACAGCGGGCAAGTGTTTATCCTCCTTGGCTTTATTATGGTCATAATCAGTTTGGAGGATCAACGCACGGAGCAGATTGGCTTCGCCGTTATCCCAGAAGTGATCTCCTTTTCCAGAGCTGGTATTGCCGATAATAACATTGGTAAGCATCTGGGCCATCAGGGTATCACCGTTCAAGTCTGACATACAGTTCCACGCATCTCCGTGATCCGGGTCTACCAGGTTGAAGATTTTTACATCATATCCAGCATTTCGGAACAACTCCGATGTATCTGCATACATTTCTGCCTTACTGTCAGTGATGATCACAGACTCACCCCGGTTTAAGGCTTGAAATAATGCATTGCGAATAATAGCCCGGGATTTCATGGTACCGGATGCACCGAAGATGGCAATGTGTCGGTTGAGTCTGGTATCGACCGGCATACAGACTGCTTTTCCTTTATACTCACCCAGTATAGTGCCCTCAGCCTTCTCGATGGGGCTGACCTCTAGCATCTCCTTCATTTCCTGATCGGTCATCCATGAAGCGGATCCGTATAAGCCGGATTTGCTGGTGGTAAAGCCCCGGGGATCCCGCTGCTTGCTGTCGAACTTATCGTGGAACTTTACATACAAGAATATCGCTCCGCAGATTCCAATGAGCAGAAGCATTCCCTTGATGCCATTGCCTGTAAAAGCCAAAGGCAAGCAGGTCAATGGACTCCAGTTTACGGGCTGCATAGTGGCCTGCCCGGAGAGTCCGTTGTCATTGAGCCAAGCATCGTAGTTTGAGAGCAATTGACTTGATAAGCCTCCCAGATAGAGCAGCGCAGCGACTCCAAGAATTGCGGCAACGATAATTGCTATCATTCGCTTCTTATCTGTCATATAAATTCCTCCGCTTTACGCCAAGCTCTTCCTCGATCTGCGCCAGTTCAATAACCTTCACGCTGGCAAGCCTTCCGATGTAGGCCTGCAGCAGGGATGTCTGCTGGGGGTAGCACAGAATTTCAACCGTCAGACCGGTTTGATGACTCAATGCACTGCGAAACCGCTGAAGCCGGGCAATGTCGCAATCAAGAAATGAGTATACATAGATACCGTCAATGAAAGCATCATACTCAAAATCGCCGTGATTATAGGACCGCTCGCTGGGATCAAAGAGGTAATCCAGAATCTTTTCTTTCCAGTCTGACACACAGAACAGACGTAGAAGTCGAACACCATAGTCATTCATAGGGACCGCATGGATATGCCGGAAGATGGAATCGAAACGGTTATCCTTCCTCCGGTTCTTTCCGATCTCCAGAAGGGTCTCTAAGGCTACGCTGTCAGACTCAGCCAGAAGGACCGCCGAATCAACGGCATTTATTTGCGCGTTGGCGCCGGCAATGCTTTTCAGATTCTGCTGCGTCTTGAACTCACCCAAACCGGACCACTTCATTGCGGCATCCCTGGTGTTGTACACCGCGAGGCACTGTCTTCCCGCAAAGATTGCTCCGACCATTCGGCTGAAGCAGGTCTTATTTAGTTCAGTCTGACCGATGCGCTTGATATCCTTGGCCATATATAAGGATGGCTCATCCGGGATGTTTTTGGAATATCCGGTTTGGAGAAGCTGCGGCAACAGATATGCGCGTATCTCTATATCCGCATTCATACACATCGCCACAGCCTCACCCACTCGGTGGAACCGATCCCGATGATCCTGATCGCCGGGAATATCGTGCCCGGCAAATGCACTTAAGTAATATTCTTCCGCACCGATCCATCTGAGTATGGGAATCCCTCCCTTAAAGAAGCGAACGGATTTCCATTTGCCTTTGCCACAAACATTCAAAAGCCGGCAAGATATCTTCTCACCAGTATCCGGATTTTGAAAATCCTGTTTCGTGTTCAGCTTATTGACCAGCACCTTATAGACCCGTTCATTACCAAGCAAACCGAGCGATTGGATAGGAAAATCACCCACCACGGACAGGAGTGTAATGAGCCGATGAACCTGACTGCCGGGGCGAACATAGATCATTTCTTCTCACCTTCGCCCTTAGAAATCAGGTCCGGATGACTGCTCTCTCCGACCCGATGTCGTATCTTTTTCGGCCTAAAAACCGGGGTACGCCCCCCCATTTCCTGCTCCTCAGGGTTTATGCAATCCGGTCTGCGAGGTTTTTGGCCGTTTTTGCATAAGATTTTTTGAGGTTTATACCTTCGTTTCATGGAGCTTGACCCCCTCGTCGCCGATGCCGGGAAGCCGTTCCAGAAAAAAACGGAGTTCATCCTGAGGCACCACATACACTTCGGTGCGATCCTCAGATCCAGGAGCGCTGCAATAGAAGTGCCAGCACACTGCGGCACCATCATCCTTCATGGTGTGCATCGCCACGGTATCAGAGACCATATTGATCTCGATATTATCATGATCTCTCCACTGCCGCTCCGGGCGGGCGCGGTCATATACATGACGGTAGCAGAGTACCGCGTCCGGATAAATTGCTCTAGGCTTACCAGTGAAAAACCGGTCCATAGCGGGATACAGAAATCCGCGCACATACTCAGCGGACCCCCTGTCCTTTTTGGGAAGCAGGGCGGGAATCCGCAAGCAGAACCAACCTTCATCGGTGTAACCCATTTGAACAGGGATACATTCCGCAATGGTACGATCCACTGCTGCCTTGGCCTGGGGGTTATCGGTATACAGGGGCAACGCTCTGCAATTGAGAATATATTTCTCGCTCAGTTCCTCCAGCTTCATAGCTCTTTCCAAAGCAGCTTCTATGTTACCGTTCTTCCAAAACCATCTGGCCGCTTCCATATGGGATTTCATTTTCCCGTACTGTGCCTCAATCCGGTCTAACAGGATTTCAAAATCAGTCTTTTCCATTGTCGCTTTCCTCCTGGGAATAAAAGGTTACCACCGGCTCGCCATCTCCACGGGATTTCACCGTGGCAAGCAAACAGGGGGCATCGGGTAATTGCAATCGCGGTGCTATCGAAATGTCAGGCACCACAATAATGAACTTCAGATCTTCATCCGGTTGCAAAAGTCTTACCTGACTTTCTTCCCCTTCATAAAGAACAATGATCTCATAACCAATGTTCTCCTTTAGGAAAAAGACCTGGGACGGATAGTTTGCGGCATAGTGATCCTTAGGGTCATCGAGCTTATTGATGAACTTCGCCAGTACCCATACCGCCTGAATGATCCGCTGGTCAGGCTTGGCAAGCGGATCCAAAGCAATGTAAGTACCGTCCAGGATCTCTGTGATCCGCAGACTTCTCCGTAGCGTATACAGAAGCCGTTCTGCCTTTTCTTCAGGCATATTCAACATCTTCATAACTTGTATTTTGGGCAATGCGCCATACTGGTAAAGCCAGTTCACAACGCACTGCTCCTCTGGCAAAAGCATGGTTATTTACCTCCCAAAATGCGTATTTTGCTTAAAATGCGTATTCTTAACCGGAATACGCTTTTTCGCGCTGCCGTTCACGAAGAATTGCCTCTAGTTCTGCGCGGTCAGTCGTGATCAGTTCCTGCTCCTCCCGGGATGCCTTGATAACAACCGGGACCTTATTATTATTGGAATTGATCAGAGCCTCACCTCGCTCGAAACGGGTAATAGCTCGCATCTCCGTGGGCGTTAGTTTCAAGATATCCTGAACATATTTTGCCTCATCCGGCTCCAAATTCAGGATGACCTTATTTTTACTGTTGTTGATGATCGCTCTGCCGTACTTACCTCCCTCCAGTGAAAAGAAGTCGGAAAGATCTTGCGTAGCAGCAATTGCAGCCGTACCAAAGCCACGGGCTGTTTTAAACAGAGTCAAACAGAACTCTGCCGCCTGATTGGAGGCTGCTGCAGAGCCGGTGGCCGTTTCACCGATCAGCTTCCAGATCTCGTCGATGAAAATAGCTTTCTTTTTGGTAATGTCCGTCTTGATGCTGTCCCACACATAGTCCAGCGCAATAAACATACCAACAGGAAGAAGCTTGCCTTTCAGCTCAGAAAGGTCAAAGACGATGTACTTGTTACTGAGATCTACATTGGTCTGATTATTGAACGACTGGGCAGAGCCGGTCACAAACCTGCTGACGATCACAGCAATTCGGTTCGTCATCTCATTCTCCAGAAGGTGGTTATACAGATCGCCCAGGATAGGCATCGGCTTCATCTTCGGTGGATTGGCCTTAGCATCCAGATAAACTGAATCGTTATCATGGGTAATGCCGAAATCCGCATACGTCTTGATGAGAGCCTCGTCCAGAAGCTGTTCCTCCTCGTTAGACATATCAGGAATCAGCAGTGCAAAGAAGATCATTAGCTGCTGGATCTTGCTTGCCAGCATAGAACCCATCTCCACATAATCTACCGCATCGATCAGTTCCATCTCCGGGGCAATGGTGTGCCGGATCTCCATAATGTTGATGCAATGCGGAGATCCCGGAGCGATCCGGACAAACTGTCCGCCGATCTTATTACACGCACGACGGAACTCATGCCCCTTAATGGGAGCGATGATGAAGCTTTGGATTCCCCGCATTCGCATCCGAAGGGCCAAAAGCTGCATAGAGAAGGTTTTACCTGCTCCGGAAGTACCGATGATATTGAGATTGGCGTTTTTGTTCTTCTTGGTATCAAACAGGTCCACGATACAAAGAGAATTGTTGTGCCGGTTCACACCGAGAAGGACACCGGAATCATCCGACATTTCAAAGCTGGTGAACATATAGGTGCTGGCTGCGCCGCTGGTCAGTACATTGCGCTGAGATTTCTTTGCCAACGAAGGAGACATCTGTAGAAACGGCATTACTGTTTTCAACGCCGCCTCCTGCTGAAACTTACAGTCGCTGACATACATATCCATAGACTTGAGAAGATCGATCATCTTCTGCTTGCGCCATAGCAATTCCTCATAGCTACGAGCAGATACCGTAACAAAGCAGGACATATAAAACAGGTCCTCATTATTGGATAGACCATGCTTGATGTAGTATCCCGCCTGGATGGAACTAGTCAGCTCCTCGTAATCCGTACTGGTATCGTGCATGGAGCGCAGTTTCGTGCGGTTCAACCGGATACGCTGAGCAACCTTGTCGATGCTCCTGCTCCGGTTCTCCCTCCGAAGGAACACATCCACATCCACGCCTTCACCGGCATTGATGATGGAGGACATCCATCCGGCACGAACCGCACTGGGGTAGCCGCTGCTCTTGATATACAGGAAGGTGTAGTACAACCCGTCCATCACCACATAATGATGATGGGTCAGATCAATACCTCTGGGGGCAATGAAGTGTGCCATTCGGATATTCGGTACCGGGTCCACGCCGATCACTTTATTCTTCGCCGCCATGGTGTCAATGACCACATGGTTGATCCTGCTGGTAAAGGGTTCCTCCACACAGGAACGGCGGTTAAAGAACATATACAGAATCTCAGCAAGGAACTCGTCCGGATCTTTCGGATCCAAAATAGCATTGCCACATTGGAAGAAATAAGCACGGGCATTCTGCTCTGCAGTCTGCATCATACTCAGAACCTGACCGTAATCCTCTTTGTCACCACGACGGGATTCTTCATATTGAAAAATAAGAAAGAAGCGTCTTGTCAACGCTTCTCTGCTTCCAACATCTTTGATCAGGCGGATATAGCCTTCGCCCATATTCCGGCAGGCTTCGCTTTCTTCCTGTTCCAGCTCCTGGCGGACCATAGCAACATGCTTATCCGAGTCTGCCCTGCGCGTGATGCTCTTGAACTGCATCTGCATAGGTGAGATCTTTAGCCAGGCAGCAAAGGAGCAAATGATATTGTACTGCTCCTCCTCAGACCGCAGCAGGAAATTTACCGGCTCGATCTCCAGGATCTTGATGAATCTGCCATCTGTGGTCTCAATAACACCATTGGCAATATTGCGGATAGGAATAAAGTCCTGTACGAAATCCAGCTTCTCAGGCCTTCTTTTTGGTTTTTCCGCCTTTCTTTTTGCGGATTTGCCGCGGGTCATACTTATATCCAACCCTCCTAAAATGTAATCTTCGGCGGCTAGTGAGAAAAGTCAGCATATGGCCGGCATATTGCAACAGCGAATCTCCATCAATTCCCATCGCTGCCAAAACACCGAGCGGAATCAGCGTCACTGTCGCAACCACGATCCGCACTGTCGCTGTCATGGGGATTAGAAAAAGAATCGGATACCCGACAGCTGCCAGCAGGAACAATGCCTCAATTGCGTTTCTTGTCTCCAGCATGCCGCCGAGGATCTTGCCGGAGTCCGTGTAGTTCGCCGGAATGGCGTAAATGTTACTGTATTCTTTATCATCCATAATGGACACCTGCCTTACGGTTGAGTGGAAGCTGTTCCGTCCAGCATCTCGAAGTCCACATTCTTGGGTCTGCGAAGGGACAAGCCAGCTTCATAGCTTGGGGTATTCAGGATCACACCGCTGCCACTGGAAGAATGTACCCACATCCGCTCTCCATTTTCACCGTACCCAGCAAAAATGAGAACATGGTTCCATCCGTTGCCGTCGTCATCCATAAGGAATCCGAGATCTCCGGGCAGAAGTTCGTCGGCAGAAATGGCATAGGATTCATCCCATTGGCTCCATGTTCCGCCATAAAGACTAACACCAACTGCCGTCTTATAAACCCAATCCGTGAATCCTGAGCAATCCAGTCCAAAGGGACGGATCGTACCGGAACTGGGTGATCCTGCAGCAGTTACCAACTTGGGTGTGTTCCATTCGTCATTCCATCCGGGTGCAGATTTACCGCCCCAGAAGTATGGCACCTTACCAACCAGAGAAAGCGCTGTGGTAAGAATGTGCTTTCTGGTAGCATTGACATTCTGCCGGTTCACAAAGAAGATCAGTTCCGCGTCTGTAAGCGGGACTGCCTGACCTTGTCCTAATGTCCCGTACAGCGTCATCTTCAAACCGTTGGCCATACTTTGGATTGCCTGACCATAGGTTGTATTGAATCCCTGATACTGGGCACTCAGATCAATGCCGAAGGCACTGGCAATCACGGTGTTATCAAAGGGATGAATGGTGCATTCTACAAACTTAACGCTCTCTTTCGTCGGTTCCAGTGTTTCCGTACCGTTCGGCTCGTAGTAAGTTGAGGTGGATGTTCCGGTGATCCGCCCATTGGCATATACCGGTACAGTCACGCTTACAGCTTTGTACGCATCAACCGTTACCGCCGTTTCGCTTTCATGTGCCTCTTCCGGCAGGTAATAGGTGCGGGATTCTGTTGTATAGGAATACTTGGCAACACCGTTTACGGATCCAACATAGGTGATCCTTGTAACAACCGTCACTGTAACGGATTTGTATGTGTTGTAAGTCACAGGCACAAGAATTTCTTTTTCCTGCTCAACAGATGTCACCGGAAACATACTGCCGGAAACGGCTGTTAGCTTTGCAATCATATCCGATTCACTGGTGTTCTGCTGACCCTGCGCCGCGGAATATGCTGCCAGTATGTAACTGACATCATATCCGGAAGAAGACTGAGCGTAATTGATCAGGGCCTCCATCGAGAGGTCATAATCATATCCGCCGTCATTGATGATCTGTTCCACCTTGGCAAGGGATTGGTCGTATCCCGAGTCAACCACCGCCGAAACCGAATCTGCCATGTGCGTGTATGCTGTCATAAGCGAGTTTGTGTTCGGCGCATTGGAGCCGCTGCTTTCCGGTGTCTTACCGAAAATAATTGCCGGCAGGTTTACTACCACAACGATCAGAAACACAAGAACAAGGCAGATACAGATCAGTATTTTGTAAAGCGTATGGCGCAGCGCCCAGGCGGCAGACAGAATCGCACCCCAGGGACCGCCTGCTGCAGTACCGGCAGCAACTTCAGCGACTGCTTTGCCACCTTCCACACTGGCTTGTACCGTTGCGGTAGCGGCATTGGCAGTAGCTTCCGCACCTTTCGCAGCTGCTTGCTTTGCTACTTCCTTGCCGGCCTGCTTTGCTGCTTTTGCCATTTGACCGGCTGCTTGACCATAATTGTCAGAGCCGTCACCCATTTGCTGTCTGGGTGGTTCAGACATTAGAAGCACCTCCGTTCTTAGGAAATAAATCGAGCCGGGTAAATTCCCGGCTCGACCTTTTGATTAGCGTTTTCTGCGTGGTGCCCTAGTATCTGTATTGGGTCTGGCCTTAGGTGCCTCATAACGAGTGGGTGTCTGCTTGTACCGTACTGTCTCAACAGATACGGTCTTCACATTATCACCGTCATAGACCGGCTTACCCTTATCGTAGACAGGTTTCCGGTCCACAGCTGCCTCACCGTGGATTGCATACCACTGGCCGCCATTGACATCCTGATAGACCTGATAGTCACCTCTAGGCGGTGCAAACTGCGCGGTATCATAGAACATGGTACCAGAGCCGTTTTCATGCCGCACCTCGAAATGGCCGTCCAATCTCTGAGCGCCATCCACAGAAGATACCTGCTGTTCGTATCCGGGCATAAACTGCTGGAACTGCGCCTGATTATAGGCCACAGCAGCCTCACCGGGTTCAAAGTCAGGCATATCTGCGTGCTGCTGCATCGCATACCAGTCAACACCGTTAGCCGACTGCATAACTGTATGAGGCGCATCCGGTTCGTCGTAGAAAGCACTGTTGTACCACATGGTGTTTCCGCCATCTGGCATACTTGCCTCGATTGCACCGGCTTCCACCGTTCTGAGAACAGTACCCTCCGGTGCATCCGGGAAATTTGCAGCAACCTGTGGTGCCTCTGCAGGGCTTCCGGTAAATGCAGGAGCATCATAGAACTGACCTGCATCCGGGCCACTGGCCATCTGATACCAGCTGGAACCATCCGAAGCAGTAACGACACTGTGCGGGCCGCCGGGTTTTTCGAACTGATCGGTGTTGAACATCTCTACGGATGTTTCCTTACCGTCAGCGCCAACGACCTTTGTGCTGATCTGTCCGCCGGTGATCTGCGTATCGGTTAATTGCATGCCGGACATCTGGGGAATGTAATTACCCAAACTGCGGTCTGCAATCTCTCCGCCGATCGTACCAGACACATTGGGTGTTCTGATAGCAACAGAAGAAATGGAGTCACCTGTAAGCGTAGCACCGTTTCTCGCCGCCATACCACCGAACACCCGGCCTACAAAACCAATGGTACCGCCAGCACCCATTCGGGTACCACCCTGGACCACTGCGTCTCGGACATAACTGTTCCCTTTGAACTGGTTAGCAAAGCCCGCAGCAAATCCAGAAGCGGTATTGGTTGCTCCACCAATTGCTCCGCCTGCCGCGTTGGCACCACGGAACATTCCGCCTGCACTGCGAACACCACCCATGCCACCTGTCAGGACCCGGGCCGCCATCAGCATTTCCATACCCATTGTAGAGCCAGTCTGGGCAACATTGAGACCCATAGCAGCCAAATAGGAATCGAACTTCTGCGCTGTCTTCAGGAATGCCAATGCGCAGAAGAGCCACAGGAAGATGCTGCCCTTGCCGGACGAAAGCGCACCACCATTACCAATGTATTGGCCCACCGAGGAATTGAATGCTCTGAGGAACCAAACATTCAGTACTAGCAGCAAGAGCTGTGATCCAACCATTCGACACCAGGACTTGAATACGGGAGAGGTGGATTTGGATGCACCCATACAGTAGGCAAGCGGAGAAGTGTAGCACAGAACGCCTACAACAACATAGCGTTCAACCACTTCCAACAAGAGCTTGAAATAGTTCCAGCCCAATGCGATCTCCAGAATGATCAACAGAATCAAACCTACGACCGAGGCAACGGATATCAGTGTGGTTAGGCCGCTGGTCAGTGCTTGTTCAACTCCGGCAAAAGTGAAGTCTTCCGCCGTAAGCGTCAGATCCATAAGTGCCGTGTAAGGCGCACGGGCAATATCCAAAGCAATCATAAAGATTGGTTTGGCATAACCGATAAGCAGCGCAAACAATGCACTTCTTGCCAGCAGTGTCCACGGGTTTTCCGCTTCTGTGATCGGTCCTCCGTATATTCGGAAGAGCTGCCACACAGTGATCAGGAACAGCAGTGCCCAAGCTGTGTACTGCATAATGGTGAAGGCGCTCTTAACAAAGGGGAAGTACTCTTCCATCGCCAGCATACTGGTTCCCAGAGCTTCCAGGAACAGTCCAGACACAGCATCCATCATCTGAGAGACAATGCTGCTGATCCATGTTACGATGCCTTCAAATATCCAGTCGAGCAAGCTGCATCACCTCCGATCTGCTCGACCGAGCATGATCAAGGTGAATAATTACCGCCCTGTACCAACGGCTGCAGATAAGCGACGATAAAGCCCAGGGTATTCAAAACAACCCAGGTGACAACAATTCGCTTCAGCCAGCTGGTAGCCTCATCGACTGCCCGCTGATTTCTGGAGATCATTCGGACAAGCAGCGCGACTGCCGCCATTGTAACTGCTACAATGGTGGAAATACCAACGAGCTGGCCGTAGATATCCTTCATGATGGTGGAGAAACGGGTCCAAATGGTATCGTTCGCCGCCAACATGGGCTGGACAGTCAGCATCATGGCGGTTGCAGTACCCACCATTGACCAATAGGCAGTCTTAATTTTCTGACCGCCCAGCTTCAGTTGTTTGACCATGCCTTGCACCTCCTTACTCTGAAAATAGGCAACAAAAAATGCCGCCCCAAAAGCTGATGAACAGCTGTTGAAACGGCTCTTTTATCGCCTTGCCCAGTATTGGACGATACAATTCTATCACATTTACTTTTGCATGTCATTGGCGCGAACCTTGCCATTTTATATGCCATTTTACTGGCATTTCATTTACACGGGAAAGAATTAAACAAAGTTAATACATCCAGCCAGTATTCCAGCTCCCTTGTCGGGGCTGCCCATAGGCGCATTGAAAGAACTGTTATTGCCTGTTCCTTAAGCCTATAATAATGCCTTGTAGAGATATCCAACTCATACAGTATTTCATTATGTTTGAGCTTTTTAGGACAGATATAGGTCGTGTAAATAAGCTGGTATAGCCTTTCGCCGTTTTCCGGTTTCTTTTGTAGGATTGTCAGCGCTTCATTTACTCTATCCAGCATAGATCGGGTTTTTTGAATGGATTCAATTCTGCTTTCCAACTTGCGATTTCCCATCACCACCTCCAAATCTATACGATCAAGCAACTGATCTAATTGTTCAAATGGTTCATCCAATTCCATGGCTATAGTTCCCGGGAAACATTCAACCATCCACGCGATGTTCCGATATTGCTTTAACAGCAACTCAGTGTTGTGATAACGCACTTTGTTCTTCTCTTGTTGAATAGAACGCATGGTTTCATCATCAATATCACTATCTCCGAGAAGTCCTCGTTTAGTCAAAAACTGTATAAAAGCATCGGATTGAGATCTGATTTTTTCCTCTTGCCGCTCATAGAGCATCTGCTCATCCTGTTTGCTCATATGTAAAATACTCCTTTGCATAGCTGTTCAGATCCATTGAGCCACACGGCCCTCGGATCGTATTCGGATCTGCTTGCGAGAGAGAGCATATACTAACCCTACCGCAGTCATATCCACACTTCTTACATATCCTACACAGAGAAAAATACGCGCGTAATAATATGGGGTCTGAATGTGCAACGCGGCTATTTTCTAACTCCGTAAGCGCACGATCCCCTTGGCCCTCAAGCAGTCGCTTGCTGAACCAAGCTACCATACGGCTCATATACTGATGGATTGAGCCACGTTTGCGCGTATTCCGTGCCAAAATGCGTATTTCCTCTAAAATACGCACAACGGCCTCCTGTGTTGGAAGTGAAACCTCTGTATCACAGGGATACAGCTTATTAAAAATGAGACAGCCATAGGAACCAGGCAGACGGTACAGAGCGAAGACATCCCCATGCTTCTGAAAAAATCTCCATACCTTTGTCTTTTCCCAACCCCAACGCTGTCCCAGGGTTTCCAAAGTCAAAATGGCTCCATACTTACCATACTGAACAGCAGGAGCCATAAATGAGAACACATTGCGGCGATCATTGGAGACAGTATGGCACCAAAGATCTAACCATGCGTCCGCTTCCTCAAATTGATAATTTTGTGCTGCTAATCTTTGCGTTATGTTCCTGGGGAGGCAGAGGAACCCATAACCATCTGTTGTATAAACAGTTCCATCCATACATTCCGCACCGGAACATTTAACAACCCAGTCCAGGATCTGATACGACAGTTTCTTTGTAACAGGATCCAACTCATAGCTGATGTAACCCAGCTCTCGCAATGTATCCATCATCTGAAGCGCCTGGTGCCTCTTCTTTGCCCCAAGAATACTCTTAAGCCCAACAACACCGCCGGCCCACATACCGGGCTGTACGGGGTTGCTGTGGCCGCAGTAGATGGCATTACCCTTTCTAAACGCCGCCCTTGATGCCAGTTTTGCCCATGCACCCATCACCCCTTTGCCCTCAGGCAAACGGGATCTCAGTAATTTGACCCAGTCATATCGCTGTAAACACTGCATTCCCGGCACCTCCTTTGGCTATTTTGGGTATAAAAAATGGGCAGCCCTACAAATAGAGCTGCCCGGCAGATGTATTTATTTTTCTTTGATCCTCACTGTTAGACCTGCAATCGCCTTGGTATCGATTCCTACCAGGAACCAATCTTCACCCATCTCAATGCGTGTTGGGATCCAATCTCCATCGACAAGTGCCTCCATTCTTGTTCCGCAATGAAGACCTCCATAATATTCATTTAGGCTAAACCTAATATCCATACGCCCGCTGTCTGTATCCAATACAAGTGTACCTTGCTTCATGTATGCATCCTTTCCGGCGGCCTTTCGTGCTGCCTCTTCTTGGTCAATCCGATATAATTTCCGCAGATATGCGTCAAAGATTGTACGACGGATCAATACCTTTTTTCCAATCTTGTATACCGCACCAGCCTCACGAGCCAATCGGGTAAACATTTTCAATCCTAAGCCGTAGTAATCCGCTCCTTGGTAATAAGTGATAAACTCATGCTTTAGGATCTCAATGTCTTCATCATCCAGCTTATCGGAGAACATCCATAGATTACCACTCATTATGATTCCTCCGAGGGAGCTAGAGTGCTAGGCTCATGGAACTGCTCCAAATACTGGTCGAAGATATCTCGATTTATTAATACTGTCCCGTCAATTCGATATATTGCGCCTGCCTTACTGGCCATCTCCAATAACTTCTTATGCTGTATGCTGTACACAATTTCAGCATCCTTGTAGCGAAGAAATTGCCGACGAAGCCGCTTTGCACTCTCGCGAACATCGTTCCGCTTGCCCAGCTCGAAATATTCTTTTGTCTGCTCACTGATCATGTGCTCAGTTCCTTTCATATTTAGAGTTGTCAAGACAGATGTTGCAGCCTGCAAAAAAGGACACTTTCTGAAATTTCTTACAGAAAGTGTCCTTAAATA
Organism: Oscillospiraceae bacterium; assembly: GCA_017398625.1. Taxonomy (GTDB): domain Bacteria; phylum Bacillota; class Clostridia; order Oscillospirales; family Oscillospiraceae; genus Faecousia. The sequence goes on from JAFQFP010000006.1 coordinate 24,269, forward strand.
ACAAGTGCTATATTGCGCTGTGGCTTAACAACTTATTCATGCTGCGTCACAATTATTCGCTAAAACACGCAAATTTGTTGTCAATTTGTTGTCAACCAAAAGCTGAAAAGCCGAAAAAGCGTTGCGGCACAAGGGTTTTTCACTCAAGGGGCCGCATCGTGGGGAACAAAATGACCTCGCGGATGGTGTCGGAATTGGTCAGCAGCATGACGCAGCGGTCGATGCCCATGCCCATGCCGCCCGTGGGGGGCATGCCGTACTCCATGGCGTTGAGGAAATCCTCGTCCAGCATTTCCGTCTCGTCGTCGCCGCGCTCCCGCTGCTCCACCTGCTTCATGAACCGCGCTCTCTGGTCGATGGGGTCATTCAGCTCGGAGTAGGCGTTTGCCAGCTCGCTGTGGCAGATGAACAGCTCGAACCGCTCGGTAAGCCGCGGATCCTCGGGAGAACGCTTGGTCAGAGGGGAAACCTCTACCGGGTACATGGTGATAAAGGTGGGCTGGATCAGATGCTCCTCCACCCGCTGGTCGAAGCAGGCATACAGGGCGTTGCCCCATGTCTTTTCCGCCGCGTCGGACAGCTCCACGCCGATGGCCTTGGCAGCAGCCACCGCCTCCGCGTCATCGGATATGGCTCCAAAGTCGATGCCCACATATTCCTTGACCGCCTCCACCATGGACAGCCGCCGCCAGCCGGGGGTCAGGTCGATCTGCTCGCCCATCCACTCCACCTGATAGGTGCCCAGAATTTCCTTGGCAGCGCCGGAGATGATGCCCTCAGCGATATCCATCATATCATGGAAATCGGCATACGCCTGATACAGCTCCACGGAGGTAAATTCGGGGTTGTGCTTGGGATCCATGCCCTCGTTGCGGAAGATCCTGCCGATCTCATACACCCGATCCATGCCGCCGACGATCAGCCGCTTCAGCGGCAGCTCGGTGGCGATGCGCATATACATATCGATGTCCAGCGTATTGTGGTGGGTGATGAAAGGACGGGCAGAAGCGCCGCCGGCGATGGTATTCAGCACCGGGGTCTCCACCTCAATGTAGCCCATGTTGTCCAGATAGCTGCGCATGAACTTGATGAACCGGGAACGGATCACAAAGTTGCGCTTGACCTCGGGATTGACCATCAGATCCACATAGCGCTGACGGAAGCGGATCTCCTTATCCGTCAGACCGTGGAACTTTTCGGGCAGGGGCAGCAGAGATTTGCTCAGCAGCACCACATTCTTGGCGCGGACAGAGATCTCCTCAGTCTTGGTCTTGAAGATCTCCCCCTCAACGCCCACGATATCGCCGATGTCGTTCTTCTTAAAGCGGGCATACTCCTCCTCGCCCAGCTCGTCGATCTTCATGAAAAGCTGGATGCGGCCGGTGCTGTCCTGCAGGTCGCAGAACATGACCTTGCCCTGTCCCCGCTTGCTCATCAGACGACCAGCCACACGGACGGTCTTGCCCTCAAAGCCCTCATAATCCGCCTTGATAGCGGCAGAATCGGCATTGAAATCATACTTGGTCTGCAGGAAGGGATCTCTGCCCTCCGCCTGCAGTGCCGCCAGCTTCTCCCGGCGGATCTGAGCCTGCTCGGAGACCGGCAGCTCAGTCTGGGGTACAAACTTTGCCATACTTATCCCTCGCGCGATACTTCCACGACTTCCATCTCATAAGAGCCGGCAGGGGCATTGACGATGAACCGCTCGCCCTTTGCCTTGCCAACAACGGCTCTGCCAAAGGGGGAATCGTCGGAGAGCTTACCCTGCATGGGGTTGGCTTCCTGAGAGCCGGTGATGCGGTAGACAGTCTCCTTACCGGTCTTTACATCCCGGCAGGTCACGGTGCAGCCCAGACCCACACGGCCGGATGCCTCGTTCTCGTCCTCGATGATGGTGGCATGGGAGAGGATATCCTCGATCTCCGCGATTCTGCCGTAGAGCTTTGCCTGCTCGTTCTTAGCGGCATCGTACTCGGAGTTTTCGGACAAGTCACCGTAGGAGCGGGCTTCCGCGATCATCGCGGCGATCTCACGCTCACGGGTGGTCTTCAGATAGTTCAGTTCCTTTTCCAGATCTGCCAGACGCAGGCTTGTGATCTTATATTCCTTTGCCATAAGCTATAATCCTTCCTTCGCTTAAAAATTTCCATAGGTTCTAACATTATAGTGGATATTTACCCGCCAGTCAAGGTTATTTTGCCATTTTTTACCCCTGTTTTCCGGTCAAATATTCCACTGCCGCCTGCACTTGGGGATCGTCGGCAGGTGCCACGGTGCTGTTGTAGATCCCGGATGCGGTTTGCGCATCCACCGCCACAGGAATGTCCGGGGTGATGCCAACTCCCTCAAGGCAGACACCATTGGGGGTGAAGTACTGACCCACGGAAAGCCCCACACCGGAGCCGTCCTTCAAGGTGAACACATTTTGGAAGTAGCCCTTGCCGCTGGTCTGCTCACCCACCACCACTGCCGCGTCATATTCCCGCAGCGCCGCCGCGAAAAACTCCGCCGCGGAGTAGGAGCTGCCGTTGACCAGCACCGCCATGGGGAGCTGCAGGCACTCGGCGTCAGATTCATCCACGCTTTCCCTGCCATCATAGTACACACTGCGGAACAGCGGTCCCTCCGGCAGCAGATAGTTAAGGATATCCACCATCTCATGCTTATAGCCGCCGCCGTTGAAGCGGACATCAAAAATCAGGCTTTGGGCACCCTTCTCCAGCAGCTCCTCAATGGCAGCGATGGTCTCGCTGGCGCACTTGTCATTGAAATTGACGATCTGAACCAGACCTATATTTCCCTCCAACATTTGCCCTTGCGCGACTACCGTCTGGATCAGACGCCGCTCCACCGATAGGGTCAGCTCCTGTCCTTCCCGCAGCACGGTCAGTGCCACGGTGGTGCCTGCTTCTCCGCTGATCCGGTTTTTGGCATCCGACACACCCATTTCCGCCACGGTAACACCGTCCACGGCAGTGATCACATCACCGGGCTGGATGCCGGCTTCCCACGCAGGGCCGTCCTTTGCCACCTGCAGCACGGGGATTCCGTCCCCCTCGGTGACATTCTCAATGGTGATCCCCACGCCCACATAGGCGTTATGCTTCTGCTCCAGCAGGTCGTCATATTCCTCTGCGGGGATATAGTAGCTCCACCGGTCGCCCAAGGCGTCGATCATGGCGGCAGCCGCCGCGTCCTCCATTTCCCCGGTATTGGCTTCCCCGATGAATTTGGCACCGATCAGCGCCTGAAGCTGCTCCAGCTTGGTCATTTTCTCCCCGAACAACGCCAGCGTCACCAGCGACGCCGCCAGCGCCACCAGAACATAGGAAAGTGCCCTGAAAAACTTATTCACAATGGATCACCTCATAGAAAGATTTCCCACAGCACCTGCAGTACTGTGGGAATCCCATTTTTAGAAATTGAAATAGTCCGCGGGGTTCACCGTTTCGCCCTTATAGTAGACAGTAAAGTGCAGGTGAGGACCGGTGGAAACACCTGTGGAGCCCACATAGCCGATGACCTGTCCGGCGGAAACATGCTGCCCCTTGCTGACCGTATCGTGGGTCATATGCAGGTAGCTGGTAGAGAAGCCGTCGCCATGGTTGATGGTCACATAGTTGCCCATGGAGCTATGGTAAGTAGCGGCAGTAACGGTTCCGCTGCGGGACGCATAGATGGGCGTGCCCTTGGGAGCTGCCAGATCCACGCCGCTGTGGAATTTCCATGTGCCGTAGACCGGGTGGACGCGGTAACCATAGGGGCTGCTGAGATAAGTATATTTACAGGGCATGACCCACTTGATACCCGCCACCACATTGGCAGGAGGCTTGGGGGAAGTGGAGGAGCTGCCGGTATTGGGCTTGGGCTTAGTAGTAGGGGGAACAGAGGTGGAGAGCCACTGCTTGTACTCCCGGTCCTTCGCCTGATCGTACTCCTTTTCCTTCTTGGCGATCTCGCTGAGAAGTCCCTCGATCTCATCCTCACCCGCCTCGATCTGGGCCGCAAACTCCTCACCCTTGGCATTGAGCTCCACAAGCAGCGCATCCGAGGCCGCGCGCTTGGTCTCCATGTCGGTCTGCATGACCTTCAGCTCTGCCTTGGTATCCTCCAAGGCTGCCTTTTCCGTTTCCAGCTCAGCCTGTGCCGCTGCCACCTTTTCGGCGGCGGCGGTCATTTCTGCCATGCGGCGCTTATCTGAGCGCTGGATCTCATGGATCATATTCAGCCGGTCCAGCAGGTCGGAAAAGCTGCTTGCCTTGAACAGCACAGACCAGTAATTGATCTCGCCCTGCTCCTCCATGGCACGGATGCGCTCCTTATTCTGGGCGGTCAGCTCCGCTTGATGCGCCTGTGCCGCTTCCAACTCCTCCTGCTTGTCCGCGATCAGTAGACCAAAGGCTTGGATCTGGCTGTCCACATTCTCGATCTGCTGATACATCAGCGCGATCTGCTGGTCGATGGCATCCTTTTCCGCAACGATTTTTTCCATCTCGGACATATTCTCGTTGACCAGATCCTCCAGCGCGTCGATCTGATCCTGCAGCTCGGATTTCTGACCCTTCAGCTCGTTGATCTGCTTCTTGATCTCACTGGAGGATGCCGCCGCATTGGCTCGGGGGACGATCATCGCCACCAGACCCAGCAGCATCACGGCTGCCATAATACCCGCCAGAATCGCGATCAATTGTTTTCTGTTTCTCATAGTGTCTCCTTATTTTTCAATCCAGATACTCCATCGGATTGACATATTCGCCTTTGTAGGCAATTCCAAAATGCAGGTGGGGCCCGGAGGTCACACCACTGTCACCTACATAGCCGATGACCTGTCCCGCGGTGACATACTGCCCCGCACTGACAACAAAGTAAGTCATGTGCATATAAATGGAGGAATATCCGTCGCCGTGGTTGATGGACACATATTCTCCCATGGACCAATGACTTGCCGCCGTGGTGACCTTACCGCTGCGGGAGGCATAGATCGGCGTTCCCATATCACACGCCATATCCACACCGTTGTGCATCTTCCACACCTTATGTACCGGGTGCAGCCGCATCCCAAAGGGACTGCTCAAATAATAGGAAGCGACCGGACTGACCCACCTGATGCCGGAATCCACAGGGGGCTGGGTAGGCTCCGTTGCTGTGCCGCCGGTGACCGGAGGCACAGGTTTAGTCGCTTCTGTCGTAGGCGGAACATAGGTGGCAAGCCACTCCAGATACTCCGCCCGGGCAAGCTCCGCTTCCTTATCCGCGATTTCCTGCATCAGCCGCTCCTGCTCCGCTTCCGCCTCCAGAACAAACAGCTCGTATTCCTCGCCCCGTTCCACCAGCGTACGCATCAGCTCGTCTGCTTCCAGACGCTTTTCGTCCATAGCGGACTTAGCCGCCTCCAGCTCGCTCCGCGCGACCTCCAGCAACGCCTTTTCCTGCAGCAGCTCCCCTTGAAGCTGCGCCACCTCATCGGCGGCGGCACTAAGCTGCGCCAGCATCTTCCGATCCCCGTTCTGGATCTCATCGATCATCGCCATCCGATCCAAAAGATCGGAAAAGCTGTTTGCCTTAAACAGAACAGACCAGTAATTGATGCTGCCCTGCTCCTCCATGGTGCGGATGCGTGCCTTATTCTTCGCCGTCAGCTCCTCCAGCCGAAGCCGGGCGGTATCCAGCTCCTCCTGCTTGTCCGCGATCAGCAGGCTGTACACAGAGATCTGGCTGTTGATATTCTCCGTCTGCTCATACAGCAGAGCGATCTGGCGGTCGATATTGTACTTTTGCTCAACGATCTGCACCAGCTCCTGCCGGTTCTCTCCGATCTGCTGTTCCAGCTTCTCCAGCTCCTGCGCAATGGCATCACCCTGCTGTTCCAGCTCGGCAAGCTGATCCCGGATCTGCGCGGAGGACGCGGCGTTGGCATCGCACACATTCCGCCAGCCCAAAAAACACAGCGCCAGCGCCAGTAATGCCAACAGCCACCCATGTTTTCGGTTTTTCATAATGTCTCCTTATTTTTTTGAGGGTTATACATCCATGAACTTGCGGATGGAGGTCCAGCTACCCACGATGCCGACAAACAGGCCGGCGGCGGCAAAGGTGCAGACCATAGGCACCAGCAGCGTCTCAAAGGGCACGAAGCTGAACAGCTCCATCTCACCCTCCAGCTCATTGATCTTAGCCACCAAGCCGTCGTACATCAGCCATTCCAGACCGAAGGCGATGGCCGCGCCCAGCATACCCAGAATGAAGCCCTCCACCATAAAGGGGAAGCGGATAAAGCCGTTAGTAGCGCCAACCATCTTCATGATGGCGATCTCGTCCCGGCGGTCATACATGGCAAGCTTGACGGTGTTGGAAATGATCAGCAAACTGACCACCAGCAGCACCGAGATCACGGCGATGGACACCACCTGCAGCACCTGCTGCACCATGCTGAAGCCCTCCGCCAGCTCAAATTCTGCCGTGATATCCGCCACGCCGGGAACCGCCAGAATGGCATCGGCAGTCTCCCGCATTTGGGTATTATCCTCCAAGACCACCACGCAGCGGTGCCGCAGATAATCCGGCTCCAGACCGTCAAAGGCCGGGTCGTAGTCATGGTCGGCAACGAAATCCTCCAGCGCCTGCTCCTTGGAAACAAAGACGCACTCCTTGATATTGTCCCCAAGCTGGTTGATCTTTGTATGTACACTTTTCGCTTCCGCGTCGGACAAGGTCTCGTCGATAAACACGCGGATCTCGCTGGTCTCGTTCAGATCCTCTACAATGACGCTGACATTATACACCAAGCTGGCGAAGCTGCCCACGATGACCAGACACGCCACCGTCACACATACGGCGGCAAAGGACATGAACCCCCGGAGAAAAATACCCCGGATGCCCTCCTTTAACAAATAACCAAGATTACTGATTTTCATAGCTGTAATATCCTTCCATTCCGTCGCTGGCGATCAAGCCGTCCTCAATGACGATGACCCGGTTGGAAAACTGCTCCACCAGATCCTGCGCGTGGGTAACCACCAGCATGGTGGTGCCCAGCTTATTGATCTCCTGCAGTAAGGACATGATCTCGAAGGATCGGGCAGGATCCAGATTGCCGGTGGGCTCGTCGGCGATGATGGTGGAAGGGTTGTTCACCAGTGCCCGGGCGATGGCAAGACGCTGCTGCTCACCGCCGGACAGCTCACCGGGATGACGGCGGCTCTTATTATCCAAGCCTACCAGCTCCAGCAGGTAGGGCACCCGCTCCCGGATCTCCTTTTCCTTGGCACCGATGACACGCATGGCAAATGCCACATTGTCATAGACGGTCTTGGTGTCGATCAAACGGAAATCCTGAAACACCACACCGATGGTACGGCGCAGGTAAGGGATCTCCCGCTTACGGATCCGCTCCAGAGAATAGCCGTTGACATGGACAGAGCCGGAGGTGGGCCTCAGCTCACCGGTGATCAGCTTGATGATGGTGGACTTGCCGGAACCGGAGGGACCCACCAGAAATACAAATTCCCCATCCTCGATCTGCAGCGACACGCCCTTCAGCGCTTGGTTGCCCACCGAGTAGGATTTCACTACATCGATAAATTCAATCATATCTGTATAGCTCCAATTTATAGTGTAACCAAATTGTAACACATTGTAAAATCAATGTCAATGTGCGGCTGTTGGAAAATCACGGAAAACGGCGTTTCCAATTCTTAATTTTTCGTGAAAAGAGACCGCACGGCAGGTGCGGTCTCTTCCGATGCTTTTATCTTGCGTCCCGGGAGGACAGGTACTTGCGCACCATCAGCGCCACCTTGAACACAATGGCATGGTCGAACTGCCGCAGATCCAGACCCGTCAGCTTCTTGATCTTCTCAAGACGGTACACCAGCGTATTGCGGTGGACAAACAGCTTACGGGAAGTCTCGGATACGTTCAGGTTGTTCTCAAAGAACTTATTGATGGTAAACAGGGTCTCCTGATCCAGAGAATCAATGGCGCTCTTTTTGAACACCTCGGACAGGAAGATATCACACAGGGTGGTGGGCAGCTGATAGATCAGACGGCCGATTCCCAGATTCTCATAGTTGATGATGCTCTTTTCGGTATCGAACACCTTGCCCACATCGATGGCGGTCTGAGCTTCCTTATAGGAATCGGACAGGTAGCGCAGATGCTCCGCCACGGTACCGATGCCGATGACGCTCTTGATGAACAGCTCGTTCTTCAGCAGCTCCTCCATGGAGCGTGCCAGCTTCTCCAGCTCGCCCTCGGAAACGCTGCCGGAAAGCTGCTTGACCACGGCGATATCCGTCTCATTGATGCTCAGCACGAAATCCTGCTGCTTATCGGGGAACAGGGTGGACAGCACATCCACCGTTGCCACATCCGCGTGACCCACCTGCCGCACAAGGAACACAGCGCGGGGCGCATCGGTGGCGAAGTGCAGCTCCTTGGCACGGATGTAGATATCTCCGGAGAGGATATTATCCATGATGATGTTCTTCACAAAGGTGCCCCGGTCATGCTTTTCCTCGTAGAAGGTCTTGGCATTGTTTAGGGAGATATAGGCCATGGAGCAGTAGCTGCGGGCTGCCTCGTCATCGCCGGAGCAGAAAACAGCATATTCCAGATGGTTGCTGTGACCCAAAATAGCTCTGAAGGTCTTTTGCGCGAAGGTAACGGCATGGTCAGCGGCGCCGGAAAGCTTCACGGCGGCATCCGCCCAGCGCTCGCCCAGCAGGGCATAGTCGGTACAGGAGATCACGGTGCCCTCCGGGTCGATAACACCGAAGGTACGGTCGGGGATCTCTTTCAACTGAAGCATAACGCTCTGAAAAACACTATTGGACATTTTGCTACCCCTCCTTAGAAAGTTGCATAAATGCTTATTTCACAAAATTGCACCATCATTATACAGTTGTTTTGCACAATTTGCAAGTGCCTTTTGGCATTTTATTGCAAAAATCCCCTTATTTTTTAGTTATTTTCCCAATAGTCCTCCTCCAAGTTGCCAAAAAAACCTGTTTTTTTCACCGCAAAATGACGGAAGCTCCGTTATTTTTGCCAACACTCCAGCGCGGCCAGCTCTTCCTCTGTCAGCTCCCGAACCTGTCCCCGGGGCAGCTCTCCCAGTGTCAAAGCACCCTCCTGCTGCCGCTGCAGATAGCTTACCGGCATATTCCGGGACGCCATCATCCGCCGCACCTGATGGTACTTGCCCTCGCAGACGGTGATCATGCTCTCCCCCTGCCCGATGCACTCCAGCACCGCGCTGCGGCAGACCGTTCCGTCCCCCAGCGTCAGCCCATCGGCAAAGGCGCTGATATCCTCCGCAGTGGCTGTGCCCTCATGGCGGGCATAGTAGCGCTTGGGCACTTCCTTCTTAGGAGAGATCAGATCATGGAGCAGGCCGCCGTCGTTGGTAAACAGCAGCAGGCCCTCGGTGGCCTTGTCCAGCCGTCCCACAGGCTTCACATCCAGTGCCCGGTACTGCGCAGGCAGCAGCTCCATCACCGTTTTTTCCCGCTTGTCCTCGGTGGCGGTGACGAAGCCGGCAGGCTTATTCAGCATCAGCACCACCCGCCGCCAGCCGGAAAGGGGCTGCCCATCTAAGCAGACCTGCTGGGTCTTAGGGTCGATCTTGCGGCTGCCGGAGCCCTCCGGCACACCGTCCACCGTCACCCTGCCCTGCTTTAAGATCACTTTTACCTGATTGCGGCTGCCTGCGCCGCTGTCACACAGGAATTTGTCCAACCGTTCCATGGTTCCTCCGTTCTACCCTCCCGGACAAGTGCATAAGCTGAAACGCAAACTATTTTAGGAGGGAATTTTTATGATGGTCATGACCGCAAAGGTCGATCTGAAGAAAATCGCCATCGCGGCGGCTGCGGTGGTGGGCATTATCATCGTCCTTGTGGCACTGCTGGGGGGCGGCGGAGATACCGCGCCCACCGCTGCCGCCTCCGTCACCACCAACGACGGACGCTTACAGTTTTTGAAAAGCTTCGGCTGGGAGGTTGCCGCTTCCCCGGTGGAGTCCTCTCAGGTGAAGATCCCTGCCGAGACCTCTGAGGTGTTCGAGCGGTACAACGCCCTGCAAAAAAGCCAAGGCTACGATCTGACCGGCTATGCCGGAAAGACCGCCATGCGCTATGTGTATAAGATCAACAACTACCCCGGCGCTTCCGAGCCGGTGTATGCCACACTTTTGGTATATAAGGATAAGATCATCGGCGGAGATGTGACCAATACCGCCGCCAAGGGTGTGATCCAAGGCTTTGCCATGCCCCAGACCCAATCCATCCCCGAACCCACACAAGCCACCGCGCCTACACAGCCCACAACCCCAACAACACCATGATTGAACCGCAAAGGTAGCGAACATCTTGAAAAATCGTCTTCTGGCAGATGGGCATCCGCTTTGTAATGCTATCATAGCACGGAAAGCTTTTCTTGACAAGCAGGCGGTGCTATGGTATCATGCAGGCAAGTTCATAGCATATCTTCAGGGCAGGGTGAGATTCCCGACCGGCGGTAAAGTCCGCGAGCGCGTTGGCGCTGAATCGGTGCGATTCCGATACCGACAGTACAGTCTGGATGGAAGAAGATGATCCCCTTTTTGTATTCTTTTGCGCCCTGAGTGTATGCTCCGGGCGCATTTTGCTTTGTGAGGTGCCAAATTATGACTTTATGGCAGCAAATTCAGGAAAATTTGGCGTTTATCGCCATGTGCATCGCCATCATCACCGCACTGGCGCTGCTTGCCAAGCTGGCAGAACGGTTTCTGCCGGGGATGCGCAGGGTCAGCCCTGCCCGGCGGGTCAGCATTATCGGTATCTGTGCAGCCATTGCCACGGTGCTGCATATTCTGGACTTTCCCCTGCCCTTCTTGGTGCCGGAATTTTACAAGCTGGACTTCTCCGAGCTTCCGGTAATGCTCTGCGGCTTCTATCTCGGTCCCTGCGCCACGGTGGCATGCGAGGCGGTGAAGATCCTGCTGAAGCTGCTGCTGAAGGGCACCTCCACCGCCTTTGTAGGGGATTTTGCCAACTTTGCCGTGGGCTGCAGCTTGGTTCTGCCTGCCACCGTTCTCTACCACATCCGCAAAAGCCGGAGCAGCGCTCTTTGGGGGCTTGTGGCAGGTACGGTGTGTCTGACGGTGTTCGGCAGTGCCTTCAATGCCATTTACCTGCTGCCCAAATTCGCCCAGCTTTACGAGCTGCCTCTGGATTCCATCATCGCCATGGGCAATCAAGTCAACGCAGGCATCAACTCCGTCTCCACCTTTGTGCTGCTGGCAGTGGCACCGCTGAATCTCATCAAGGGCATCAGCGTTTCCCTGCTGACCCTGCTGCTGTATAAAAAGGTCGCCCGTCCCCTGTTTGGAAAATAAGAATTGCCCAAGTGTCCAGACGGAACACTTGGGCAATTTTTACTGTTTTACTGCTCCCAAGGCTCCTTGGGGGTGTAGCTGGGGGGCTGATACTGAGGCTGGGGGGTATTGCGGGGCATGCCCAGATCCTTGTTGCGCTGGGCAAAGATCATGAAGGGACGGGCAATTCCGAACAGGATGCTCATCACCAGCAGCAGTGCCGCGCTGTCGGGATTGCAGGAAGAATAGATGTCATACAGGGCGATGAACTGGAAGACCAGCATCACCAGAGACACTAAGCTGGTAATGCCGCCGACCGCACTGCCCGTGCTGGCAGCGGTCATTACCGCGTTCATAGCTTCCGCTTCGCTCATATACTGGGAATTCAGTATCGCTTGGGTAGCAGAAGCGCCGGAAATGCCGCCTACCACCATGCTTACCACAACGCTTGCCACCATCAGACCCAGTAGGATCTTGCGGCGGTTGGTGGTCTTTGCCTTGGCAACATACTGATACTGGTCGGAGATGCAGCCCCAGATCCACACATTGCCGATGGGCAGCCATGCAAGCCACGGATTCTTGATGCCCCGACGCTTGGCGATGGTGTAGATGCCGATGGACTCAAAGATGTAGCAGATCACGCTGATCACCAGCACAAACAGCGCGAAAACACCGAGCACACCCAGTATCGTCAGCAGAATATCCTCCGACATGCCGTAGTCATAGCTGTAATCATAGGAATAGTCATAGCTCATTTTTCATTTCCTCCTTCTTTTTTGGATGGAATCTATCTTAACACATACATCCTGAAAACGCAAGAACAAATGACCGCCACCGGCGGTCATTTGTTGTTTGCGATCAGTTCATCAACCCGCAGACCAGCTCTGTATAGGCGGCGGTGTCCTCCAAGGGCAGATCTGCCATCAGCAGCGCCTGACCGTAGAGCAGCTTGGCATAGCTTCCTGCCTTGACGGCATCCTCCGTCAGATACCGCTGCATTGCCTGCACAGCGCTGTGCTCCGGGTTCAGCTCCAAGATCCTGCCCACACCAAAGGCAAACTCCGGATTCACCCGCTTCATATACTTTTCCATTTCAAAGCTCATGCCGCCCTCCGGCACCAGACACACAGGAAAATTGCCCAGCGCATCGGACAGGCGAACCTCCTTGACCTGCTCCTTCAGCGCATCCTGCACGAAGGTCAAAAGTCCCTGCAGCTCCTTCGCCTTGGCCTCCAGCTCCTTCTTTTCCTCCTCGGTCTGCAGACCTAGATCCTCGGAAGCGGCGTTGCAGAAGCTCTTTTCCATATAGGTCATCAAGGTCTGGGGCACAAACTCATCCACATCCTCGGTAAACAGCAGTACATCATAGCCCTTACCCTCCAAGGTCTTGACCTGAGGCATGGCTGCCAGCCGCTGGCGGTTCTCGCCGGGGATATAATAAATCTTCTCCTGTCCCTCCGGCATAGCCTGCACATACTCCTTGAGGGAGATCAGCTTGTTCTGCTTATGGCTGTAAAACAGCAGCAGGTCTTGGCAGGCATCCTTGTGAGCGCCGTAATCGGCAACGGTGCCGTATTTCAGCTGTCTGCCGAAGGCGGCATAGAACTGCTCATACTTTTCCCGATCCTTTTCCAGCAGGCTCAAAAGCTCAGACTTGATCTTCTTTTCCAGATTCCGGGCGATAACGGTAAGCTGGCGGTCGTGCTGCAGCAGCTCCCGGCTGATATTCAGCGACAGATCCTGACTGTCCACAATGCCCCGGACAAACCGGAAATGCTCCGGCAGCAGATCCTCGCAGGCATCCATAATCATCACACCGGCGCTGTAAAGCTGCAAGCCCCGCTTAAAATCCTTGGTGTAGAAATCATAGGGAGCTTTTCCGGGGATATACAGCAGCGCCTTAAAGGAAACGCTGCCCTCAGCGCTCTGATGGATGGTCGCCACCGGCTTGTTATAATCGAAGAATTTCTCCCGGTAGAAGGTCTCGTATTCTTCTTGGGTCACATCCTTCTTGCTCCGCTGCCACAAAGGCACCATGGAATTGAGGGTCTCCACCTCACTGTAGTCCTCGTAGCGGGGCTCCTCCTCAGTGGAATCGGCAGCCTTCCGGGATTTGGTGACCTCCATATGGATGGGATAGCGGATATAGTCGGAATACTTGCGGATCAGGCTCCGCAGCTCATATTCCTCCAGATACTTGGAGAACTGTTCCTCCTCGGTGTCTTCCTTCAGCTTCATGATCACATCGGTGCCGGGCAGCTCCCGCTCCGCCTCGGTGACGGTATAGCCGTCTGCACCGTTGGAGACCCACTTCCACGCCTTGTCCTCGCCGTACTTGCGGGAGATGACGGTGATGGAATCCGCCACCATAAAGGCAGAGTAAAAGCCCACGCCGAACTGACCGATGATGTCGATGTCCTCATTTTTCTCCATGGTCTGCTTAAAGCCCAGAGAGCCGGACTTGCAGATGGTGCCTAAGTTTTCCTCCATTTCCTCCCTGTCCATGCCGATGCCTCTGTCGGAGACAGTGATGGTTCTCTCCTTCTCGCTGCGGGTAATGGTGATCGCCATGTCCTCCCGGCTGACGCCCACCCGGTCATCGGTCAACGCCAGATACGCCAGCTTGTCCATGGCATCGGAGGCATTGGAGATGATCTCCCGGAGGAATATCTCCTTGTGGGTGTAGATGGAGTTGATCATCAGATCCAGCAGCCGCTGGGACTCTGCCTTAAACTGCTTCTTTTTCATAAATTCGTCACGCCTTTCGTATTTTTAGCACTCTATCAAACTGAGTGCCAATATTATACCGCGGATCCGGAAAAAAGCAAGCATTTGCCAAAAAAGTTCTTTCTTTATTTACAATTATGTGGTAGTATTAGGCTGTATGATTATGCGCAGAAGCATTGCGTTTGAATTAAGGAGTAGAAAATGATCACTGTCAGTAATTTGGGTATGCAATTCGGCGGCCAGTGGCTGTTCCAGCATGTGGATCTGCAATTTTTACCCGGCAACTGCTACGGCATCATCGGTGCCAACGGCGCAGGCAAGTCCACCTTCCTGCGGATCCTCACCGGAGAGCTGGATTCCACCACCGGCGCTATCCACATCGACCCGGACAAGCGGGTCTCCGTTCTGAAGCAGAACCAGAACGCCTACGACGGCTATTCCATCATGGACACCGTTATCATGGGCAACCTGCACCTGTATGAGGTGATGAAGGAAAAGGACGCCATCTATGAGAAGGAGGACTTCTCCGACGAGGACGGTCTGCGTGCCGCGGATCTGGAAGCGGAATTTGCAGAGCTGGGTGGCTGGGAAGCGGAATCCGACGCCTCCCGTCTGCTGCAGGGTCTGGGCATCGGTACCGAGCTGCACTACGACATGATGGGCTCCACCGACCCCCGTCTGAAGGTCAAGGTACTGCTGGCACAGGCGCTGTTCGGCAATCCGGACATCGTCATGCTGGACGAGCCCACCAACAACTTGGACATCGAAGCCATCAACTGGCTGGAGGATTTCCTGCTGGACTTCCCCGGCATGGTCATCGCCGTGTCCCATGACCGCCACTTTTTGAACACCGTCTGCACCCACACCGTGGACATCGACTACGGCAAGATCAAGATGTATGTAGGCAACTACGACTTCTGGTACGAGTCTTCCCAGATGGTGCAAGCCATGATCCGCAACAAAAATAAGCGCAACCAAGAGAAGATCGAGGAGCTGCAGCTGTTTATCCAGCGGTTCTCCGCCAACAAGTCCAAGGCAAAGCAGGCAACCGCCCGCCGCAAGCTGCTGGACAAGCTGACCGTT
The DNA here is from genome assembly GCA_017398625.1 of Oscillospiraceae bacterium. Lineage (GTDB taxonomy): Bacteria > Bacillota > Clostridia > Oscillospirales > Oscillospiraceae > Faecousia. The sequence goes on from JAFQFP010000006.1 coordinate 39,435, forward strand.
GAGGAAATGCCCTGCTCCACCCGCCGTTACCCCTTCGTTGGCTTCATGCCGGAGCGGGAGCTGGGCAAGGATGTGCTGACGGTGAAGGATGTCTCCGTCACCGTGGACGGAGAAAAGCTGCTGGACAAGGTCTACTTCTCCGTGGGCAGAAACGACAAGATCGCCTTTGTAGGCGAAAACGAAAAGGCACAGACTGCTCTGTTCCAGATCCTCATGGGGGAACTGGAGCCGGAGGAGGGCTCTGTCAAGTGGGGTGTTTCCACCATCCGCAGCTATCTGCCTAAGGACAACAGCGAGTATTTCGAGGGCAACAAGCTGGAGCTGGTGGACTGGCTGCGGCAGTACTCTCTGAAAAAGGACGATGTGTACCTGCGTGGCTTCCTTGGCAGAATGCTGTTTAGCAACGAGGATGTGTTCAAGCCTGTGGATGTGCTCTCCGGCGGTGAAAAGGTGCGGTGTATGCTCTCAAAGATGATGCTCTCCGGTGCCAATGTGGTGCTGCTGGATCAGCCTACCAACCATCTGGATATGGAATCCATTCAGGCGGTGAACAAGGGTCTGGAAGCCTTTACCGGTGTGGTGCTGCTGGCATCCCACGACCACGAAATGCTGACCTCCACCTGTAACCGTGTCATCGCCTTCCAGCCGGACGGCACCATCATCGACCGCTACGGCACCTATGACGACTATCTGGAATGGATGGCACAGCAGAAGAACGGCTGAGGAGACGAAACATGGAAAAAATTCTGGATATCATCACACGGAAGATGCAGCAGGCATTTTCCGATGCCGGGTATGACCCTGCCTTTGGCAGAGTCACGGTGTCCAACCGCCCGGATCTGTGCGAATACCAATGCAACGGCGCGCTTTCCGCTGCCAAGCAGTATAAGTGCGCCCCCATCCAGATCGCCAAGGCAGTTGCCGAAAAGCTGGATGCCGCTGACTACGATCTGGTGGAAGCGGTGAACCCCGGCTTCATCAATCTGAAGCTCTCCGGCAGCTTCCTGCAGGCCTATCTGGAGCAGATGCGTACCGCTGAGGACTTCGGCGTGGAAAAGCCCGGTACCGGCAAGACCATCGTGGTGGACTACGGCGGTGCCAATGTGGCAAAGCCTCTGCACATCGGTCATCTGCGGCCTGCCATCATCGGTGAGGCACTGAAGCGGCTGTACAAATTCATGGGCTATCACACCATCGGCGATGTGCATCTGGGCGATTGGGGTCTGCAGATGGGTCTGATCATCGCGGAGCTGCAGGAGCGGCAGCCGGAGCTGCCTTATTTCGACCCGGACTTCATCGGGGATTATCCCGCCCGGTCCCCCTTCACCCTAGCCGAGCTGGAGGAGCTGTATCCCACCGCCTCTGCCAAAAAGACCGATCCCGTTTTTGCGGAAAAGGCTCACACCGCCACCTATGAGCTGCAGCAGGGCCGCCGGGGCTACCGAGCGATCTGGGATCACATTATGGGCGTCTCCCTGCCGGATCTGCGGCGGATCTACGATACGCTGGATGTCCACTTTGAGCAGTGGCTGGGCGAAAGCGATGCCGACCCCTATATTCCCGCCATGGTCGCCGACATGAAAGAGCGGGGTCTTGCGGTGGAAAGCGAAGGCGCTCTGGTGATCCCCGTAGCAGAGGACACTGACAAAAAGGAAGTACCCCCCTGTATCCTCATCAAGTCCGACGGCTCCGCCATCTACGCCACCACCGACCTTGCCACCATGGTACAGCGGATGGAGGATTGGAAGCCGGACAAAATGCTCTATGTCACCGACAAGCGGCAGGCACTGCACTTTGAGCAGGTGTTCCGTGCCGCCCGGAAAAGCGGCATCGTAACAGAGCAGACCGAGCTGGAGCATGTAGGTCACGGCACTATGAACGGCAAGGACGGCAAGCCCTTTAAGACCAGAGACGGCGGCGTTCTCCGGCTGGAGCAGCTCATTGCCGACATGACCGACTTTGTCCGTGCCAAGGTCATCGAAAACAAGATCGTCAGCGACGAGCTTGTGGAGGACACCACCGCTAAAATTGCGCTGGCTGCACTGAAGTACGGCGACCTGTCCAACCAGCCCACCAAGGATTACAACTTCGATCTGGAGCGGTTTGCCGCCTTTGAGGGCAACACCGGCCCGTATATCCTCTATACCATCGTGCGCATCAAGTCCATTCTGAGCAAGTACGGCGCTTGGGAGAGCCTGCCCATTCGAGCTCCCGCCAACCCCTTTGCCAAGGAGCTGATGCTCTCTGTCACCAAGTTCGGGTCCACCATGGAGGCAGCCCTGCGTTCCTCCGCCCCCAATCTGATCTGCGCCTACATCTATGATCTGGCAGGCGCGGTGAACAAGTTCTACCACGAGACCCGGATCTTGGGCGAGGAGGACAAGGAAAAGCAGGCGGGCTACATCGCCCTCATCGCGCTGGCTAAGAACATTCTGGAGCAGTGCATCTACCTGCTGGGCTTCTCCGCCCCGGATAAAATGTAAAACTACCAAAAACGGAGCGCATCACTGCGCTCCGTTTTTTTATTCCATCGCTTCCAAGGCGAGGGCGTTCTGGGTCTTATAAAGCTTGGAGTAGATGCCGCCTGCATTCAAAAGCTGGGCATGGGTTCCGCATTCGGTGATCACACCGTCAGCGATGGAAACGATCCGGTTGGCAGAGCGGATGGTGGACAGCCGGTGGGCGATGATCAAGGTCGTTCTGCCCTTTGCCAGAGCATCAAAGGCGCGCTGGATCTTGGCTTCCGTCACGGAATCCAGCGCTGATGTGGCTTCGTCTAAGATCAGAATGGGGGGATTTTTCAAGAAGATCCGGGCGATCGCTACCCGCTGCTTCTGTCCGCCGGAGAGCAGTGCTCCCCGCTCGCCTACATAGGTGCCGAAGCCATGGGGCATGGCAAGGATGTCCTCGTAGATCTCCGCCCGTTTTGCCGCCTCGATAACCTCTTCCTCTGTGGCATCGGGCTTGCCGTAGCGGATATTCTCCAAAATTGTGTCGGCAAACAGGAACACATCCTGCTGCACGATGCCGATATTCTGATGGATGGACTTCTGGGTCACATCCCGAATGTCCTGTCCGTCAATTCGGATGCTGCCGCCGGATACATCATAGAACCGAGGGATCAGCTGGCATAGGGTGGTCTTACCGCCGCCGGAGGGGCCAACAATGGCAATGGTCTCGCCCGGCTCCACCGTCAAGCTCACATTCCGCAGCACCGCCAAGTCTCCGTCATAGGCAAAGGAAACATCCTCCACCCGGATCTCGCCCCGGACATTTTCAAGGGGCTGGGCATTTTCCTTGTCCTGCAGGGTGGGCTCGGTGCGCATGATGTCCACAAACCGGTTCAGACCGGCAAAGCCGTTGGCAAACATCTCCGAAAAGCCTGCCAGCTTCCGCATGGGGCTGACAAAGGAGGTGATATACAGGGTAAAGGTTAGAAGATCCCGGTAGTCCATCTGCTCCTGCATGACCAGCCAGCCGCCTACGCCGATGATCACCACATTCAAGCTGCACAGGAAAAACTCCATAGAGCTGTGGAACCTACCCATTGCCTTGTGGAACTCCCGCTTAGCGCCCTTGAACAGAGTGTTGGCGGCATCAAAGCGCTTCGCTTCCACTTCCTCATTGGCAAAGGCTTTGGCGGTACGGATGCCCGACAGGCTGGACTCGATCTCGGTGTTGATGTGGCCTGTCTTTTTCTTTGCCTCGGCAGAGGCTCTGCCCATGCTGCGTCGCATGGTCCAGATCACCAGCAGGAAAATGGGGATCATGATGCCCACGATCACCGCCAGCCGCCACTGGATGGATGCCATCACGACCAGCGCACCGATGATGGTCACGGTGGAGGTCAGCAGATCCTCCGGGCCGTGGTGTGCCAACTCCGTCAGCTCAAACAGGTCGGAGGTCAGACGGCTCATCAGCTGGCCGGTGCGGTTGCGGTCGTAAAAATCGAAGCTCATGTCCTGCATGTGCCGGAACAGATCCCTGCGGATATCCGCCTCTACCCGAATGCCGAAGGTATGGCCATAATACGCCACCACGAAATTCAGAAAAGACCGCAGCACATAAAAGCCCAACGCTGTCACCATGACCACGAAGAAGGTCTGGTACATTTTCCCCGGCAGCATATCATACAGGGCGCTGCGGGTCACCAGCGGAAACGCCAGATCGATGGCAGCGATCAAGCAGGCACAGAGGATGTCCACGGCGAACAGCCCCTTGTGGTTTTTGAAATAGCTTAAAAATATCCTCAGCGGCGATCTGCGCTGAAAGTCCTTGGTCGTCATGCATATCCCTCCATTTTTCTCTATTATACATCTTTTTTCCAAAGTTGCAACCTGCCAATTTATTTGCTATACTATCCACAGCAACAAAAAGGAGCAAGCTATGGAGATTTTATACTGCGATGCTTCGGTGGTGGTCTGCGTAAAGCCTGTGGGGCTGGACTCGGAGCAGGAAATGCCCCAAGCGCTGAAGGAGACCCTTTCGGGAGATATCTTTCCCATTCACCGTCTGGATAAAAATGTGGGTGGGCTGATGGTCTATGCCCGCACAAAGGACGCCGCCGCTTCCCTGTCCAAGACGGTGCAATCAGGAGAGATGGTAAAGGAATATGTGGCGCTGGTTCACGGCACCCCTGCGCAAAGCGGTGATTGGACAGACTTTCTGTGGAAAGACAACAAGAAGAACAAGGTCTATGTGGTCAAGCGCCAGCGCAAGGGCGTAAAACAGGCGCGGCTGGAATATATCCGGCTGCGGGAGGGAGAGCGCTCGCTGGTTCGGGTGCGGCTGCATACCGGGCGCAGCCACCAGATCCGGGTACAGTTTGCCAGCCGGGGCTTCCCGCTGGTTGGTGACCACAAGTACGGCTCCCGGGACGATTCGGCAGTGCCCATGCTGTTTTCCTGCCGCCTATGCTTCCCCTTCGGCGGTCAGACCCACGACTATTCCCGCCTCCCCTCTTGGGCAGACCAGCCCCAATGCCCCGATCAAATTCCGATTTATCGACATGTTTGCACCGCACCCAAAGGCCCCCTTGTGTAAAGGGGGCTGTCAAAAATCTATTTGATTTTTGACTGGGGGATTGTAAGGTTTCGATACGGAACAATCCCTTGATTTTACAGGGTCTTTTTGGTGGTATTTCCTAGGGAGCTGTGGAGACTTGATGAAGTATCCCCCCTGTCAGCTTCGCTGACTTCCCCCCTTTAGGCAAGGGGGGGCTTTGGTACTCAGCAACCACCAACACCCCGACAAATTGGAATTTGGCAACTACATACAAACAGGGAGCGTATCGGCTTGGATACGCTCCCGTTTATATTAGGTCGGTTTATATTTGGTTTTCCACTTTCCGGACAGCGCCCGGACGCCAAAACAGGTGGTGCGGCAGAACCAGTCCACCATCATTGCCGTATAGACTCCCGTCGCGCCCCAGCCCATGTGGATGCACAGCAGCCATGAAATCCCCACCCGGCAGATCAGCATAGAGCTGATACCCACCACCAGAGTATAGCGCACATCGTTGGCAGCGCGCAGGGCATTTGGCATCACAAAAGAGCCTGCCCACATAAAGATCGAACCGATGGTATGGATCAAGATCAGCGTCCGTGCCAGCACGGCGGTCTCCCCGGTCAAGGTGCCGTAGAGCCCGATGAGCTGGGGCAGCAGCAATATCACTGCCAGATTGTTCACTGCCAGCGCACAGCAAGCCCATAGCATCAGCTTTTTCATGTAGTATACTGCCTGATCCGTATCTCTTGCTCCCACGCATCTGCCGATAACGGTGATCATGGCAAGACCGATGGCAGGACCCACGATCACGCCCATGCCGGTGAGATTGCCGGCAACGGCATTGGCAGTGGTCTGAGAGGTGCCGTATACCGCGATCATGCCCACCACGGTGACCCGTCCCAGAGCGAACAGGCTGTTTTCAAAGGCAGAGGGCACGCCGATGTGCAATATTCTGCCCATCAGCTTCTTTTCCAGACAGAAAACCCGCTTCAGATCGATATACAGCTCCCCTGTGGGTCTGCTTGCCAGCACCAGAACCAGCACCGCCGCCGCGGCACGGGCAACCAGTGTGGGGATCGCCGCACCGGCTACGCCCATTTTCAGGCCGTAGATGCACAGGGCGTTGCCGCCCACATTGATCACATTCATCAGACCGCTGCACAGCATGGATATCTTGCTGTTGCCCATGCTGCGGAACATGGCAGCACCGGCGTTATACACCGCGATAAAGGGGAAGGACAGGGCGGTGATATGGAAATAGGTCAGCGCCGCTTGCCGCACATCTTCTTCGATGGCTCCGAAAAACAGATCCAGAAGCTCATGGGACAACACCAGACACACCGCCATAGCCGCCATACCGAATGCCAGCGCCATCAGCACAAGCTGATTCACCGACCTGCGGGCATTTTCCGGCTGGCGGGCACCTAAGTACTGGCTGGTGACCACCGCGCCACCGGTGGCAAGGGCAGCAAACAACTGCAGCAGGATCACATTGATCATATCCACCAGCGATACACCGGAAATGGCAGCCTCTCCGCAGGAGGACACCATCACACCATCCAGCATGCCCACCATTGTGGTCAAGGTCTGCTCGATGATCAGCGGCACGATCAGCCGGATCAGATCCCGATTTGAAAAAAGCATTTGCTTTTGTAAAGTCAAACAGTACACCCTCTTCTTTTTTCTTGACAAGGAAGTATACCACGCATTTGCAGGAAAATCAAGACAAAAACCGCCTCTTTCAAGGTTTTTTTGAAAGAGGCGGTTTGTTAATATATTATCGCAGGATCAGCTCGCCGTTTTCCGTGTCCACGGTAACGGTCTGTCCCGGCAGCACCGTGCCTGCCAGCAGCCGCTTGGACAGCATGGTCTCCACCGTATGCTGCACATACCGGCGCAGGGGCCGTGCGCCGTACTGGGGATCATAGGCTGCTTCCACGATGGCAGCCTTGGCGCTGTCGGTAAGAACACAGCGGATCTGCTGCTGCGCCAGCCGTTCATTCAGCTTCGCGATCTGCAGATCGATGATCCTTGTCACATTTTCCTTGGTCAGGGGCTTATAGAACACGATCTCATCCAGCCGGTTCAAAAACTCCGGGCGGAAGGAGCGGCGCAGCAGCGCCTCTACCTGTGCCTTAGCTTCTTCGTCCACACTGCCGTCCTCCCCGATGCCCCCCAGCAGAAATTCCGACCCCAGATTGGAGGTGAGAATGATCACGGTGTTCTTAAAATCCACCGTACGGTCTTGGGAGTCGGTGATCCGTCCGTCATCCAGCACCTGCAGCAGTACATTGAACACATCCGGGTGGGCTTTCTCCACCTCGTCGAACAGCACCACGCTGTAGGGCTTGCGGCGAACCGCCTCTGTCAGCTGTCCGCCCTCCTCATAGCCCACATAGCCGGGAGGCGCGCCGATGAGCCGGGACACGGCATACTTTTCCATATACTCAGACATATCGATGCGCACCAGATTGTTCTCATCGTCAAACAGCGCCTGCGCCAAGGTTTTTGCCAGCTCGGTCTTGCCCACGCCGGTGGGACCGAGGAACAGGAAGGAGCCGATGGGACGGTTGGGATCCTGAATACCGGCGCGGCTGCGCTGGATGGCCTCCGTCACCGCCTGCACCGCTTCATCCTGTCCCACCACCCGCTTGTGCAGGGTCTCGTCCAGCGTCAGCAGCTTTTCCCGCTCTCCCTGCACCAACCGGGACACAGGGATCCCCGTCCACCGCTGAACGATGGCAGCGATCTCCTCATCGGTGACCCGGTCACGGAGCATGGAGCTTTCCTTTTCCGTCTGGCTGCGGCGCTCCTGCTCCTGAAGCTGCTTCTGAAGCTGGGGCAAGCGGCCGTATTTCAGCTCCGCCGCCTTTTCCAGATCATAGCGCTGCTCTGCCGCCTCAATTTGGCGGTTCAGCTCCTCGATCTGCTCCCGAAGCTGCTGAAGCCGTCCGATGGCGTTCTTTTCATTCTCCCATTGGGCTTTTTGGGCGTTGAAGCTGTCCCGTGCCTCCGCCAGCTCCTTCTGAAGCTGGGCAAGACGGCTGCCGGACAGGGCATCCTCCTCCTTTTTCAGCGCCGCTTCCTCGATCTCCATCTGGATGATCCGGCGGGAAATGGCATCCAGCTCCGTGGGCATGGAATCCATCTCCGTACGGATCTGGGCGCAGGCCTCATCCACCAGATCGATGGCCTTGTCCGGCAGGAAGCGGTCGGTGATATAGCGATGGGACAATGTGGCGGCAGCAATGAGGGCAGGATCGGCGATCTTAACACCGTGGAACACCTCGTAGCGCTCCTTCAAGCCACGGAGGATGGCAATGGTATCCTCCACCGTGGGCTCATCCACCAGCACCGGCTGGAATCGGCGCTCCAGCGCCGCGTCCTTTTCGATATAGCGGCGGTATTCATCCAAGGTAGTAGCACCGATGCAGTGCAGCTCACCCCGTGCCAGCATGGGCTTGAGCAGATTGCCCGCATCCATGCTGCCCTCGGTCTTGCCCGCACCTACAATGGTGTGCAGCTCATCAATGAACAGCAGGATCCTTCCGTCGGACTCCCGAACCTCGCTGAGCACAGCCTTCAGCCGCTCCTCAAACTCGCCCCGGTACTTGGCACCGGCGATCAGCGCGCCCATGTCAAGGGAGAAGATCGTTTTATCCTGCAGCGCCTTGGGCACATCCTTTTTCACGATCCGCTGAGCAAGTCCCTCGGCAATGGCGGTCTTACCCACACCGGGCTCACCAATAAGCACCGGGTTGTTTTTGGTCTTGCGGGAGAGGATGCGGATCACATTGCGGATCTCCTCGTCTCTGCCGATCACCGGATCCTGCTTCTGCTCCCGTGCCCGCTTCACAAGGTCGGTGCCATACTTTTCCAGCGCGTCATAGGTGCCCTCGGGGGAGTCAGAGGTGACACGCTGGTTGCCCCGAATCGCTTGCAGCGCCTGCAGCACCTGCTCCCGGGTGATACGGTAGGTGTCGAAAAGCTGCTTCACATCTGCTTTTGCCGTTTCCACCAGACCCAGCAGCAAATGCTCCACGGATACAAATTCATCGTGCATGGCGCTTGCTTGATCCTCAGCAGCATGGAAGGCGGCATCGGCATCGGCGGTGATGTAAAACCGCTCCGCTTCCCGGCTTCCGGTGACGGAGGGGATCTTCCGCAGGGCGGCATTGGCAGCCGCCTCCAAACTTTCCACGGTAACATCCATTTTTCGCAGGAGCTGACGGGTCAAGCCTCCCACCTGCCCCAGCAGCGCCAGCAGCAAATGCAGCTGGTGCAGCTCCTGATGGTTCATCCTCACAGCCAACTGCTGCGCGCTCTGAACCGCTTCCATCGACTTTTGGGTATAGCTTCCAAAGTTCATAGCGTTTCCTCCTTTTTAGCACTCTATTCTTTCGAGTGCTAATCTTTTTCTTTAATATACCCTATTTTCCCGAAAAGTCAAGGTGTTATGTAAATCGTTACAGAAATTTCACAAGTTGGGAAAGTTGCACAAAAAGCAGAAAAGATTTTTTCTCAACTTCATATTTGCTTAATATTTTCCCCCTAAAAGTTTTAACACCCTTTCGGTATAATCATATCGCAACTAAAAATGTTGCTCTTCCTCTTTTTCATTTTTTCATACCTCTCTTTTCTTAAGGAACCCGGTATCGTTTGGTCGGCGATACCGGGTATATCCTTGCCTGCGGCAGTGTCTTTGCTTTTTATCCTTTATTTTTCAAAATTACCCCTTGACAATCGACAACAAGTGAGATATAATAGCGAAGCTGTGTGCGACCTGCTGCTATAGCTCAGCCGGTAGAGCGCATCCTTGGTAAGGATGAGGTCCCCGGTTCAAATCCGGGTAGCAGCTCCACGAAAAAGCCTAGAACCCCAACGGGTTTTAGGCTTTCTTCTTTTTTGTGCTGTATGCCGCCTACCTCAAAAACCGACACAGAAACCGACACGGCTGCATTTTATCCATACTAGTATATCGCAAGGCGACCAAGCCTTCCGTCATGACATCACGCAAGCAGGCAACCGTATTCGAACCAACGCCTGTAATTTTGTTGACACGCACTACGATATTCTATATAATTATTGTCAAAAAGGGGGTTGAAGTATGGATTTTCAAAACTATTTCCCTGTTTGGAGCAAGCTGTCTGCTGCCCAGCAGAACCTGATCTCGGGACATCTGATGTCACGAACGATTAGTAAAGGTACCGTGATCCACAACGGAAGTATGGACTGCACTGGTCTGCTGCTGGTGAAATCCGGTCAGCTCCGGGCATACATTCTCTCGGATGAGGGAAGGGAGATTACCATCTACCGCCTGTTTGACCGGGATATGTGTCTGTTTTCTGCCTCCTGTATCATGCGATCCATCCAGTTTGAGATAACCATTGAAGCAGAAAAGGATACGGAACTTTGGATCATTCCTGCGGATATCTACCAGAGTATTATGGCAGAATCCGCGCCCGTGGCGAACTACACAAACGAACTGATGGCCACCCGCTTTTCTGATGTGATGTGGCTCATCGAGCAGATCATGTGGAAGAGCCTGGATAAGCGGGTTGCAGCCTTTTTGCTGGAGGAAGCTTCCATTGAAGGAACTGACAAGCTGAAAATCACCCACGAATACATCGCCAACCATCTGGGATCTCACCGGGAGGTCATCACCCGGATGCTCCGCTACTTCCAGAATGAAGGGATTGTCAAACTATCCCGTGGTGTTGTGGAAATTACCGACACCAAAAAACTGGAAGAATTAAGTGACCAATAACAATTTGTCCGCCGATGCTTCTGCACCGGCGGACGTTCTATTTTGTTTTCAGGCAATTTCAGCAAGCTGATAGCCTGCATCTTCGATAGCAGTTTTGAACACTTCGTCAGCTACATCCTGATTCAGCTTCACCTTCGCATTCTTTTCATCCAGACTTACGGTTGCTTCTGCAACGCCGGGAATGGCAGCAAGTGTCTTCTGCACATGCATCACACAGTGGTTGCACATCATGCCTTCAATTTTCAAAAGCTTCTCCATAGAGTTCTCTCCTTCCGTTTCTGTTTGCGCCGATACTGTCTCATCGACGCTGTTGTTTTTATTGGTAATACGCTTTGGCTTAAACCACCGCAGGCGCAGGGCATTAGTCACCACGAATACGGAGCTGAAGCTCATGGCAAAGGCGCCGATCATGGGATTCAGCTTCAACGCAAAGGGGATGAAGAACAAGCCCGCTGCCACGGGGATGCCGATGATATTGTAAATAAACGCCCAAAACAGATTTTGCTTGATGCTGCGGATGGTGGCCTTGCTCAGCTGGATGGCAGTAACCACATCCAGCAGATCGCTTTTCATCAGAACGATGTCTGCCGATTCCATGGCAATGTCTGTGCCTGCACCGATGGCGATACCCACATCGGCTCGTGCCAGAGCCGGTGCATCGTTGATGCCGTCACCTACCATGGCTACCTTTTTGCCCTCATTTTGCAAACGGCGGATCTCCTGCTCCTTATCATGGGGGAATACCTCTACCACTACCCGATCAACTCCCACCTGACGGCGGATTGCTTCCGCCGTTTTTGCATTATCTCCGGTGAGCATGACCACTTCGATTCCCATGCCGGAAAGCTCCGCAATTGCCTGGGCGCTGGTGGGTTTCACCACATCCGCTACGGCGATCACACCCAGTAGCTTACTGTCTTTCGCGAAGTACAGAGGTGTCTTTCCGTCGGATGCCAATTCCTCTCCCTTTGTCATAAGCGCACCGCCGGGAATGTTATAGGCCTCCATCAGACGGCGGTTGCCTGCAAGGACAAGTTCACCGTCAATGATGCCGGTGACGCCCTGTCCGGGGATTTGGTTAAAACCGCTGACATTTAGACTTTCGTAGCCAATCTTCTCCGCTTCCGCAACGACTGCATCTGCCAACGGATGCTCCGACAGTTTCTCAAGGGAGGCCGCCAGGCCCAGCAGCTTCTCCCGGGAGATGTTTTCGCTGAGCAGCACATCTGTTACAACCGGCTTTCCCTGGGTGATGGTGCCGGTTTTGTCCAGAACCACCGTATCAATGCTATGGGCAGTCTCCAATGCTTCTGCGGACTTGATCAGGATGCCGTTGGTAGCACCTTTGCCGGTTCCCACCATGATGGCGGTAGGTGTGGCCAGACCCAATGCGCAGGGGCAGGAGATGACCAAAACGGAAATGCCGATGGAGAGGGCAAATTCCAGTCCGTAGCCTGCCAGTAGCCACACGATCGTAGCGATTACCGCAATTGCGATGACAATAGGAACAAACACACCGCTGACTTTATCTACCAGCTTTCCGATGGGGGCTTTGGAGCTGGTGGCTTCGTCCACCAGCCGAATGATCTGTGCCAGGGTGGTATCGTCGCCCACCTTGGTTGCCTGCATCTTGAGAAAGCCGGACTTGCTGACGGTGGCACTGATGACCTTATCGCCAATGTGCTTTTCCACCGGGATGCTCTCACCGGTTAAAGCGGATTCATCCACAGAGGAGCTGCCTTCCACCACGGTGCCATCCACCGGGATAGATTCACCGGCCTTGACGATCAGGATATCCCCAAGCTGCACATTCTCCGCGGGAATCTGAAGGGTCTGTCCTTCCCGCTCCACTGTGGCAACCTTGGGCGCCAGATTCATCAGTTTCGTAATGGCATCGGAGGTTTTTCCCTTTGCCCGAGCCTCTAGGGTCTTACCCAGTGTGATAAGGGTTAGGATCATGCCTGCAGATTCAAAGTATAGATCCATCATAAAAGTATGGACTGTCTCCATATCTCCGTGCCCCATGCCGATGCCTATTTTATAAATGGCGTAAATACCATAAACAGCAGCGGCACCGGAACCGATGGCAATCAGAGAATCCATGTTGGGAGAACCCTTCAGAAGATTGCGGAAACCAACCTTAAAGTATCTGCCGTTTACAATCAGCACCGGCAACAGCAGGAGGAACTGGGTAAAGGCAAAGACAAGCGCGTTTTCCATACCCAACAGGAAACCGGGCATAGGCCAGTTCATCATGTGGCCCATGGAGATGTAGAACAGAGGAATGGTAAAGAGTGCAGAAAGGATGAGCCTACGCTTCATTTCCTTATATTCAGCCTGTACGGTGCTAATCTCCTGTTTCGCTTGCTTTTTATTCTGCAAAGCCTCTTTCGGGATCGCACCATAGCCGGTGTTCTCAACTGCTTCCACGATTCTGGCAGTATTCATTTCTGACTCATCGTAGGATACCACCATGCTGTTTTTCAGCAGATTCACGGATACATCCTTGACTCCCGGCAGCTTCACAATGCAACTTTCCACTCTGGAGGAGCAGGCGGAACAGGTCATGCCGGTAATATGAAACCGTTCTTTTTTCATATCGATTTCCTCCTTCCGAAAGAAGTTTGTTTTCTGATAGGATTATAACGGATTGGACAGGGACTTTCCGTGATGACATCACCTTTTCCATAAAAGTAAAACCACGCTCCCTGAACTTTAGGAAGCGTGGTCATTGCCAAATTATTTACTTGTCCATACCACAAGCAAAGGCTGCTTCGATCAAAGCCCGGTCATTCATCACCGCGTCATAGAACCGGAAACCGCCTGCAAAGTTAAAGGCTTCGAAGCCATATCCTTCCAGAATCCGGGTAGCGATATAGCTGCGCAGACCGCTTTGGCAGATCACATACACAGGCTTTCCGGGTTCGATCTCACCGATCCGCTCCCGCAGTTCATCCACAGGGATGTTTTGGAAGCCGTCGATATGTCCCCGGCTGTATTCACCCACCGTCCGGGTATCCAGCAAGGTCACACTTCCGTCCCGGGGCAGATTGGCAGCATCAGATAGATGCCACTGCTTCAAACCCTTGGAAATGTTATCGATCATAAAGCCTGCCATGTTTACAGGATCTTTTGCGGAGGAGTAAGGCGGCGCATAGGCTAGGTCCAGATCCTTTAGATCAGTTGCTTTTATTCCCGCATGAATGGCGGTAGCCAGCACATCGATGCGCTTATCTACACCATCGTAGCCCACGATCTGCGCGCCCAGCAGGCGGTAGGTTTCCTTTTCAAAGACCACCTTCATGGTCATCAGCTTGCCGCCGGGATAGTAGCCCGCGTGGCTCATAGGAGACAGGATCACCGTATCCACATGGAGCCCTGCGTTCCGGGCATTGGTCTCGTTAATGCCGGTGGTGGCTGCGGTCATATCAAAAATCTTGATTACGGAGCTGCCCTGGCTGCCTAAGTACCGGCTGTCACCGCCGCAGATATTGTCAGCAGCGATCCGTCCCTGCTTGTTGGCAGGCCCTGCCAGTGCGATCAATGCAGCCTCACCGGTGACATAGTGCTTTACCTGCACCGCATCACCAACAGCATAGATGTCGGGCACGGAGGTCTCCATCCGGTCATTGACCAAAATGCTGCCCTTCAGGCCAAGAGCCAAACCGGCATCTTTAGCAAGGCTGGATTCCGGGGTGACACCAATGGCAAGCACCACCATATCCGTATAGATGGCTTCTCTATTCTTCAGCAACACATTGATACCGCCGTCTTTCTCTTCAAAGCCCTCCACACTATAGCCAAGTGCCAGTTTTACACCGTGCTTGCGAACCTCGCTGTGGATAAAGGAAGCCATATCTGCATCGAAGGGATTCATCAGCTGCTTAGGCCGCTGGACGATGGTCACATCCATACCCAATTCCCTTAAGTTTTCCGCTACCTCCAGACCGATGAAACCGCCGCCCACCATGACTGCGGACTTAGGTTTGTTATGATCTACAAATTCCTTGATCCGGAAGGTGTCCTCCACGGTACGCAGCGGGAACAGCTTGTCACTGTCCATGCCCGGGAGGCCCGGCCATACAGGCTTTGCGCCGGGAGAAAGCAGCAGCTTGTCATAGCTCTCTTCAAATTCTTCGCCAGTTTTCAGATCCTTTACGGAAACGGTCTTTCTGTCGGGATGAATTGCGGTAACTTCGTGGTGTACTTTCATGTGAATACGGAACCGGGAGAAGAAGCTCTCCGGGGTTTGGAGGGTTAGATCCTCAGGATCTTCAATAACACCGCCGATATAATAAGGCAGACCGCAGTTGGCGTAGGAAATATAGCCCGAACGCTCAAACACAACGATTTCAGCCTGTTCATCCAGCCTGCGGATTCTTGCTGCAGCTGTGGCACCGCCTGCCACGCCGCCTACGATCACAACTTTCATATTACCTCTCCACCTTTCCGGAATAAGCGGTGATGCCGCCGATGTTTTGAACATTTGCATATCCCATGTGTTGCAGCATAGCCGTTGCCTGACGGCTTCTGCCGCCTGAATAGCAGTAGACAAACAGTGGGATATTCTTATTGTCTGCTACGGAACTGATTTTGTCAAGCTGCTGCAACGGTACATTTTTACTTCCGGGAATATGACCTTCCCGATACTCTTGGGGAGTGCGTACATCCAAAAGGACCGCTCCATCGGTATTACGGTACTCCATGACACCCTTATTGATGTCAGGCTGTTTCAAAAAGTCGAAGAATCCCATAACTGCACCTCCTTAAAGCATTGCAAGAATCGCATTCTTGGGTCTTGCCCCCGTTGCCTGATTGACGATTTTTCCGTTTTCCATTACCACCAGCGTGGGAATACTCATAATACGGAACTGGGTTGCCAGCTCCGGGTTTTCATCTACATTGATTTTGCCGACCTTAATATCGGGGCGCTCCTTTGCGATCTCCTCTACCATAGGAACCACCATCCGGCAAGGGCCGCACCAAGGTGCCCAGAAGTCCAGCAGAACTTTCTTGTCGGAATTCATCACTTCACTCAGGAAATTATTGTTGTTGATATTGATAGCTGCCATAGGTTAGCCCTCCTTGTTTTTTTATGGTCTTAT
>JAFQFP010000007.1 GCA_017398625.1 Oscillospiraceae bacterium
CATCTTCGATGCCGCTGTGGTGGACAGCACCATGACCGCCAAGGTCAGCTACACCAACTACAAGGGTGTAGCGAATAGCTTCACCATCCCCGGCAGCCGGTTTGTTAACAACGGCAGCATGATCACCGTGAATGTCAGCGCACTGACGCCTGCGGATGTAAATGTGCCCGTGACGGTGCAGATCGTGGATGCAAACGGTGCAGCGGTTTGCTCCCTCACCGATTCCATCGCATGGTACTGCGTCCGTGCACAGGCAAGCGCCACCAATGACCTGTTCATCGAGCTGATGGAGTTCGCCACCAGCTGCAACGCTTACTTTGGCTGATAGTTTTAGTAGGGACACCCACCGGGTGTCCCTACGGTCTTTTTGGTGCGGCGGAAAGGGACGAAGTGGGCTTCGTCCCCTACGGGAGATAGAGCGGATTTAGGCTGTCATCCTGAACGGAAGGCTATGCCCGAAGTCGAAGGATCTTTGAACCGAAATACCGCTTAGCAGCAAATATAATATGTAGATTCTTCCACTACGCTGCCCGCTGGGCAGCTCCGGTCAGAATGACAGCCTTGTTAGATCGTGCGGTTTTTTCTTGCTTACTTAAACCGATAACCGAAATCAGAATTTCCAAAAAAGAAAAAGAAATACTTGCCTATTATGTTTCAAGGGGTGCTGCAAACTAGCAACACCCCTTGTTTTTATATTGCTGAAAGAGTCACTCCCCGATGCCCATATGGGTCTTCGGTGAAAAGCTATGGGGCAGGAGCTGGGAAAGTTCCACCGTATCCCAGCCCTCCGGCGTTACCAGATGTACCTGAAAATCGTCGCCGCAGAACTCCCGCATCACCTGACGGCACACACCGCAAGGCGGAAACGCCCCGGTGATCTCCCCATCCTTGCCGCCACATACCGCGATAGCGGTAAAATCCCGGTGTCCGTCGTAGACCGCCTTGAAGAAAGCGGTACGCTCGGCACAGACCGTGGGGGTATAGGAGGCGTTCTCAATATTGCAGCCGCAGTACACACTGCCGTCACTGCACAGCAGCGCAGCACCCACCTTATAGCCGGAATAGGGCGCATAAGCATGGGTCATGGCTTCCTTCGCCATTTGCACCAGTTCTTCTGTTTTCATAGTGTTACCTCATTTGGGGTAGGTTTACATAATTTCCTTTGCAAAGCTCTCGCCGGGGGTCTCCAGCTCCACGCCCAGCAGCTCCGCCGCGGTGGCGGCGATGTCCGCAAAGCTGCTGCGGGTGCCCAGATTCACGCTGCGGACGCCCTTGCCTGCCATTACCAGCGGCACATACTCCCGGGTATGGTCGGTGGTGGCAAGATAGCCGGGGTCACACCCATGGTCGGCGGTGATCATCAAAAGATCCTCCTCCCCCAGCTTGGGCAGGAAGCTTCCCAGCCATGCATCAAAATCGTTCAGCGCTTGGGTATAGCCCGGAATGTCCCGGCGGTGACCGTAGAGCATATCAAAGTCCACCAAATTCACAAAGCACAGCCCGGTAAACTCTTGGTTTACATAACTATCCGCATGTGCCATGCCATGGGCATTGCTCTGGTTGTAAACATGCTCCGTGATACCCTCTCCGGCGAAAATATCATAGATCTTGCCCACGCCGACGGATGCCATGCCTGCACCTGCCACCGCATCCAGCAGGGTCTTCGCAGGTGGCTCCAAGGAATAGTCATGGCGGTTGGCGGTACGCCGGAAGCTGCCCGGCTCTCCCACAAAGGGTCTGGCGATGACTCTGCCCACGCCGTGCTTGCCGTGAAGCTGCTTCCGGGCAATTTTACAGTATTCATAAAGCTGCTCCAGCGGCACTACTTCCTCATGGGCAGCGATCTGAAACACGGAATCGGCGGAGGTGTAGACGATCAGGTCTCCGGTGCGCATATGCTCCTCACCAAACTCCTCGATCACCTCTGTGCCCGACCAAGGAGCATTGGCAAGGATGCCTCTGCCGGTGGCTTTGCGGAAGGGCTCCAGCACCTCCTCCGGGAAGCCGTTGGGATAGGTGGGCAGCGGGTCAGCGGACACGATGCCCGCGATCTCCCAGTGCCCGATGGTGGTATCCTTGCCCATGGAGCGCTCTGCCAGCCGTGCCACCGCACCGGTGGGGGCTTCCTCCTTAGGCAGATAGTCCACCCCGTCGATATTGCCCAGACCCAGCTTCAGCAGATTGGGGATATGCAGATCCCCGGAAGCGGCACAGGAGCGCAGGGTGTTGACCCCGTGATCCCCGAAAGCCGCCGCATCCGGCAGCTCGCCGATGCCGCAGGAATCCAACACGATCAAAAATATCCGTTTCATAGCATTACCTCTGTAGGTTTACATAAAACTCACTTATTCTCCATCGCCACGGCTACATCCAGTGCCACCTTCATCATCTGGGTGAAGGAATTCTGGCGCTCCTCAGAGCTGGTCTCCACGCCCTTGAGCACATGGTCGGAAATGGTGCAGATGCACAGAGCCCGCTTGCCGTACCGGGCGGCATTCATATACAGGGCGGCGGCTTCCATCTCCAGCGCCATAACGCCCATCTTCTTCAGACCGTAAACACTGTCCAAGCCCTCGGGCACACCCACATGGTCGCCGTAGAACACATCGGAGGAGTTCACATTGCCCACATGGTAGGTAGCGCCGTAGCTCTGGCAGGCCTTCACCGCCTCCACCATCAGCTCATAGGAGGCAATGGGGGCAAAGGTGCCGGGCAGATGGAACTGGGCGGCAAAATTGGAGTCGGTGCAGGCGCCCTGCGCGATAACGATGTCATACAGGTTGATATGATCCTGAATGGAGCCTGCGGAGCCCACACGAATGATATTCTCCACACCGTAGCCGTTGTACAGCTCGTGGGAATAGATGCCGATGGCGGGCATGCCCATGCCGGAAGCCATTACCGACACCTTCACGCCCTTATAATAGCCGGTATGCCCCTGAACGCCCCGGACATTGTTCACCAGAACCGGGTTTTCCAGAAAGTTTTCCGCGATAAATTTGGCACGCAGGGGGTCACCGGGCATAAGCACGGTCTTGCCGAAATCGCCGGGGGCAGCGGAGATATGGGGAGTGGGAGTGGTTAACATAATTTTTTCCTCCTTATTCGTTCTGTATCAGTAAGTGCCGTCATCGGCAAGACCCTTTGCGATCTTGACGATGCGGGAGGTGCCCAGACGGGAAGCCCCCAGCGCGATGAACTTCTCCGCGTCATCCAAGCTGGAAATGCCGCCGGCTGCCTTGATCTTCACATGGGGCGCCACATACTTGGCAAACAGCTCCACATCCGCAAAGGTGGCGCCGGCAGTGGAAAAGCCGGTGGAGGTCTTGATATAGTCCGCGCCGGAATCGGACACAGCCTTGCACAGAGCGATCTTTTCTTCGTCGGTGAGCAGGCAGGTCTCGATGATGACCTTCAGCAGCTTGCCCTTGCAGGCTGCCTTGATAGCGGCGATTTCATCCCGGATGGCATCAAATTTGCCCTCCTTTGCCCAGCCGATGTTGATGACCATGTCGATCTCATCGGCACCGTTATCCACCGCGTCGGTTGCCTCAAAGCACTTGACGGCAGTGGTGGAATAGCCGTTGGGGAAGCCGATGACGGTGCAGATCGCCAGCTTCTCCCCCACATATTCCTTTGCCTGCTTCACAAAGGAAGCGGGAATGCACACCGACGCAGTGCCAAAGCGGATGCCGTCCTCGCAGATCCCCTTGATATCGCTCCAAGTGGCGCTCTGCGCCAGCAGGGTATGGTCGCACTTAGCCAAAATTTCTTTGATTTCCATAGCTTTTCTCCTTAATTCTGTCCGTGAAGCTTGATGATCCGCTGTTCCCGGATGCCCCGGATCCAGCACTTGTGACACATGGCAATATAGCTGTCATTGCCGCCCAGCATCACCTGCTCGCCTTGGGTGATGATCCGTCCGTCCGCGCCCACACGGGCATTGACGGTGGCTTTTGCGCCGCAATCGCACATGGTCTTGATCTCCTGAATGGTGTCCGCTACCTCCATGAGCCGGCGGCTGCCCTCAAACAGGCCGCACAAAAAGTCCGTGCGCAGTCCGAAGCACAGGGCAGGAATATTATAGTCGTTGACCACACTGCGGAGCTGGTCGATCTGGGGCGCGGTGAAGAACTGGCACTCGTCGGCAATGATCACATCACACTTGCCCTGCCGGGTCTTTTCAAACAACTCATAGATATCCGTTTCGGGGGTCACTACCTCCACCTTGGATTCCAGACCGATGCGGCTGCGCAGGATGTCCGCACCGTCACGGATATCGGCACTGGGCTTGATGAGCCATACCTTCAGCCCGTTTTCTTCGTAATTATACTTGGTGATCAGCGCCTGCGCCGTTTTGCTGGAGCCCATAGCGCCGTACTTAAAATATAGCTTTGCCATACTGTCTCTCTTTCTGTACCCTAAGCCTTATCAGCTTCCGCTGTTTTCTCCGCCGGACTTGCTCTTGTGGCGGCGGCGGTAATAGGGTCTGCGTCCCTTGCCGCTCTTTTTACCGGTCTGCTCCGCCGGCTCTGCGGACCCGCCTGCCTGCTCCTTCTGGGGCTGCTCCTTGGGCTGCTTGGGGCTTTCCTGCTTTGCGTTCTTGGCAGGCTCGGTCTTGACCTCCTGCTTCTCCCCCTCGCCCCCCTTGCCACGGCGGTTTCTGCGGCGGCGACCGGGCTTGCTCTCACGGCTCTCCTCTGCCTCCGGTGCCGGTTCGGGCTCCTCAACCACCGCTTCGGTGCTGTAGCGGAACTTGATGGGATCCAAGAACATCCGCTCCTGACTCTCCTCCTTCTTCACCCGTTTGCCGTTGCCGGAAATGGGTGCCAGATCCGCAGGGATGGGAGGATCATTCTTCTTTGCCTTGCCGTTGCGCAGAACGGCGATCTCGGAATTGGAAAAGGTGTTTACCGTCTCAGGAGTCTCCTCCATTTTGACCTTGACCCGCTGGCGCAGCAGATCCAGCTCGATCACAGTGCCCCGTCCCTCCGGGGTATCCACAAAGGATTCCACCTTGGGGCTGCTGCGGATCAGATCCTCATAGGCATCCTGCTCGTATTTCAGACAGCACATCAGCCGTCCGCAGGTGCCGGAGATCTTGGAGGGATTCAGACTCAGATTCTGGGTCTTTGCCATTTTGATGGACACGGGCTGGAAATCATCCAAGAAGCTGGCGCAGCAGAAGGGTCTGCCGCAGATGCCCAGACCGCCCACCATCTTCGCCTTGTCCCGGACACCGATCTGCCGCAGCTCGATGCGGGTGTGGAAAACGGAGGCTAAGGTCTTTACCAGCTCCCGGAAATCCACCCGCTCATCGGCGGTGAAGAAAAACAGGATCTTGCTGCCGTCGAAGGCGCACTCCGCGGAGACAAGCTGCATATCCAGCTTCAGATCCGTGATCTTCTGCAGGCAGACATCATACGCCCGCTTTTCCTTGGCGCGGTTGTCGGCAACCACCTTTTCATCCTGCTCCGTGGCGATCCGCAGCACAGGACGCAGAGGCGGCACGATCTCACGGCTGGAAACCATGTGGTTTCCGGCGGTGCAGATGCCGTATTCCGCGCCACGTGCGGTGTCGATGATGACGCTCTGTCCTGCCTGACAGGTGATCCCGGCAGGGTCAAAAAAGTATACCTTCTGTCCGGGACGGAACTGGATATCCACCACCTCTACGGCGGCATCCTCCCGGACTTCACTGATGATCGTTTCTTCCATTGGGTATCTCCTTATCTATCGCAGGGTCCATTCCAGATAGCCGCAGACCGCGGCGGGGGAAACATTGCCCTGAGTGTATTCTATCGATTTTTGCAAATGGGTAATGGCGCTGTACAGCTCCCGGGAGCTGCGGGCTGTGCCGATCTCATAGGCGAGGGGTGAGGATGCGGCATGACCGCTGCGGCACACCAGTGCTGCCTCCAGAAGCTCCAGCCATTGCTGCAGCATAGGCAGAAGCTGATCCCTTTTCCATTTTTCCATAGGTGCCAGCACCCGAACCAGCTCCAAGGCGCTGCGCTTGGCAAAGGCTGCGGCAAAACGGGCGGTCTGCTCCGGTATTTGTGCCCCCTGCTCCAGCAGCTCCATTGCCTGTCCCAGAAAACCGCCGCTTCTGGCAGCCGCCGCTGCCAAGGTCTCGGCTTGTACCTGAGGATACCGCTGACGCAGTACGCTCGTCAGCAGCTTTTCCGGCAGCGCCGTCATGGCAAGCTCCGTGCAGCGGGAGCGCACCGTGGGCAGCAGCTTCTCCGGATTATCGGTGAGCAGGATGAACACGCCATACTTCGGCGGCTCCTCCAACACCTTCAGCAGGGCGTTCTGGCTGGGGATGAGCATATCCTGCGCCCTTGGGAACAAATAGATCTTATGGCTGCCCTCGTTGGGCTGGATGTAAATATCGGCGCTGGCTTTGCGTACCAGCTCCACCGCCACCGTCTTTTTCTCCGGATCGTCCACGGTGATAAAGTCGGGATGGGTGTCTGCCATAACCTTGCGGCACACCGGACAGCTCATACAGGGGCGCTCAGCACCGCCGCAGAGGATCGCCGCGGCAAGCAGCCGGGCAAGGGTGTGTTTTCCGGAGCCTGCAGGGCCCGATATCAGATAAAAATGGGAAATGCGACCCTTTTGGATGGCGGCGCGAAGATTTTCCCGCAGCCGTTCATTTCCCAGCAGCTTTTCAAAGCCCATAAAAACCTCCGGCGCTTCTCCGGGGCACACATATGCCCCGAAAAAGCGAATAACCTACGAATATTAGCCCCACAGAGCGGAAAGCATGGGAATGACCTGCTTTTTCCGGCTCATGATCTTGGGCAGGAATGCGGTATTGTCCTTGGGCGCGGCAGAGAACGCCTGCCGGATCACATCCTCGTCTCCCACATACAGAAGCTGAGTGCCTTCCAGCAGCACATCCGTCAGCATAAGGATGACCATGGACATCTTCTTCTTTTTGGCGGTCTGCTCCATGATCTTCAGGAATTCTTCCTTGCGGGAAAGCATCTTGGGGCTGTCCACACAGGTGATCTGCGCCACCGCCAGATCGTGACCGGCGATGTGGAACTCCTTATAGTCGGAGAACAGCAGATCCTCGGCGGTCTTGCTCTCCAGCGTAGTGGAGAAGATCTCTCTGCCCAGCTCGTCCAGAGAAATGTTGGCGATCCGTGCCATGCGCTCGGCGGTACGGATATCCCGGTCGGTGCAGGTGGGGGATTTGAACATGACCGTATCCGAAAGGATCGCCGCCGCCATCATGCCTGCCATTTTCTCCGAGGGCATCAGACCCCGGTCTTGGAACATGCTGGCGATGATGGTATTGGTAGAGCCCACAGGCTCATTGCGGACATAAATGGGGTTGGAGGTCTGGATGTCTGCCAGACGGTGGTGGTCGATGATCTCCAAGATCTCCGCTTCCTCCAGACCGGGCACGGATTGGGATGCCTCGTTGTGATCCACCAGCACCACCCGTTTACGCCGGGGGCGCAGCAGATGATACCGGGTCAGCACGCCAACCGCCCGCTCGTTTTCATCCAGAATGGGATAGCAGGGGTCACGGAATTTCAGCACCTGCTCCCGCACTTCGTCCAGCCTGTCCTCCAGATGGAAGCACACCAGATCCTTGGTGCGGCAGATCCTGCCGATGGGGGCAGATTGGAAGATCAGCCGCGCGGCACGGTAGGCATCATAAGGTGTGGAGATGATGCAGGTCTTAGTGGGCAGGCTCCGCAGCTCCGCTGCCAACTCCGTCTGACACAGGATCAGACAGTTCACATCCATTTCCAGCGCCCGGCGGATCATCTCCGGCTGGTGTCCGCAAAGCACCACGCTGTCGGTGCTGTGGAACATGAGATTTTCCCGGTTCTGGGGCAGGGCGATGGTCACCTCGCCGGCAATGGTATCGATGCTCTCTCCCGCTTCGTTGAGCACCTTGCCCTCCAGCACGGAAAGCAGGTTGAACAGCGGAACAGACTCCATATAGCTGCTGGAGATCAGCCCCATGTGGTAATTGGCAACATCCTCACGGGAGAGCATGCCGTAAAGGGTTCCGTCTTCATTGACGACAGGCACGGCAGAAATATTCTTTTGTCCCTGCAGCACATCCCATGCCCTGCCCACGGTCACAGCTTGGTTCAAAATAGGCGGGGTATCAAAGTCCAGATCCCGGACTTGGGTATACATATTGGTGATCAGCTTGGGAGGCTGGAATCCAAACCGGTTCAGCACCAGCTGTGTCTCATCGGAGACACGCCCAAGACAGGCGGCTTCATACTCCCGGTCGCCCAAGGCGTTGCGCAGAGCGGTATACGCCATAGCGGCAACGATGGAATCCGTATCCGGGTTGCGGTGGCCGGTGACATAAATAGGGTCCATAAAATACTCCTTTCTAAATAACCGTGACTTCCCCGGCAAGACTCAGGGAAAACAGCTTGGCGATCTGATTGGGGGTCATGCCCTGCCCGACGGCCCACATCAGCTTGGTCATGGCGGCTTCCGTGGTCATATCCCTGCCTTGAATGACACCCAGCTCCAGCAGCTTGTTGCCCACTTGGTAGACCTGCAGGTCAGAGCTGTCATACAGGCATTGGGTGGTGACCACCACACTGACGCCGGCATCCACCGCCTTGCGGATACCGGAAAGCCCCCGGTGGAGCACATTTACGCCTCCAAGCCCAAAGGCTTCTATCACGATGCCCCGGTAGCCCATGCCCACCAGCGCATCGAAAATAGCCGGTGAAAGCCCCGGTGTCAGCTTCAGCAGAAATACATCGCCGCTGATGCTGTCGCACAGGCGGGCAGGCCCTTTCAACCGGGGCAGCACCGTCTCGTCCACCACCAGACCGTGGCTGCTGACATAGGCGGCATATTTTTCGTTGACGCTCTCAAAGGCGGAAAAACCGGAGGCACGGACTTTAACGGCGCGGCAGCCCAGCATCACCTTCCGGTCGAAAGCAAGGAACACACCGCAGCGCCCGGAGGCTGCCATGGCAAAGGCAGTGCGCAGATTGTCCGGCCCGTCGGAAAGCACATCCGCCAGCGGCAGCTGGGAGCCGGTAAACACCACAGGCAAGTCGATATCCGGCAGCATAAAGCTGACGGCAGAGGCGGTGTACGCCATGGTGTCGGTGCCGTGGGAGATCACGATGCCGTCGTAGCGCTCCCGGTTTTCAAATACGGCGGCGGCAATGCTCTGCCATTCCTGCGGACGGATATTGGAGGAATCCAGACACATCACATCCTCCACGGAGATATCATAATAAGTGCGAAGCTGATCCAGCTCCCGCTCCATAACCTCGCTGCGGTGGGGCTCCAAGCCCTCGCCGCCGGGAACCGACGCGATGGTGCCGCCGGTGGTCAGCAGCAAAATATGCTTTTTCATGCCTGCCTCCGAAGCCCCGGAAAGGGGCAGAATTTCTCTATTGTTTATTATATCTCCAACTCTCAAAAATAGCAAGAAAAATCCGCCCAAGCAGATTCCACCAAAAAATAAATGCTTTTCCATTGCAACAGCGGCACATTTGTGCTACAATGGAGCAAATTCTTTTCAAAGGTGATCCCATGCTTCTCAAATATCTGCTTGTTTTCTTCGTTTCCATGGTTCCGCTCATAGAGCTGCGGGTGGCAATGCCCATGGCTGTGGGTATGGGGCTGGACTACTGGACTTCTCTGGTGGTGTGCGTCATCGGCAATATGCTGCCGGTGCCCATCATCTACTTCTTCGCCCGTAAGGTGCTGATCTGGGGCGCGGACAAAAAGTACATCGGCAAATTCTTTACCTTCTGTTTGGAAAAGGGAGAAAAGGCAGGTCAAAAGCTGACCAAGACCGCAGGCCGGAACGGTTTGTTTATCGCGCTGATGCTGTTTGTGGGCATTCCCCTGCCCGGCACCGGCGCATGGACAGGCACTTTGGGCGCCAGCTTTCTGAATATGGGCATCAAGTCCACCGCCCTCGCCGTTTCTCTGGGTGTCATCATCGCGGGCACCATCATGGGGCTTGGCTCCACCGGTGTGTTCAGCGTTATCGGATAATTTTAAGGAGGAAACACAATGTCTGACTGTCTGTTCTGCAAGATCATCTCCGGCGCTATTCCCTCCAGCAAGGTCTATGAGGATGATCAGATCCTCGCCTTTCGGGATATCGCCCCCCAAGCACCCACCCATATTCTGGTGATTCCTAAAACCCATATTCCCAGCGTGGACGGCATCACCGCGGAAAACAGCGCTGTGGTCGCCCACATCTTTGCCGCCATCCCTGCCATCGCCGCTGCTGAGGGCTTGACCGGCGGCTACCGCGTGGTGTCCAACTGCGGCGCGGACGCAGGTCAGACCGTCCACCACCTGCACTTCCACATTCTGGGAGGCAAGCCCCTTTCTCTGGAAATGGCTTGACAAACCCGATTTTTCTGCTATCATAGCCTTAACCGCATAACAACTCCATCTTCGGGGGGCCGGACGCATCCGGCTGAGATAAGGCGAAAAACGAGCCTTGACCCGTGAACCTGATACGGTCAGTACCGTCGTAGGAAAAGATGCTGCCATGAGGAATTCCTTACCGCATTGCAACACCTGAGACGGGCTTGCAATGCGGTAATTTTTATTTAGAGGTGTTCCTTATGACAAACAAAACAAAGCGGATCACAGAAAGCGCCATGCTGCTGGCTGTGGCAATCGTCCTAGAGCTGGTCTCTAAGATGTTCATTCCGGAAATGCCCTTTGGTGGGCAGATCACCTTGGTCAGCATGCTTCCTGTTGTGCTGATCTCCTACCGCCACGGTGTTCGGTGGGGATTGGTCGCAGGCTTGACCTATGCTTTGCTTGAAATGGCATTGGGCGCAAAAACCGTGGCAGCAGCCTTCCAGCCCGGCTATTTTGGTGACGGAACCATGCTTGTCAACGCGCTGATCATGTGTGTTCTGGATTACATTGTCGCCTTTACCGTTCTCGGGCTTGGCGGTATTTTCCGCAACCGCGGCAGCAACCCCGGTCTTTCCCTGATGGGCGGCAGTCTGGTTGCTCTAAGCGCCCGCTATCTGGCACATATCGCATCGGGTTATATCCTTTTTTCCGGTTGGGCTGAATGGTTCTTCACGCAGGACGGCTTCCCCGCATGGGGTGCTGAGCTGGTCGCCTCCCTGAGTCCCGAAGCGCTGGGGCTGACCTATTCGGTGGTGTACAACGGCATGTATATGATCCCCGAGATGATCCTGACTGCGATTGCCGCCCTGCTTCTTGCGAAGGTTCCGAAAATTGCAGCAAAGGTAAGCTGATTTTAATGTAAAAATACACGCACCAAGCCGCTCTTTCAGAAAGGGTCATCTTGGTGCGTGTTCTTTTTTGT
The DNA here is from genome assembly GCA_017398625.1 of Oscillospiraceae bacterium. Taxonomy (GTDB): domain Bacteria; phylum Bacillota; class Clostridia; order Oscillospirales; family Oscillospiraceae; genus Faecousia. The sequence goes on from JAFQFP010000007.1 coordinate 11,330, forward strand.
TATTTCTGCATTCTCAGCACGATCATGCCGGGGGCTTCCTCGGCAAGCTGGGCTGCGCGGTACAGAAGCCGGGCAACTTGGCTTCTGGTCAGAGCTTCCTCCGCCACCAGCGCAACCCCATGGTCATGCATCACCTGCACGGCCGTATCCGCCCATGTGGGCACATTTTCCTTGCTCTCCACCGCCATCGCAGCGGCGGACACCTCCAGATCCAGCACATTCTGGAGCATCACCGCTGCCTCCGAGCCGTAAATGGGCTGGCCTGCCTCAAAAACGCCGGTCTCTGCCGCCGGCGTATTGGCGATGAGCCCGGAGCGCACCGCCGCAGCCAGATAGGGCTTCAGCCAATCGGGGGCATCCGCCGCCATGCCGGTATAGGTCCCGGAAGCATCGGCGGAAAGCTCAAACAGCTCCATGACCATGGTAAGGAACTCCCCCTTGGTCACCGTCTTTTCGGGATAGAAGCAGGTCTGCCCTGCCACCTGCTCTCCAACGAATAGCCCGGTATGGCGCATCCACTCGGCGGCAAAACGGCATTCATCGGCCACCGTGTCGGTGTACTGCTTGGCATCGGTGGGCTTGAGGATAGTCACCGTCACCGTGGCCTCCCGGGAGACATTCCCGGCAGGGTCCGCGGCAGTATAGGTGAAGGAATCCACCCCTACCTTATTTTTCTTGGGGGTATAGGTGAAGCTGCCGTCAGCGTTCAGGATCACCTCTCCCCTGCGGGGCTGACGGGTAACGGTGTAGGTCAGCGGCTGCCCCTCCGGGTCAGATGCCTTCAAAGCGGCTGTATTGGCGAGGTTTTTGTAGGTCTCCATGGCAAAATCCTCTGCCACAGGTGCCTTATCCTCCTTGCCCCGAATGGCGATGGTCACCGTAGCGGACTTTTCCACACGGTCGGCGTAAATCGGCAGAAAGGTGACCTGTGCCGAGGAATCCTGCTGGGTGCGAAGGGGTGCAAAGGTCATTTGGGCAAGCTGCTCGGCGGTAAGGATGTCTCCGGGCTGCAGCACCCGGCTGCCCAGAAACACGGTGCCTGCATCGCTGTCCGGCAGCTCCGTAATGCAGATACCGGTCAGCGCGTCCTCAGAAAAATCGGAAGCGGAGAAGCAGTAGGTGCTGTCACAATCCACCTCTGCCGCAGCCGCACCCATGCCCAGCACCAACACCAATGCCAGCGCAAGGCAAAGAAAACGGAATCGATTCATAAACAATACCTCCTTGGTGAAATCTTCCGGTGGTATTGTTTGCCAGTATAGGGGAAATTATTCAGCAAAGACCACTCTTTTCTTTTTTCCGCAGCAACACCTTCTCTCTGAAGAAAAGTCCAGCGGACAGGAAGCTCCTGCCCTGCACATCTATCGGCAGCGCCCTGTATCAACGCCCCAAAAAGCAGAAAAACCACCCCGGTGTCTCCGGGGTGGTTTACATAATTCTTAAACTTAGAGCTGCCGGGTTCTCAGCACAGCTTGGCACCGGCGGGGATATCGTCGCTGACCATCAGCAGGTTCAGCTTCTCCTCGCCCTTCTCCGTGTGCACGGCGCTGATGAGCATACCGTTGCTCTCCCTGCCCATCATCTTTCTGGGGGGCAGGTTGGTGATGGCGACCAAGGTCTTGCCGATCAGCTCCTCGGGCTTATAGTACTTGGCGATGCCGGAAAGGATCTGCCTGTCGGTGCCGGAGCCGTCGTCCAGAGTGAAGCACAGCAGCTTGTCGCTCTTTTTCACATTCTGGCAATCCTTGACCTTCACCGCACGGAAATCGCTCTTGCAGAAGGTCTCAAAGTCCACCTTCTCCTCGGTGTAGGGCTCGATCTCCAGCTTAGGCAGGGCTTCTCTTGCCTTGGCTTCGTTGAAGGCGTTGATCTCGTCCATCTTCTTCTCCTTATCCAAACGGGCAAACAGGATCTCACCTGCGCCCACCTGACCGCCGGGAGCCAGAACGCCGAAGCGCTCCAAGCTTTCCAGACCGCCGTTTTCCACATTGAGCTGCGCCAAGATCCGCTTGGAGGTATCCGGCAGGAAGGCCTCCAGAGAAATGGCGGCAAAGCGGATGCTCTCCAGCAGGTTATACAGCACGGTGCCCAGACGGTCACGGCTGCTCTCGTCCTTTGCCAGCGCCCAAGGCGCGGTCTCGTCGATATACTTGTTGGCACGGCGCAGCAGCACGAAGATCTCGTCGATGGCATCTGCCACCTTCAGCTCGTCCATCTTGGCTGCCACCTTACCGGGCATTGCCAGCGCCACCGCCTTCAGCTCCTCGTCCAGCGCCTCGGGAGCATTGGGCTCCATGATGGTGCCGCCGAAGTACTTGTTGTCCATGGCGACGGTGCGGTTCACCAGATTGCCCAGAATGTTGGCAAGCTCACTGTTGATCCGCTCGATGATCAGCTCATAGGTCATGACACCGTCGGTGGCGAAAGGCATCTCGTGGAGCACAAAATAGCGGATGGCATCCACGCCGAACAGCTCCACCAGATCGTCGGCATAGATCACATTGCCCAAGCTCTTGGACATCTTGCCGCCCTGCACCAGCAGCCACGGATGGCCGAACACCTGCTTGGGCAGGGGCTCGCCCATGCTCATCAGGAAGATGGGCCAGTAAATGGTATGGAAGCGGACGATATCCTTGCCGATGAGGTGCAGGTCGGCAGGCCAGAACTTACGGTAATGCGGATCGTGGTTTCCGTCGGGATCGTAGCCGCAGAAGGTGATATAGTTGCTCAGAGCATCCAGCCACACATAGGTCACATGACCGGGGTCAAACTCCACCGGGATGCCCCAAGTGAAGCTGGTACGGGAAACGCACAGATCCTGCAGACCGGGCTTTAGGAAGTTGTTGATCATCTCGTTTTTCCGGCTTTCGGGCTGGATGAACTCGGGATGGGTCTGGATATGCTCCATGAGCCGGTCGGCATACTTGCTCATCTTGAAGAAGTAGGCTTCCTCCTCCGCGTCCACACACTCTCTGCCGCAGTCGGGGCACTTGCCCTCCACCAGCTGGCTCTCTGTCCAGAAGCTTTCGCAGGGGGTGCAGTACTTGCCCACATACTTACCCTTGTAGATATCGCCCTTTTCATACATTCTGGCGAAGATCTTCTGCACCTTGGTCTTGTGCTCCGGGTCGGTGGTGCGGACAAAACGGTCATAGGTAGTATTCATCAGATCCCAGATCCGCTTGATCTCGGTGCTGACATTGTCCACATACGCCTGAGGGGTGATGCCCGCCGCCTCAGCCTTCTGCTGGATCTTCTGACCGTGCTCATCGGTGCCGGTCTGGAAGTACACCTCAAAGCCTGCCTGCCGCTTATAGCGGGCGATGGCGTCCGCCAAAACGATCTCATAGGTATTGCCGATGTGGGGCTTTGCGGATGTATAGGCAATGGCCGTGGAAATATAATAGGGTCTCTTTTCGCTCATACTGTCTCCTCCTGTAAATGAAAAAACGCCCCTGAGCATCCTCAAGGGCGACAAAATTGACGCGGTACCACCTTGTTCGTGCCTTCTTTATAAAAGAGGGCACCTCTATGCGCGGTAACGGGCGCACCCGAAGCTGCCTAAATATCGGCAGCTCTGCTCCGAGGCCATGTTCCGCTGTCTTTGCCGTGCCCCCTCTCACCTTACGGGGCTCTCTGACCGGGTATCCCAGCGTACTCTTCTCTTCGCCGCATTTGCAATATACCCTGTGATTATAGCCCCAAAAGGAAGGATTTGTCAACCATTATTTCCGGTTTCTTTTCCGGTAAGCCACAGGGCGGCGGCCACCGCACAAATACCCCCCGCTAGCTTCCCCACGATCACCGCAGGCAGCATTTCCGGAGCAAATCCGGCGGTGAAGCCCATGTGATCCCCGAACACAAAGGCAGCGCTGACGGCAAAGGCGATATTGACCACCTTCCCCCGGCTGTCCATATCCTTCACCATGCCAAAGGTGGCGATGGTATTGGCAAGGGTAGCGATCAGACCTGCCGCGGCGGTATCGTTGATGCCCAGCACCCTTCCCAGCGCCAAAAGGGGACGGCGCAGCAGCTTGGTCAAGACAAACACCAGCGGAAACGCGCCTGCCAGCACGATGGCAATGCTGCCCACAGTCTGAAAGCCCTCGGAAAGAGGTGCCAGCCCGGGGATCAGCACAAACCCCGTCAGCTCCTCCACGATGGCGGCAGCCAGACCCACCGCAACCACCGCCACAACGCCCTTTCCAAAGGCGCTGAAGCCTCTGACCATGGCATTTTCCCATTTCCAAAGTCCCAGCGCGATCAGTGCGGCGATGAGTACGATGGGGATCAGATTCCGCAGCACCATCCCCACAGGAAAGCCCGCCACCAGCCCGCCCACCAGAATACTCACCGGAATGGTGACCACGCCGCAGAGGATCCCCTTTGCCATGGCAGGGCGATCCTCCTGCCGCAGGATCCCCATGGCAACGGGAATGGTGAACACCAAGGTAGCGCCCAGTGTAGAGCCTGCCAGCAAACCGCCCAGCAGCGCCGCATCGGTGCTTTCCGCCATTTCCGCCGCAAGCGCCGCACCGCCCATGTCGCAGGCCAGCAGCGACCCGGCAAACATGGCAGGGTCTGCCCCCAGCAGGGAAAATACCGGCACCACCACCGGCCGCAGCAGCGCCGCCAGCACCGGGGCGAGAGAAATGATACCCAGCATCGCCATAGCAAGAGAGCCCATGGCAAGGATGCCGTTTTCAAACTCCTCCCCCAGCCCCAGCCGGTTGCCTAGGATCTTATCTGCCGCGCCCACCGCGGCGAACACCGCCATCACGGCGATCAAAAGCTCATCTGCCGACATAGCCTTCCTCCGGATCTAAAATCGCAACCACAGCCGCGTCCACCGGGGCTTCCATACAGTAGCGGGCGGCAGGGCTGCCCGTTGCCAGCAGCACCCGGTCACCGACCCCTGCGCCCACCTGATCCGCCGCTACCAGCTCCTCCTGTCCGCTGCGTACCACCAGAAAGGTCTGACCCGCCAGACACGCCGCCTTTCTGGTGGCCCATACCGAGCCTGTTACCACACCGATCTTCATTCTTTTCCCTCCAAAATCTCCTTTGCCAAGGGGGTCAGCACCGCGCCCATGTCCGGCTGCCGCCCTTGACTCAGCAGCCGCCGTGCCTCCTGCGCGGTGACCAGCCGCTTTTCGCTGCCGGACAAAAACCGGATACCCCAGCTTTTCAGCTCCCGCCGTGCCGATGCCAGCGATGCCGCCAGCGCCCGGTTTCTGGGAGCTTGGGGCAGCCCGGGCTCATAGAGCACCACCGTCTTTCCCTCCGCCAGCGCCGAGAGTACCCGTTCCTCGGAAAACCGCAGAAGCTGCCCCAGCTCCAGCGAGCCGATGACCACCGCATCATACCCCTCGCTTACATACTCCCAGCCCAGACACACCGGGGGCTGCTTACCGATCAAAAGTGCTTTCATGGCAAGATCCTCCCCAGATCACCCTTTTGAAAGCCGCAGGCGTTTGCTTCATCGTAATCCAGATGGACGCTGGGGGCAAAATCCTTGCTGACCCGCACCGCCACATCCTCAAAGATCACCGGCCGGCGGGAATAGACCTGCAGCCGAACCGTCTGAGCGTGGGACACCCCGAAGCCTGCCGCAGCCTCCGGTGTCAGATGGATATGGCGCTGGGCGGTAATGACCCCCTGCTCCAGCGCCACCGTACCCTTTTCCCCCACCAGAACCACACCGGGGCTGTTCCTGACATCCCCGGACAGCCGCACCGGCGGGTCGATGCCCAGCGTTCTGCCGTCAGTGAGGGATATTTCCACCTGTGCTTCCTTTCGCTCGGGTCCCAGCACCGCCACATTCTGAAATTCCCCTTTCGGGCCTTTCACCGTGACCCGTTCCTCGGCAAGATACTGCCCCGGCTGGGAAAGCGGGCGCTTTGGGGTCAGCGCGTGACCGAACAGCTCTCTTGCCTGCTCCGCTGTCACATGGACATGCCGCCCGGAGGCCTCCACCTCCACAAACAGCCGTCCCAGCACCGCTTCCGCCAGTGCGCCGATCTGCGGGTTTTCCATTTCCCCGTCTCCTTTCCGGTAGGTTTACATAACTTTATTGCCTTTATTTGCCTTTTCCTCGATCATCAGCAGATAGAGCATACTGCTCATTCGGTTCAGCGCCCGGAGAATGTCCTCCCGGTCAACCGTGCCGTCCTCCCGAATAAAGGCAGCAGCAGCCGCAAGCTCCGCCCGGCGGCAGGCGCAGCGGCAGCGGTTCAGCGCCAAGACCTGCCGTCCATCTGCTGCATCGGGCATAAAATGGGGCTGCCCATAATAGTCCTGCGGGCGGTGGGAGCGGCTGCGCAGCTCCTGCTGGGTCAAGCCGCAAAGCGGCTGCTCCTTCAGCGGCTCATTCATGACCTCGCAGCCCAGTATTTTCCGTGCCAGAGCCAGAATTTCCCCCAAATGGGCAGCCTTTTCGGGCATATCCAGTTGACATAACAACAAATCCGCCTGCAGGCTGTCCATCTCCCCCCGAAACCGGATCCGGGGGTGGGTCTTATATACCAGCACATCAGAATGGAGATGGGTCATGTGCTCCGGCTTGGTCTCCAGCACCGCACCGTTTTCCATGCGGTACTTTTCCGGCTTCGCCTGCTCTCCGGGTCGCAGCTCGATGCCCTCTCGGTTTACATAATCTCTTGCCGATGGGGTCAGCCTGTCCTTCTCCCCCAGAAAGAACACCCGCTTGCCGTCCCGGTTGCGGATGTTCTCCCGGAGGGTGCGCTCATCATAGAGCATTTACTTGCCGCTGCCGCCGCTCTGGGTCTGGCTCAGACGGCCATGGGGCAAGATGGCGTCCACCTCGGTGTGGGGACGGGCGATCACATGGACGGAAATCAGCTCGCCTACCTTTTCCGCCGCTGCCGCACCGGCATCGGTGGCAGCCTTCACAGCGCCCACATCCCCACGAACCATCACGGTCACCAGACCGCCGCCCACCTGCTCCTTGCCCACAAGCTGCACATTGGCAGACTTGACCATGGCATCGGCAGCCTCAATGGCACCGATGAGTCCCTTTGTTTCGATCATTCCCAAGCTGTTAGTGTTCATATTCTTAACTCCTTTTCCATATAGACCGGCGAAGGCTCTCCCGCCGCCTTAAAGTTTTTCCGCTGTGCCGGTTCAGCCCAGCCGCTCCAAGATCTTTTGTGTCAGCAGCTCCACCAGCGCGCTGTCCACGGTTTCCGTTTTTTGGGGTGCTTCCCCCTGTCCCCACGCCACTCGGCGGATATTGATCAGATCCAGCGGGGAAATATTGTTGGAGGTGCTGCCGCCGCCCACCGCGCCGCAGCCCAAGGTCAGTGCCGGGAACAGCGCCGTGGTCGCGCCGATGCCACCCAGCGCCGCCGGGGTATTCACCAGAAACCGGGAAACCGGGATCCGCAGAGCAAACCGGCGCACCACAGCCTCGTCCCGGCAGTGCATGGCAAAGGTGTGTCCGCTGCCCTCATGGCGCAGTACCTCGATGGCCTTTTCCAGCACCGCATCCTCGCTGTCCATGATGAAAAATGCCAGCACCGGGCACAGCTTTTCCATGGAATAGGGTCTGGTAGGACCTGCCTCCTGCTCCCGTGCCACCAAGATCTTTGTTCCCGCAGGCACGGAAAAGCCTGCCATCTGGGCAAGAGTCTGCGCCGACCTGCCTACGATCTGGGGATTCAGCGCGCCGTTGGGCTGAAACAGCAGCTTTGCCAGCTTCCCCGCCTCGGCGGTGTCCATGAAATAGAAGCCCAGCCGTTTTCCGTGGGCTCTCACCTGCTCCTCCATACCCTTTTCCACAATGATGCTCTGCTCGGAGGCACAGACCGTACCGTTGTCAAAGGTTTTGGAGCGGAGGATGCACGCCATGGCGCTGCCCACATCGGCGCTGTTGTGGATATAGGCAGGGCCGTTGCCCGCACCCACGCCAATGGCGGGCTTACCGGAGGAATAGGCGGCACGCACCATGCCGGGGCCTCCCGTGGCGAGGATCAGGCTGATATGCTCGTTGCCCATCAGCTCCCGGCAGCCATCCAGTGAGGGGATGGTGAGACAGGCAACGCTGCCCTTGGGCGCGCCTGCCTGCTCCGCCGCCTGCGCCACCACCTGCACCGCCCGCAATGTGCAGCTGATCGCCTTGGGGTGGGGAGAAAACACGATGGCATTGCCGCTTTTCAGCGCAATGATTGCCTTGTAGCACACGGTAGAGGTGGGATTTGTGCTGGGTACGATGGCGGCGATGACTCCCACCGGCACGCCCACCTCCCATAGCTTTTCCCCGGGCAGTTCCTTTAATACTCCCACGGTCTTCATGCCCCGTACCGCCTCTGCCACCGTGCGGGAGGCAAACTGGTTCTTAGTGATCTTGTCCTCGGTATTGCCGAAGCCGGTCTCCCGAACTGCCATGTCCGCCAGCTCATGGGCAGCGCCGTAAAATGCCTTTGCCACCGCCTCTACGATGGCATCCAGCTTGCTTTGCTCCATTTGGGCAAGCTGCTGCTGCGCACAACCGGCAGCCTTGGCAAGCCGCCTTGCCTCCTGCCGTGCCTGTAAGTCCTTGTCCAGTTCCATATTCCACTTCCTCAAAATTTCATAATAAAACTTCGCCCCTGCGCCACACCGGCTCCCAATGACAGTCTAACGGAGCAGCACCGCCGTCAGCTCTCTCTCGGTTGCCGGGCGATCTGTGCCACCGCATCCCGAAAGGCGGCACAGGCGGCTTCACAGGCGCTGCGGCTGCCGGATAACAGCCCACCGCCGAAATTGGTCTCGCTGGGCGGAGTAAATAGTTTACATAACTTTACATCTGCCGCTTTCAGCGCTGCATCCATGGCGTACATGCTCTCCAGCGGCGGAGCGATGAGATATGCCAGCGGTGTTCCTTCCCGAACCCCTGCCTGCTCCGCCAGAAAAGCACCCGTGCGGCTGACGGTGTAGGCAAGACAGGGCACACCGCCCACATCCTCGAAGCCCACCCGCTCCAGCGCCGCCAGCGCCGCCTCCATGCCGCTGCGAGCAGCACCGGGGGTAGCCGCCGCCAGAATACCGATGACCTCCCCGGCATAGGGGGTGGTGGCATTGGGCGCTCCCGCGTAAAAGCTCTTGCCGTAGCACACCTTTACCTCGGCGGCTTTCGTCGCCTCGTCTAAGGCGATATAGGTGGGATCGTCACTGTCGGTGGTGAGCATGGCAAGGCTGTGGTAGCCCTTAGGCACACCTAAGGCGTCACATAACCCTTGGGCGGCATTGGCAAGATACCGCACCGCCAGCACCTTTACCGCCATCATGCCTTATCCTCCAGATGCAGCCCCACACCGGAGACCTGCCGTTTCAAGATCGTCTCGATCAACCCGGCAATGTGTGCGCCCGCTTCCACCGCAGGGGTGCCCTGCGCATGGATGTTGGAGACCACCGTCCGGGCGGATTCGGAGATGCCGGTATGGGGCTGATAGGTGATATAGGCGGACATGCTCTTATCCGTCACCAGTCCGGGACGCTCTCCTACCAGCACACAGACCACCTTGCACCCGGTCACATCCCCCACCGCGTCTCCTGCACCTACCCGGCAGTAGCGGATAAACACCGGCTTACCGGACTGGATATGGCGCAGCTTCAAGCCGTCCTCCAAGGCCGCAAGACAATCCATGGCGTTGGCGGCAATGGCAGCGGAGGACAGCCCATCCCCCACCACGATCTGCACCTGCGGTGGTACTGTCACGGCGCTTTTCAGCTTCTTTTGGCTCTCCTCATCCAAAAGCCGCCCCTTGTCCGGCCGGGTCAGATACTCGTCCTTATCCCGGCATTGGGTGCGCAGGCTCACCATACCGTTTTTCTCCCCAAAATCCTCGGGAAGCTGGGAGAATACCGCGTCCTGTGCCGCCGCGTGGTCGGCACGGAAGCGCAGCATGGTCAGCGTCTTATACCGGGCACCGCACCGTCCGCTGCCCAGACGGGCAGGGGTCTTTGCCTTCAGACGCCGAAAGCCCTCCGGATCAGCCGCTCCCTCCACCAAATACAGCTTCCGCAGCTCCAGCCGGCTCACATCCTCCACAAAATCCCCATCCCGGTAGTTTGTGTCCGCGCTCTGAGGACCCGGATCTGTGGGGCGGTAGTCGCTGCCCTTGACCATGGGCTCCGGGCCCATACCTTTTAATATCTCCGCCACGAGGGCGGACAGTTCCTGTTTATTCATCGGCTTCCTCCCGTCTAAAACAGCAGCGTGGAGCCGTCACCGGCTCTTGCCGTCAGCTTTCCGTTTTCCACAAAGCCCATCTTTTCCAGCCACCGCTGGAATTCCGGGATGGCGGTCTTGCCTGTCAGCTCCCGCAGGGCTGCCGTCTCCCGGAAGCCGGTGGTCTGGTAATTGAGCATGATATCGTCGCCGTGGGGGATGCCCATGAAATAGTTGCACCCCGCCACGGTCAGCAGCGTTGCCAGATTTTCGATGTCGTTCTGGTCTGCCTTCATGTGGTTGGTGTAGCAACAATCGCAGCCCATGGAAATTCCGGTGAGCTTGCCCATAAAGTGATCCTCCAGACCGGCTCTGGTGACCTGCCGGGCGTCGTACAGGTATTCCGGGCCGATGAAGCCTACCACCGTATTTACCAAGAAGGGAGAAAACGCCTTGGCGAAGCCGTAGCACCGTGCCTCCATGGTCACCTGATCCGTGCCGAAATGGGCATCGGAGGACAACTCCGACCCCTGCCCCGTCTCAAAATACATCACATTGGGCCCTTCGGCAGTACCGTCCCGCAGCAAAAGCTCCCTCGCCTCCCGCAGGGTGTCGGCATTGAAGCCGAAGGCGGCGTTGCCCTTCTCCGATCCGGCGATGCTCTGGAAGATCAGATCGCAGGGCGCGCCGTCCCGAACCGCCTTGATCTGGGCGGTTACATGGGCAAGCACGCAGATCTGGGTGGGGATCTGCCAATGCTCCTTGATCTCCTGAAACCGCCGCAATACCTTGCCCACCTGCTCCGGGGAGTCCGTTACCGGATTCAAGCCGATCACCGCGTCTCCCGCACCGAAGCTCAGCCCCTCCAGTGTGGAAGCGGTGATGCCGTCGGGGTCGTCGGTGGTATGGTTGGGCTGCAGGCGGCAGGACAGTGTCCCCGGCAGACCGATGGTGGTGTTGCAATGGGCGGTGACGGTGATCTTGCCGGCAGCGTAAATGAGATCCAGATTGCTCATCAGCTTCGCCACTGCCGCCACCATCTCCGAGGTCAGCCCCCGGCTGATCCGCCGGATGTCCGCCCCGGTGGTGCTCTCCGACAATATCCACTCCCGCAGCTCAGCCACCGTCCAGCGGCGGATCTTCTCATAGACCTTTTCGTTGACCCCGTCTTGAATGATCCGGGTGACCTCGTCTGTCTCATAGGGAACTGCCGGATGCTCCCGCAGGTCGCCAAGCTGCACCGCCGACAGCACCACCTTCGCCGCCACCCGCTCCTGCGCCGTGGCGGCTGCCAGACCTGCCAGCTTATCCCCGGTCTTTTCCTCGTTTGCCTTGGCAAGAACCTCCTTGAGATCCTTGAAAAGATATGTTTTGCCCAATAAAGTGGTTTTCAGTTTCATGTTTTTCCTCCTATGCAAAGGATCGGTTATTTTTCCAAGATCAGCGTTTTAATGACCACCGGTAAGGCAGGCCCTGCAGGTGCGCCCACATCCAGATAGCTCCCCTGCTCCAAACGCACCCGGTCGATACATAAAATCTCCCGCTCCGGCAGAAGCAGCGCCAACCGCTGCCCCAGCGCCAGCGCCATATCCGCTTCCATGGCAATACGCACCGGTTTTTCCTCAAAGGCAGCCGCCACAGCCTCCGCCAATTGCTTCAAAAGGGTATACTTGGGGGCGCATACCCCCGGAAACGCCAAAATCCCGTCTCCCTCCAGCCGGGAAAGGGCTTGACCCATGGTCTCGGTGTCGGGAACGGGCGCTTTCAGCGCCGCCACAGGCAGATTTTTCAGAGGAAAGGTCACATGGGCGCTGTAGACCGTGCTGCCGGAGAGCCTTGCGCTGTGACAGCCTGCCCCGATGACCGTGGCACGGATGGTCTCGCTGCCCAGACGGTATTCTCCCCGGCACAGGGCACTCTCCCGAATGGCAGCCCCCAGCTCTGTGCCGATATCCCCAAAAGCCCCCGGCTCATGCCGTTTCTCGATACAATCCGCAACCCCGCCGGAAAAAGAGATCACAGGTCGACAGGGCAGCTTTTCCCAAAGCTTTGACGAGCCTGCCGTTTGCAGAGTGTCCAGCAGCGCCGTCCGTTGGCGCAGGCCTGCCGCCATCTCCAGCGCCTGCGCCAGCAGCTCCGCCAAGGCTTCCCGCTGGCTTTGGGTGGGTATCTGCCCAAGCTGCAGCTCGGTAAGTCCCTCCAGCACCGGAGAAATATAGCGGATGCGCCCTGCTTCATCGGTTTTGATCAGCCGCCCACCCACATTCAAGCAGGCAGTGGCGGTCACTTCTCCCTGCTGCACCAAGGCAAAATTGCTGGTGCCGCCGCCGATGTCGATATGCAGCACGGATTTCCCCGTCTCCTCCGAATACGCCACCGCCCCTGCGCCCTTTGCCGCCAGCACACTTTCCAGATCCGGTCCTGCCGTTGCCACCACGAAGTCCCCCGCATACGCGCTGAGGGCTTCCAGCACCGCCGCGGCGTTTTCTCTGCGGGAGGTCTCCCCGGTGATGATGATAGCGCCGGTGTCCACATCCTGCCGCCGGATCCCGGCTGCGGCATATTCCCGCTCCACGATTTCCCGGATGCCCTCGCCATCCACCAGCTCCTGTCCCAGCAGGGGGGTAAAATAGATGCCGCTGCGGTACAGCACCTGTCTTTGTGCGATCTCCATCTCCGGCACGGCAAAGGCAGATGCCCGGTTTTCCACCTGCAGGCGGGATACGATGAGCTGCGTAGTAGTCGTACCAACATCCAGCCCCACAGACAGCAGGCTCTTACACATGTCCGGTCACCGCCTCCAGAATACGCCGCACCATAAAGCCCTCCACGGGAATGGGATTGGTGGCGCAGCAGGGATCTGCCAGCACCGCCTCCACGATCTGCCCGGATTGCTGCCACACCTGCCGTGGATCGATGCCCGCCGCCGCCAGCGTACCGGGCAGCTCCAGTTCCCGGCGCAGCCGCAGCAGCCCGTTTTTCAGATTCCGCACCGCCATGGTATCGGCGCTGCCTCCCAGCCCGGCGCATCGAGCCAAAGCCGCGTATTTATCCCCTCTGGCATGGGCGTTGCAGCTTACCACCGCAGGCAGCAAAATGGCATTGAGCCGCCCGTGGGGCACATGGAACTGTCCTCCTAAGCTGTGCGCCATGGCGTGACACAGGCCAAGCCCTGCTTGAGTAAATGCCATCCCTGCCATGGCAGCGGCGATGTGGATCTTCAGCCGCACTGCCCGGCAGCCGGAAAAGGAGGCAGGCAGGGCGGAAAATGCAGCCGTAAAAGCATCTCTTGCCAACGCGTCGGTGATCGCGCCTGACCCGGTGGCTACCAGCGCTTCCAGCGCGTGGCTCAGCACATCAAAGCCCGCATCGGCGATCAAGCCCTTGGGCAGCGCTTCCAGCAGATCGCTGTCCAAGATCGCCACATCCGGGCGAATGGAGCTGTCTACCAGCGGATGCTTCACACCACCGTGGGTGAGGATGGAAAAATCCGTCACCTCCGAGCCGGAGCCGGAGGTGGTGGGGATCGCCACCAGACGGATACCTCCGCCGGAAAAATACGCCATTGCCTTGGCGCAATCCATGGCACTGCCGCCACCCAGCGCCACAATGGTATCCGGGCGGAATTCCAACACCTGCGCCGTGCCCTTTGCCGCCAGCTCCACGGAGGGATCCGGCTGCACTCCGTGAAAAATATGGGTCTTGTCCGCCTTTGCCGCCGCCGCTACCCGCTGCGCCGTGCCGTTTTCATAGAAAAAAGGATCCGTCACCAGAAACAGCCGCCGGATCCCCAGCTCCCCCAGCACGCCGATGGCACCGGCACCGGAGATGATATTGGTCTTACAGGAAAATCGCTCCATACATCCACCGCCTTTTATGCCTAGTCTTTCCCAAAACAGAAAAATCATGTGCCCGGCGGCGAAATCTTCTTTTCCGTTTTTTGAAAAAAGTTGTAGGAAAACCAAAACAAATGTGCTATGATATACGGTGAGGTGAAAAACCATGGATATGGAACAAAACGAGAACATTTCTCAGGAAGAAACCGGCTACACCCCCCGTCCCGCATGGCAGGTCTGGCTTGCGCGGATCGGTCTGGTGGCTTTCATCCTGTTTCTGCTGTTTTATTATGTAACACTCTTCGGAGGTGGCGCTTGATGCGGATCCTTGGGATCGATCCCGGCTACGGGATCACCGGCTTTGGGCTGATCGAAGCGGAGCGGGGTCAGAGCCGTCTGCTCCACTGCGGCGCCATTACCACCCCCGCCGGCATGGACTTCTCCGCCCGGCTGGAGATCATTTATGAGGACATGCGCCAGCTTTTAGAGACCACCAAGCCCGATGCGGTCGCCATCGAGGAGCTGTTTTTCGGTCAGAATGTGACCACCGGCATCGGCGTTGCCCAGAGCCGGGGGGTCATTCTGCTTGCCATCCGGCAAGCAGGGCTGGAGGTCACCGCCTATAAGCCCATGCAGGTAAAGCAGTCTGTGGTGGGCTACGGCAACGCCACCAAGCATCAGGTGCAGGACATGACCAAGCGGCTGCTGAAGCTGCAAAAGCTGCCCAAACCCGATGACGCGGCAGATGCCATCGCCATCGCCCTGTGCCATGCCCGCTCCAGCACATCCCTGCTTGCGCAGGCCCAAAACGGAGGTAAATTATGATCTATTATGTTTCCGGCACGGTCACGGTCTTGGAGCCGGGTCTTGCCGTCATCGAATGCGGCGGCGTGGGCTACGGCTGCTCCGTCACCGCCTATACCGCCGCCCAGCTCAAGCTGAACCAGTCTGCCCGTCTGTATGTCACGGAGTCCATTCGGGAGGATGCCTTTGACCTGTACGGCTTTTCCACCAAGGAGGAGCAGCGGTGCTACCAGCTTCTGACCTCCGTCAACGGCGTAGGCCCCAAGGCGGCCATGGCGATCCTGTCCGCAGGCGGTCCTCAGAACTTCACTCTCGCAGTGATGACCGGCAACGAAAAAATGCTCACCGCCGCACAGGGCGTAGGCAAAAAGATCGCCCAGCGGATCATTCTGGAGCTGAAGGACAAGATCGGCGGTGCCAACGCGGAGCTGGATTTCTCCGGCCCTGCCGTTTCCGCCGTGCCTGCCCCCGGTAACCATGCCGCGCTGGCAACTGCCGCCCTGCAGGAGCTGGGCTACTCCCCGGCAGAGATCAACTCTGCACTTAAGGGCGTAGACCCTGCCGCCACCACAGAGGAAATGGTGCGCTATGCCCTGAGGGCAATGGTTATGAAGTAATTTCGGGAGGACGCTGCTATGAGCCTTGAATTTTCTCAGGATCTGGAATCTCCGATGATCTCCCCCGTATATGCCCCACAGGATGCCGGCGAGATCGGTCTGCGCCCCCGGCTGCTGTCGGACTATACCGGGCAGGAGAAGGCAAAGGGAAACCTGTCCGTTTACATCGAAGCGGCACGCCGCCGCAATGAACCTCTGGATCACACCCTGCTTTACGGCCCTCCCGGTCTGGGCAAGACCACGCTGGCAGGTGTTATCGCCAACGAAATGGGTGTCAACATTCGTGTGACCTCCGGCCCTGCCATTGAAAAGCCCGGTGATCTGGCTGCCCTGCTGACCAATCTGAATCCCGGTGACATTCTGTTCATCGACGAGATCCACCGGCTGAACCGGGTGGTGGAGGAGATCCTCTACCCCGCCATGGAGGACTTTGCCATCGATATCATCGTGGGCAAGGGCCCCAGCGCCAACTCCATCCGTCTGGATCTGCCCAAATTCACGCTGGTGGGTGCCACCACCCGTGCCGGTCAGCTTTCCGCGCCCCTGCGTGACCGGTTCGGCGTCAATCTGCGCTTAGAGCTGTATACCACCGAGGAGCTGGCACGGATCGTCACCCGCTCCGCCACCATTCTGGGTATGGACATCGATCCCGAGGGTGCGCTGGAGATCGCCTCCCGCAGCCGGGGAACGCCCCGGATCGCCAACCGTTTCCTGCGGCGGGTGCGGGACTTTGCCACGGTGCTGGGCAACGGCACCATCACCAAGGAGGCTGCGGATCTGGCGCTGCAGCGGTTGGAGGTGGACGGTCTGGGTCTGGACAATATCGACCGCCGGATGCTCACCGCCATCATCCGCAACTACGGCGGCGGTCCTGTGGGTCTGGAGACTCTTGCCGCCACCATCGGTGAGGAAGCGGTGACGCTGGAGGATGTTTATGAGCCCTATCTGATGCAGCTCGGCTTCCTCACCCGCACCCCCCGGGGACGCTGCGTCACACCGCTGGCATATGACCATCTGGGCATCGCCTATTCCGGTCAGACACAGTTCGATATTTGAGTCGGAAAATTGCATAAATCCGGAAATTCCCCCGGAAAAATTTTCATAAAGGATTGACAAAAGGATATCCCTTTTGTATAATGCGATTTGTGGCATGATGGCCACAGAAATAACTGACCCTGCGTTACAACCAGACATTTGGTGGGCTTTCACGGGGCATCATCTAACCGAAGAGAGGTAAAATCCATGTACGAAGACAAGACTTTAGTTTGCAAAGAGTGCGGCAACGAATTCGTTTTCACCGCCGGTGAGCAGGAATTCTACGCAGAGCGCGGCTTCCAGAACGAGCCCCAGCGCTGCAAGGCTTGCCGTGACGCTCGCAAGAAC
>JAFQFP010000048.1 GCA_017398625.1 Oscillospiraceae bacterium
CGCACATCATACCTTCAATGCTCAATGTTTTTTCCATATATGAATCTCCTTCTTTGCCTATACGCGCCGCCATTGTGGGGGCGCTGTTGTTTTGCTCATGCGCTGTGTGCCTGGGTCTGAACCACCTGAGCCGCAGCGCGTTGGTTACTACGAAGACCGAACTGAAGCTCATGGCGAAAGCACCGATCATAGGATTCAGCTTCAGCGCGAAGGGAATGAAGAACAGCCCTGCGGCAATAGGGATGCCGATGATATTATAGATGAACGCCCAGAACAGATTCTGTTTGATATTGCGGATAACGGCTTTGCTGAGTTGAATGGCGATGGCGACGTCCAGCAAATCGCTCTTCATCAGGACGATGTCCGCAGATTCGATGGCCACGTCCGTTCCCGCTCCGATGGCGATGCCGACATCTGCCCGTGCCAGAGCGGGCGCATCATTGATGCCATCGCCCACCATGGCAACTTTCTTGCCTTCGCTCTGCAGGCGGCGGATCTCCTGTTCCTTATCCTGGGGAAATACATCAGACACAACCCTGTCAACGCCTACCTGACGGCGGATGGCCTCTGCGGTTTTAGCGTTGTCGCCGGTGAGCATAACCACTTCAATGCCCATGTCGGACAGTTCCTGCACAGCCTGCCTGCTGGTGGGTTTTACAACATCTGCCACTGCGATCATGCCAATCATCTGTCCCGCACGAGCGAAAAACAGCGGAGTTTTTCCGTTTGCCGCCAGTGTTTCTCCCTGATTGAGAAGTGCTCCGTTAGGTATACCATGCGACTTCATCAATCGGGCATTTCCTGCCAGACAGAGTTGATCATCAATGACTCCGGTAATTCCCTGACCGGGAATCTGCTTAAAATCACTGACGTTGAAATACGATACTTCCCGTTTTTCTGCCTCGGTGACAATGGCGTCTGCCAGTGGATGCTCCGACAGCTTTTCAATCGATGCTGCAATCTGCAGCAGTTCATTTTCCGTAATCCCCTCGCTGCAAATGATATTCGTAACTTCAGGTTTTCCCTGAGTGATGGTGCCGGTCTTGTCCAGAACAACCGTATCAATGCCGTGTACCGTTTCCAGCGCCTCTGCTGACTTGATCAGGATGCCGTTTGCTGCGCCCTTTCCGGTGCCTACCATGATGGCGGTAGGTGTTGCAAGCCCCAATGCGCAGGGGCAGGAAATAACCAGTACAGAGATACCGATGGAAAGCGCAAACTCCAGTCCGTAGCCTGCCAGCAGCCAGACGATGGTGGATATCGCGGCGATTCCGATCACTATGGGAACAAAGATCCCGCTGACTTTATCTGCGAGCTTGGCAATGGGCGCTTTGGAGCTTGTAGCTTCATCTACAAGGCGGATGATCTGCGCCAGAACAGTGTCTTCACCGATCTTGGTGGCCTGCATCTTAATATAGCCCGATTTCAGGATGGTAGCGCCTATGACCTTATCTCCGATGTGCTTTTCCACCGGGATGCTCTCGCCGGTCAGGGCGGATTCATCTACGGA
>JAFQFP010000008.1 GCA_017398625.1 Oscillospiraceae bacterium
GCCAGCGTTCGTCCTGAGCCAGGATCAAACTCTCAAAAAGTTGTATCTAAAGCGCTCTCGCGCTCCAAATCAAGTTTTTGAATAATTTGCTTCTAGCATATTACTCAAGAATTTTCGTTGGCTGTTAATTCGATTTCTCGAAACTTAAACAATCCATTATAAATTGTCCAAGGTGTTCTTGTTCGTCTTTGCGTTATTCAATTTACAAGGTACAGAACCACTGCGCCGCTGGCGCGGACAGCTTTTAGATAATACCACAAAGCCTGTCGATTGTCAACAGCTTTTTTTGAAATTCTTCACTTTTTCAAAACCGTTTTTGTGGCTCGCCTCAAGGCGACCTCCAGATAATACTACACCTTCGCCAAATTGTCAAGCACAAATTTGGTGAATTTGCAAAAAATATTTTGGAGCCTCCAAGGAGGCTCCAAAACCTAAAATACCGGCTTATTCCGTATCGTCGATGATGCCGTAACCGCCGTCGTTCCGGCGGTACACCACAGCAAAGCTGCCGCCGTTATCCTCATCCCGGAATGCGAAGAAGTTGTGCTCCAGCAGGTTCATCTGCATCACCGCTTCTTCCCGGGTCATGGGCTTAAAGTAGAACTGCTTGACCTTGACGATCTTCAGCTCCTCCTCCGGCTCCTCCGCCACAAAGGAGGTCTCCTCCACCGAGCGGACAAAGGCATCCTGCCGCAGGCGGCGTGCCAAACGGGTCTTGTTCTTGCGGATCTGCCCCTCGATGGTGCCCACGGCAGCATCAATGGAAGCGAACATATCCGAAGTGCTCTCCCGTGCCCGGAACCATGTGCCTGCACCGTTGACGGTGAGCTCCACATTGTTCCGGTTCTTTTCTACAGAAAATACGATCAGTGCTTGCGCATCCTCCTCAAAATACCGTGCCAGCTTCATTACTTTTTTCTCAGCATAAGCATGGACATTTCCGGGCAGCTTGACTTTCTTCTCACTAAACTGAAATTTCATATGCGGCAGCTCCTTTCGTTTCACCGATGCTTCGGTGTAATTCAACTATACCATGAAAACGGGATTTCGACAAGGGCTGTTAATCCCCCAGCCCATCCTCCTCGTCCAGCAGCTCTGCCATGACCAGATTATAGACATCCTCCGCCTTCTTCTCAAACAGCTTGCCCAGCCGCACGCCCTGCCGCTGATCCGGTGCCAGCAGCTCCAGAGTCATCAGGTTGCCCAACTCATCGTCCAGCGCCATGATCACGGAGTAGTCACCGCCGTCTCTGGGAATGATCTGAGTCTTGACGAAGCTGCTGCGGCGAAGCTGGCGGTTAAAGCGGTTCACCGCATTCTCAGCACGCTGCTTTACCGTAAAGGCAATGGAGTCCTCGGTCAGTGCGCCGTCCTGCCTGCCCTTTTCGGTGATCTCATAGCGTTCCCCTTCCGCTTCCTTCAGATGACCGGAACGGATCATCTCCGGGATGGCAGTGCAGACATCAAAATAGCTCAGGCAATCATCCTGATAGCATAGCTCATAGATCTCCTGCCCGGTCATAGGGTAGCTGGCACGGGCGGTCACAAACAATATCAAAACCTTAACATCCATCATATCATGGATAAAACCAAGTCTCTGCATTACTATCACCTCTGCCTTTATTATACAATACCGCGGCAAAAAATCAAGCACCAGCCGCATCTGCGGCACATATTCTGGCAAGAAAGGGGGATTTTTATGAACACACACCTGTTCTTCACCGCTGGCAATACCCCAGCGCTCCAGACCGCCAGAAGCCTGCTGAACAACAAAGGGCTTCGTTTCACAGACCACCCCACTCCGGAGATCACCCATTTGCTACTACCCGTTCCCAGCTTTCAGCCGGACGGCAGCATCAAGGGCGGCGGAAGCATTGCTCAGCTGCTGCGGATGCTGCCGGAAAATGTGACAATCATAGGAGGAAATCTGGAAAACACCGCCTTCTCCGGGCAAAAGACCGTGGATCTGCTTCGGGATGAGGAATATCTGGCAAAAAACGCCGCCATCACCGCCCACTGTGCCCTAAAGATCGCCATGGAGCAGCTTCCCGTCACGCTGGCGGATTGCGATGTACTGGTGATCGGCTGGGGACGCATTGGGAAGTGTCTGGCTGCGCTGTTGAAGGGTCTGGGTGCCGCCGTCACCGTTTCCGCCCGAAAGGAATCAGACCGGGCTATGCTTCATGCATTGGGCTACCGGGCGGAGGCGCCCAATCTGCTCCACCGCAGCCTGCACCGGCAAAAACTGATCTTCAATACCGTCCCAGCCCCGGTCTTATCCGCTGAGCGTCTGTCCCGCTGTCCCGACGGCTGCGTCAAGATCGATCTGGCCTCTTGCCCGGGGTTGGAAGGCGCGGATGTGATCCACGCCCGTGGACTGCCCGGAAAGGATGCACCGGAAAGCTCCGGCAAGCTGATCGCAGACACCGTTGTCCGTCTTTTGGAAGGAGGAAAACCATGACCGTCGGTTTTGCCCTGTGCGGCTCATTCTGTACATACGAAAAGGTGTTTCCCGTAATGGAAGCGCTAGCTGCCCAGTACCGTCTGATACCCATTTTTTCCCAAGCCGCCTGCACTACCGACAGCCGTTTCGGCACAGCCCCGGAACATCTGGCACGGGCAGCGCAGATCTGCGGCACCCAGCCCCTTTGCACCGTTGCTGAGGTTGAACCCATCGGCCCGAAAAAGCTGCTGGATGCGCTGATCATCGCTCCCTGCACCGGCAACACCCTTGCCAAGCTCGCCCATTCCATCGCCGACTCCCCGGTGACCATGGCAGCGAAAAGCCACCTGCGCAACGGCAGACCTGTGCTGATCGCCGTATCCACAAACGACGCTCTGGCAGGGGCGGCGGAAAACATCGGCAAGCTTCTGGTAAAAAAACACTACTATTTTGTGCCCTTCGGGCAGGATGACCCACGGAACAAGCCCACCAGCATGGTCGCCGACTTTACAAAGATCCCGCAAGCACTTACAAAAGCACTTGCGGGAGAACAGCTCCAGCCGATCCTGTTATAGATTTTCCGCTTCCTCCAGCCATACACGCCCCACCGCATCGCTGGGCATCCGCCAATCCCCCCGGGGGTTGAGGCAGACAGATCCCACCTTTACGCCGTCGGGCATACAGCTGCGCTTGAACTGCTGGGTGAAGAACCGGCGGTAGAACACCACCAGCCATTTTTTAACCGCCGCCGGTTCAAACTCGTCCCGGAAGGCACGGCAGGCAAGGGTGTAGATCTTTTTCGGTGCATAGCCGCAGCGCACCATATAATATAAGAAGAAATCATGGAGCGCATAGGGACCCAGAATATCCTCGGTCTGCTGCATCTCACCCTCCGACAGGGGCAGCAGCTCCGGGCTGATGGGCGTATCGAGAACATCCAGCAGCACACCCCTCGCGGCGGCAAAGCCGGGGTAATCCGTCAGCGATAGCACCATCCAGCGGATCAAGGTCTTTGGAACGGAGGCATTGACACCGTACATACTCATCTGGTCGCCGTTGTAGGTACACCAGCCCAGCGCCAGCTCGCTCAGATCTCCTGTTCCAACCACGATACCGCCCACAGCACCGGCATAGTCCATCAGTACCTGTGTCCGTTCCCGTGCCTGAGCGTTTTCATAGGTAGCATCCCGGCGATCCTCGGCATAGCCGATGTCCCGGAAATGGGCGGTGACCGCATTCTTGATGTCGATCTCCCTGCCGGTGACCCCCAGCTTATTCATCAGCTCCCACGCGTTGCGGTAAGTCCTGTCGGAAGTGCCGAAACAGGGCATAGTCACGCCGTGTATATCGGCGGCACTTCTGCCAAGCTGGCGCATGGCTTCCACCGCCACCAGCAGCGCCAGCGTGGAATCCAGCCCGCCGGAAATGCCAATGACCGCCTTGGCATCCAGAATGGCAAGGCGCTGCTTCAGACCTGCCACTTGAATATTGAAGATCTCCAAGCACCGCTCCAGCCTGTCCGTCTTGGCAAAGGGCACAAAGGGCAGCTTGTTCAGCTTATAAAGCATGCCGTCGGAGCGCAGGCATCCCACACGGCAGTCCACACTGCGCATAGGCTGCACCTGCTGATAGTAGGACACCGCATCCTTAACGCTTTTGTTCTGCCGCCGGGCGGCACGGATCTTGCCCAGATCCGCATCCTGTACCAGCAGGTAATCCGTGGCGATATGTCCTGTGTTTTCCGCCAGAATACTGCCGCTTTCCGCCACCAGACTGTGCCCGGAGAATACCAGATCCTGAGTGGATTCGGTGCAGCCTGCGGAGCAATAGCCGTAAACGCAGCGGCAGATAGAGGATTGATGCCGCACCAGATCCCGGCGGTACTCCCGCTTGCCCACCGTTTCATTGGAGGCAGACAGATTCACGATGACCTCCGCGCCGTTCAGCGCCATCAGTGTTGAGGGAGGCATAGGTGTCCACAGATCCTCGCAGATCTCTACTCCCAGCACAGTGCCGTCCCCGATGGTAAACAGCAGATCTCTGCCCACCGGGATGCTGCCCTGCTGGGCAAGCCCCAGAGCTGCCGCCGGGACGGTGCTTTCCGGCAAGTCCTCGGAGGAAGAAAACCAACGGCGCTCGTAAAACTCGCTGTAATTGGGCAGATAGGTCTTCGGTACAAGCCCACGCACTCTGCCGCCGGAGACCACCGCACCGCAGTTGTACATCTGCGACGCGATCACCACCGGCACACCCACCACCGCGGTGATGGCAGGATGCTTTTCGGTGTGATCGGCAATCGTTTGTAAGCCCTCTATGGCAGCACGGAGCAGGCTCTCCTGAAAGAACAGGTCGGCGCAGGTATAGCCCGTCAGCGCAAGCTCCGGGAACACCACCACATCGCACAGGCCGGTGTCTGCCTGATCGATCTTATCGCAGATATCCTGCGCATTCTTTTTTACATCTGCCACACGCACCGGCGGCACAGCACAGGCGATTCGGATAAACTCCAGCATAACAGCCCTCCGCTTTCTATATTATAACGGTATCATACCATATTCTGCGCATTTTGCAAAGGGAATATGACCCACTGGGCAAATTCCGATTTGTTGGGGTGTTGGTGGTTGCTGAGTACCAAAGCCCCCCTTGCCTAAAGGGGGGAAGTCAGCGAAGCTGACAGGGGGGATACTTCATCAAGTCTCCACAGCTCCCTAGGATATACCGCCAAAAAGACCCTGAAAATCAAGGGATTGTTCCGTATCGAAACCTTACAA
>JAFQFP010000009.1 GCA_017398625.1 Oscillospiraceae bacterium
CAGTTGGGTGCGGTAACAACGGAGCTGTAGCTGTGGTTGCCGGTGGCGGGGATCTCCTCGGTGTAGCTGCTGCCGCAGGAGCAGGTGTAGGTCATTACGCCTGCCTTGCCGCAGGTAGCGGCGGTGGTCACGGAGGAGCTGTAGCTGTGGGTATGCTCTTCCTCACCGGAGGACTCGGGGGTATAGACCATGTAGTACAGCGTACAGGTGTCGTCCTTGGTGATGGTGTAGCTGCCTGCAGCAATGCTTCCGGTGTAGATGAAGGAAGAATCGATGGAGGTGGAGGTTCCGTTCAGCTTGAACTGATCGGAGGAGGCGGTATCGCTGCCGCCGAACACCAGAGTCAGCGTACCGGCGGAGGGCGCGGTAAAGCTGATGGTGGTGGAGGATTCCATCTTCAGACCTTGGGTCAGAGACAGACCGTTGTAGGTAACAGTGCCGCGATCCTTGGTCAGGTTACCGTTGATGGTGTAGAAGTCACTGACCTTGGCGTTCTCGGTGAAGTTATGGACATAGCTGCCGGCAGTAACCGTGCCGCCGCCGGAGGGAGTGGTGGGCTCGGTGGTATCACCGCCGGTGGTTTCTTCTGCTCCGCAGCGGGTGCAGACACCGTTTGCGTAGCTGTGACCCAGAGCGGGGATGGTGCTGGTATAGCTCGTGCCGCAATCACAGGTGTAGGTAACAACACCGGTGGTGGTGCAGGTTGCGGAGGTGGTGGTGCTGGAGACATAGGTATGGGTATGGCTGCTGTCATCAGAGGCAGGGCCATCGTTGGAGGTGCTTGCGCTGACGGAGTTGCCGCCCACACTCTTCAGAGAGGTGGAGTAGGAGGTCAGAGCGGCATCCAGCTTGGAGTTGCGCTCGTAGTCGGTATCGTCAGCTGCGGTAAATTCAAATTCGAAGTCGCTGCCGTTCATGCGGCCGGCATATTCGATAACGGTGGCCTTGGCATCAGCAGCAGACTGCAGCTCATAGGAATAACCGCTGAATCTGGTGTTGACGATGATGCAGTCATAGTCGCTGGAGCTCCAGGAGGTAGCGCCTTCAATGCCGCTGACATTGGGGATCCAGCTGGTAGCGCCGGTGACGTAGTCGTTATAAGAGGTCAGGGTGCCGGGGGTCTCGCCGGACATGGTCTTGTCTACATCAGAGCCCTGAGTGGAGGTCAGCATGGGGTTCTTGGTGTTACGGAAGTAGTTGCCTTCGGAGATGACCTCGGCCTTATAGGCGTTGCCGATGCCGTACTTGGCGACGCCGTCATAGTAGTTGTTGTACACATGGACGGTAGCCACGCGGACACGGGGATGACGGGAGTCGGAGTGGTCGTACCAGTTGTGATGGTAGGTGATATTGTCGGAGGTATCGCCCGTGCCGGAGCCCTGCAGGTTGCACTTACCGCAATCCCAGAAGTGGTTGTAGGAGTGGGTAATGTACTTGGACTCCTTGGTATCCAGAGCGCCGTCGCCCTTGTTCTTATCGCCGCCGCGGTCGGTGCCGTAGAAGAAGTCACAGTTGTGGACCCAGCAATAGTTGCACTTCTGCAGGGTGACATTATCACCCTCGGAGCTGGCGTTGTTCATGAAGCCCAGATTCCGGATCTCCACATTTTCAGCGGTGGACAGGGTGATGCCCCAGCCATTGCAGGTGGCATCCTCGCCAACGCCTTCCACGGTGATGGCAGACTGGTTTTCCTTGATCTGGATCTGACCGCTGGTAGTCTTGGAGGGGATATCGATCTCACCGATGATACGCACGCAGATGGTGCCGGAGGTCTTGCGGCTGTCATACAGGATGGACTGCAGACCGGTATAGGTGGTGCCGCCGATGGTAGCCTTGACAGAGTCCACATTGGAATCGGTAACATAGACCACTACAGCGCCGGACTTCAGGGTGCCGTCGTTGTTGTAAGCGCCGACAGAGCCGTTGGTGTGGGCATAGCCGTCGCGATTGTGAGCCTTGACCTCCAGAGCGGTGGTGACCATGGATTTTGACTCGTTGGGGCTGCCGCTGATGATGGGAACTACCTTCATGCAGTAGGTGCCTGCGCTCAGACCCAGAGCATCGGCTCTCCAGTAGCTGCCGTAGTTGCGGATCAACTCGGTATCCAGCTGGACATAGGAGCCGCTGATCTTGCGGACATAGACATTGTAGCCGGACGCGCCGGAGACAGCGTTCCATTCCACATAGGCGCTTTCCAGACGGCCGCCTGCTTCGGTAATGCTGCCGGTGCCGCCGCCGGTGGTGCTGCCGCCGCCGGAGGATGTGCCTGCATTGGGGTCAGCAGCGCCGCAGACGGAGCACTTACCGTTCGCATAGCTGTGACCGGTGGCTGCTACATAGTCGCCGACATAGCTGTCGCCGCAGGAGCAGGTGTAGGTGGTGTAACCAGCTGCCTCGCAGGAGGGAGCGGTAACGGTCTTGCTGTAGCTGTGGGAATGACCGGGCTGGGTAGGCTCGGTGGGTGCTACATAGTTGGGATCTGCTGCGCCGCATACGGTGCAGCTTCCGTTGGAGTAGCTGTGGTTGCCGGTTGCAGGGATCGCCTCGGTGTAGCTGTCACCGCAGGAGCAGGTGTAGGTCATCACACCTGCCTTGCCGCAGGTTGCTGCGGTGGTGACAGAGGAGCTGTAGCTGTGAGTATGCGCGTCCGTGGGAGCGGTGGTCTCTTCGGACTCGCCGCCGGCAACGGAGTCGGAGGTATAAACCATGTAGTACAGAGTACAGGTATCGTCCTTAGTGATAGTGTGGCTGCCTGCAGCAATGCTTCCGGTGTAGATGAAGGAAGAATTGATGGAGGTGGAGGTTCCGTCCAGCTTGAACTGATCGGAGGAGGCGGTATCGCTGCCGCCGAACACCAGAGTCAGGGTGCCGCTTTCGGGGGCGGTGAAGCTGATGCTGGTGGAGGATTCCATCTTCAGACCCTGCGTCAGGGACAGGCCGTTGTAGGTAACGGTGCCGCGATCCTTGGTCAGGTTGCCGTTGATGGTGTAGAAGTCGCTGACCTTGTCGTTCTCGGTGAAGTTATGGACATAGCTGCCGGCAGGAATGGTGGTGCCGCCGGAGGTAGTGGGAGTAGTGGTAGCATCGGGATCAGCCTCGCCGCCGGAGCTGCCGCCGCTTTCGGGAGAAGTGGTGCTGCCGTCGGTCATAGGACCGGCTGCTGCCCGAATAGAGGAGGCAGAGATGCTGGTCTGCAGAGCATAATCATTATCTGCAACATAGCCCATGGAGGAGCTCAGCTCGAAGCCGCTGTATTTGCAGCTGTTGCTGACCTTTGTGGACTTGCTGGTGACTACCTCGGCCTGCATGTTGCCGCGGCAGTTATCATAGGTGTCATTGTAGCTCTTTACAACGCCGCCGGAGGTAACTTCCACGGGATCCTTACAGCCGGTGAACAGGTTGTACTCGGAGAAGATGTAAGCATTCGCTCTGGGGTTCTGGCAGTAAGAGGTCTGGCCATCAAACACATTGTTGTACATGTGGATATTCGCCATACGCGCCAGGGGACCGCGGGATTCGCAATCCTTCCAGTAGTTGTGGTGATAGGTGAGGTGGTACTGCATGTTGGAATCGGAGGCACCCACCAGATTGGTCTTGTGGTAGCCTTCGTAGTAGCAGTAGGAGTTGGTGAAGTACTGACCGCGCTTGAAATCACAGGCGCCGTCGCCGCCGTCCTTATCGGATTCAGCGGGGTTGGAAATGGAGGGTCCGTAGAATGCGCAGTGGTGGACCCAGCAGCGCTCAACGGGAGCGTTCAGTGTGCTGCCACTCTGCTCGCCTTCCATACCCACGCAATCCTCGGGGACATTCTTGAAGGAGATATTGCGTACCTCAAAATTCTTGCCGTAGCTGGAATAGTTGGCGGTTGCCATGAAGTGCATACCCCAGCCGTTGATGACAGCGTCGTTGCCGATGCCTTCAATGGTGATGTTTTTGGCATCACGCATACGGACCATATAGCCGTTGTCGCCGGTGCTTCCGCCGTAGTCAACGGAGTCGTAGGCGGTCACGCCGCTGGGAGCGGATACACTGCCAACGATACGCACCACCAGAGGCGTGCCGTCGGCAGCCAGCTTCCGCAGAATATCCTTATTGGTATTGGGCTTGCCACCCTTGGAGGTGGAGCCGGAGCCGGTGTCCATACCGGCGGTGTTCAGAATGTTGCCGATACCGGTGACGGTGGTGCCGTCCTTGGAGGTAACGGAAACGGAGTTCTTGTTGGAATCGGTGACATACAGAACGATGGCGTTGCTCTTCAGTGTACCGTCGTCGTTGTATGCGCCAACACCTTCGGTGTTGTTCCAGTGGGCATAGCCGGAACGGTCATAGGCAGCAACATTGATGTCGCTGGCGGTGAGCGTGCCGGAGGAGGTGGTGACGGTCAGGCTGTAGTTACCTGCCTTCACGCCGGGGATGTCGATGCGGACACCGCCGGAGGTGTTTCTGACCAAAAATTCCAGGTCTTCACCCTTCAGGCTGCCGCTGCTGGTACCGGAATAAGATACGCCGGTAACATTAGAGTCGCTGATGCCGCTGATTTCCGCAATGATGGTCTCATACCAGCCCTTCACACTGGTAAAACTGGCTGCGTGCGCATGAGGCACGATGCCGCCCAGCGTGGAGATCAGCATGAACACTGCGAGAACCAGACTCAAGGATTTGTGGAACTGCTTCTTCATCTTGATGTCTCCTTTTCCTATTTTGGTAAATGCGAAAGCCCATTCAAGGGGTGCTTAAAAGGAACTCCACACATTCACCCATTATACCCACATCTTACCATTTTTTTGGAAAATCTTCATCATGGAATTAGCACCAAAAAACGGTTTTGCGATTTGTGCACAATGCACAAATCGATATAGAATCATTGATACAAAGTGCTGAAATACAAAGAAAAGCAGGCTCGTAAAAGCCTGCTTTCATCGGTTTATTTGTGTTTTTTTCGGTTCAAAAGCATAAGCGCAAGGCCGGCAGCAGCGGCGGCGCCCAGCAGGGGTAAAAGTGTGCGCTTTTTCGTTACTTCCGGGACATGGATTTCTCCCTGTGTCAGCACCAGTGCGCTGACGCCTTCCACTGTGACGCTTTCCCGGGCAGTTCCCAGAAAACCGCAGCCTGCGCTGACGCCTTGTATGCGGATATCCCACTGCCCATCGGGGAGCGTGACGGTCAGCGGCTCTTGTGCGGCATTAAACAGGATACAGATGCCTTTTTCTTCCGATTCCCTTATGTGGAAGCCTGCGGCGGTGGGAGGAAGCTGTTCCATGGGACGCAGGGAGGTATAGACATTTCTGCCGGAGGTCTGGCGGAGCATAGGGTGGCTCTTTCGGAAGGCGATCAGCCCTTTATAATATTCTAATGTATCCCGGTAGACCGGGTCCGACAGATTATCCC
Organism: Oscillospiraceae bacterium; assembly: GCA_017398625.1. Taxonomy (GTDB): domain Bacteria; phylum Bacillota; class Clostridia; order Oscillospirales; family Oscillospiraceae; genus Faecousia. Next base: position 5,389 of record JAFQFP010000009.1, read on the forward strand.
ATTTCAGGCAGTTGGTGCGGTCGGGGCTGCGATAGCTATTATGATCAAAGCCGCCGGACAAAAGAGGCTTGGAGCGGAGCATTTCCTCGCCGGACAGCAGAAAGGGCATTCCCTGCGCCAGCAGAACGATGGCGGCGCTGAGCCGGTTTTGCCGGGCGAGCTGCTCAAAGGTCAGTTCGGGGTTGGAGACGGTAAGCCGGTCAAACAGGGTCATGTTGTCATGACAGGCGGCATAGTTGACGCATTGCAGCGGTGTCTTGCACCAGTGGGGCATACCCAGAAAGCTACCGTTCAGCGCTTCCTTGTGCCCGACAGCACCGGAGACAAAACCCTTGTCCTTTTCGTCAAATATATTGCCTCGGAGAGCATTGCACATGGTGTCGTTGAAAAAGGCAAAGCCGGGAACGAGGGAGGCATTTGCTTGGGTGCAGAGAGTGACGCTTTTGGTGGGGGTAGTGGGCATGCTCCAGCCCTCACCGTAGAACAGGGCGCTGGGACGCACTGCCCGTACGGCATCCATGGCGGCGTTGACGGTATCCGTATCCATCAGCCCTGCAAGATCCAAGCGGAAGCCGTCAATGTGGTATTCCTTTGCCCAGTAGACCATGGAGTCTACGATGTATTTGCGAACCATGGAGCGCTCGGTGGCGGTGTCGCAGCCGCAGCCGGAGCCGTTGCTGTTTGGGCGAGTGAAATAACCGGGGACAAGACGGTTGAAGCAGAAGCCCTCGGCATCGTAAACATGGTTATACACCACATCCATGATCACACCAACACCGTTTTGATGCAGCGCGCTTACCATTTGCTTCATTTCCATCACACGGATGGCACCGTTTGCCGGGTCGGTGGAGTAAGACCCCTCCGGGACATTGAAATTCACGGGATCGTAGCCCCAGTTGAAGCGGTTTTCCTCCAAATGGGCTTCGTCCACAGAGCCAAAATCGAAAACCGGAAGCAGATGCACATGGGTCACGCCCAGAGCAAGAATGTGATCTAGGCCTGTGGGGATCCCTTGGGGCGTTACGGTGCCCCGTTCTGTCAGACCTAAGTATTTTCCGGTGTGTACGATGCCGCTGCTGTGGTGGGTGGAAAGATCCCGCAGGTGCAGCTCGTAGATCACCGCGTCGGTGATGGATCTCTCCCGATGAGGAATGGGATCCTGTGCCCAGTTCTTGGGATCGGTGGCGGACAGATCCATGATCATGCCGCGGCAGCCGTTAACGCCGGTGGTGCGGGCATAGGGATCGCAGGCTTCCCGGCAGCCGTCTGCCAGATAGGTATAGTAAACACCGCTAAGATCCCCTTCCTTTTCCGCAAGCCATGTGCCGCATACATCGGCGGTCATGGGAAGCATCTCCAGCAGATCGTCGGCACCGGGGGTGCCGCTGCGGTAGAGCTTCACGGCTACGGTTTTGGCGGTGGGTGCCCACAGGCGGAACCGGGTCTTTTCCCGTGACCACAGAGCGCCCAGATCGCTGCCGGGATAGGTGTATTTACTTTCGAATTCCTCTGAGGAAAAAACATCTGCCATAAGTCATAGTTCCTTTCCGTTTTCAAGCAGAGCTAGTATACTATATTTTCTGCCGGGATGCAAAGGAAATCTTAAGGAAAGTATAAAGGAATATTTATGGAAGGATGACCGGAAAGAATGTATAATCTAGTTCATCGGATCTATAATAAGGAGCTTTTGAAAAGTATGACAACCTATACAAGCTACCGGGCGCTGCGCCCATCCAATCTGTGCTCGCCCCAATACCGCCATGTGCTGCTGTTGCTGTACTGGCCGGTGTATGGCTTCGTTTTTTGGTTTGCAGAGCAGGTGTGGGAGCCGGAGACCTTCCATACTATGTACTGTCTGTTGGACGACCGGATCCCATTTTTCGAATGGTTCGTGATCCCGTATCTGTACTGGTTCGTGTTTCTGATCGGTACACTGGCATACTGCCTGGTTTTTGATGTGCCGGCGTTCCGGAAGATGATGCATTTTGTGATCGTGACCTATTCGCTGTCGCTGGTGATCTTTTTCCTGTTCCCTAACTGTCAGCAGCTTCGCCCGGAACAGTTTCCGCGGGATAATATTCTGACCCGGTTTATGGCGGGATTTTATGCGTTTGATACCAACACCAATGTGTTTCCGTCGCTGCATGTGGTGGGCTCCATGGCGGCGCTGGCTGCCGCGTGGCGGGCGAAGGGGCTGAATAAGCCGCTTTGGCGGGCGGTTTCTCTGGTCAGCGCGGTGCTGATCAGCCTGTCCACCGTGTTTTTGAAGCAGCACTCGGTGCTGGATATCTTTGGCGGTTTGGCGGTCAGCGGTATTGGATATTTGCTGTGCTTCCGAAGCAAAAAATAAAGCCAGCCTGCGTTACTGCAGGCTGGCTTCCATTTCTTCCGGGGTGGGGTAGGAGCCGATGGCACCGGGGCGGCATACGCTGAAGGCGCAGAAGCGGTGGGCAAAGCCCAGCGCGCCGGAAAGAGTGGCGCTATCCAGCGCTTCCAGCTGCTCCCGGCAGATACCGGCGCTGTACAGCTTCCATAGGAATGCGCCGATAAAGCCGTCACCGGCGCCGGTGGTGTCTGTGGCGTGTACCGTAGCAGAGGGGACATAGATGGCTTCTTTTTGCGTGACCGCCCATGCACCGCTGCTGCCGCAGGTATAGATCAGCAGCTTTACATTGCCGGTAAACAGCATCGGTGCCGCCGTGCGGATATCGGTATGCCCGGTGAGAAAGGGGAGCTCCTCGTCGGAGATCTTCAAAATGTCCGCTTGGGGCAGAAATGCCCAAACGGCATCGTAAAGCGCCTGCCGGCTTTTCCACAGGGGAAACCGCAGATTGGGGTCAAAGCTGATGATGCCGCCCTGCCGGCGAGCCATGGAAATAGCAGCAGTATGGGCTCGGCGCATGGGAAAATCCCCCAAGCAAACACTGCAAAAATGCAGTGCCCAGCAATTGTGGAACCATGTGTCCTGAAGCTGTTCCGGCTGCAGCAGCATATCCGCCGAGGGGTCGCGGTAAAAGGAGAATTCCCGGTTTCCGTCGGCATCCAGCGTCACAAAGGCAAGGGCGGTGTGCGCCTGTTCGGTCATGCAGATGCAGCCGGTGTCGATCCCGGCATCGGTCAGCTCCGAAAGGATCTTGTGACCAAAGGGGTCATCTCCAAGCTGGGTCAGCAGCCGGGCGCTGCCACCGAGCCGGGCAAAGGCGGCGCAGACATTGGCAGGCGCGCCCCCGACGGCAGGGGAAAAGGCTGTGATATCCCGAAAGTCACAGCCGGTTTTGTCCGGTATAAAATCGATCAGTGCTTCGCCAATGGCGATGAGCCTGTGCTGTGTCATGGCAGCCACCTCCTGCGTTTTTTCTATCATACCACGGCTAAGCGCGGCCTGCAAGGGATTTGGAATGAATAGAGTGTATAAAATTTCGTATATGCAGGGCGTGAGAGTGGGTAAGAAATCAGAAAATTGTACAATTTGCATACTGTTGAGCCTGTTGAAAGGGTAAAAAGCAGGGTTAAACCCCTGCTTTTGCAGAAAAAAGCAGGGAGATTTGGTAAAATTACACAGAAATGAATATTATATGCATAAAATACAATGCAAAGCGTATAAATATGCGAAATTGCGTTGACAAAACTGCCTTTCGGGTGTACAATTCACCTATATTAAATAAGGGCACAGCCCGGAGGTTATGAATATGAATAAGGAAAACATCAAAAAAGTCGTTCTCGCCTATTCCGGCGGTCTGGATACTTCCATCATCATCCCTTGGCTGAAGGAAAACTACAATAACTGCGAGGTTATCGCCGTTTCCGGCAATGTGGGACAGGCAGACGAGCTGGAGGGCCTGGAGGAGAAGGCTATCAAGACCGGTGCTTCCAAGCTGTATGTGCTGGATCTGACCGATGAGTATGTGGATGAGTACATCATTCCCTGCGTGAAGGCAGGCGCGGTGTATGAGGAGTACCTGCTGGGTACCAGCCACGCCCGTCCTTGCATCGCCAAGGGTCTGGTGGACATCGCTCTGAAGGAGGGCGCTGATGCCATCTGCCACGGCTGCACCGGCAAGGGCAACGATCAGGTCCGTTTTGAGTTGACCATCAAGCATTTCGCCCCCAATATGCCCATCATTGCCCCTTGGCGTGAGTGGGATATCAAGTCCCGTGAGGAGGAGATCGAGTATGCCGAGGCACACAACATCCCTCTGAAGATCACCCGTGAGACCAATTACTCCAAGGATAAGAATCTGTGGCATCTGAGCCATGAGGGCATGGATCTGGAGGACACCGGCAACGAGCCCCAGTACGAAAAGCCCGGTTTCCTTGAGATGGGTGTTTCCCCTATTCAGGCTCCCGATGTGCCTACATACATCACGCTGGACTTTGAGCAGGGTATTCCCGTGGCTCTGGACGGCGAGAAGATGAGTGCCAAGGACATCATCCTTAAGCTTAACGAGATCGGCGGTGCCAACGGTATCGGCATCATCGACATCGTGGAAAACCGTCTGGTTGGCATGAAGTGCCGGGGCGTGTATGAGACTCCCGGCGGCACCATCCTGTACAAGGCGCACAGCGTTCTGGAATCCGTTTGTCTGGACAAGATGGTTCTGCATGAGAAGCAGCGCCTTGCCATCACCTTTGCCGAGCTGGTCTACAACGGTCAATGGTTCACCCCCCTGCGGGAGGCCCTGTCCGCTTTCGTGGACAAGACTCAGGAGACCGTCACCGGTAAGGTTCGGCTGAAGCTGTACAAGGGCAACATGATCAATGCAGGTGTGTGGAGTCCCTACTCCCTCTACAGCGAGGAGATCGCCACCTTCGGCGAAAGCGATTACGACCAGAAGGATTCCGCAGGCTTTATCAACCTGTTCGGTCTGCCCATCAAGGTTCAGGCCATGGTCAACGGTAAGAAGTAATGACGAATGTATTTATTGATGGCAGCGCAGGCACTACGGGCCTGCGCATTGCCGATAGGTTGGCAAATCGGGCGGATATCCGCCTGCTGCGTCTGCCGGAGGAAAAGCGAAAGGATATCGCAGCCCGGCAGGAGGCACTCAACAGCGCGGATATTGCGTTTTTGTGCCTGCCGGATGCCGCTGCCATAGAAGCGGTAAGTCTGGTTCAAAGCGAAAAGGTAAAGATTATCGATACCTCTACCGCTCACCGTACGAACCCCGCGTGGGCTTATGGCTTTGCAGAGCTTTCTCAGGAGCACCGTGCTGCTATTGCAGGCGCAAACCGGATCGCAAATCCCGGCTGTCATGCCAGCGGCTTTATCGGCTGTGTGTATCCGTTGGTGAAGCATGGCATTGTGGCTGCGGATTTTCCGCTGACCGCTTATTCCCTCACCGGCTACAGCGGCGGCGGCAAGAGCCTGATCGCGGAGTATGAAGCCCCTGACCGGGATGTGCGTCACGAAAGCCACCGGATCTACGGCACCACCCTGCAGCACAAGCACCTGCCGGAAATGCAGAAGATCTGCGGCTTGACACAGCCCCCGGTGTTTTCTCCCATTCTAGGGGATTTTTACGAGGGCATGGCTACCTCCGTGCTGCTGCCGGGCTTTGACGCAAAGCGTGTTTGGGAATGTCTGGCTTCCCATTACGAAAACCAGAAGATCGTTACCGTTGCCCCTCTGGGCGGCGACGAGAGCGTGATCTATGCCAGCACGCTGGCGCTGAAGGATTCCATGCGGATCATCGTAACCGGACATGAGAAGCAGACCATGGTGACCGCCCTGTTTGACAATTTAGGCAAGGGTGCCTCCGGTGCCGCCATTCAAAATATGAACATCGCCCTTGGTGTGGACGAAGCCACCGGGCTGGATGTGGAATGAGGAACGATATGAAGCTGATTGAAGGCGGCGTATGTGCCGCAAAGGGCTATAAGGCAAACGGTATCCACTGCGGTATCCGCAAAAACCGCAGTAAGCGGGATCTGGCGCTGATTGTCAGTGAAGTGAGCGCTTCTGCCGCGGCGGTGTATACCACCAATCTGGTCAAGGGCGCACCGCTGACCGTGACCAAGCAGAATCTTGCCGACGGCAGGGCGCAGGCGGTGATCTGCAACAGCGGCAATGCCAACACCTGCAACGCCAACGGCATCGAGATCGCCATGGATATGTGCGCTTTGGTGGAAAAGTCCACAGGTGTATCCGCAAAGGATGTGGTGGTCGCCTCCACCGGTGTCATCGGACAGGTGCTGGATATTACCCCCATTGCCAACGGCATGGAGGAGCTGACCGCAGGGCTGTCGGAAAACGGCAGCGAAGCAGCGGCACAGGCGATCATGACCACCGATACTGTGAAGAAAGAGATCGCCGTGGAGTTTACTCTGGGCGGCAAGATATGCCGAATGGGCGGTATTGCCAAGGGCAGCGGTATGATCCATCCCAATATGGCGACCATGCTGGTGTTCATCACCACCGATGCCGCTATTTCCCCGGAAATGCTGCGCAAGGCGCTGTCCAGCGACATTACCAACACCTTCAATATGCTCAGCATTGATGGCGATACCTCCACCAACGATATGGTGACGGTGCTTGCCAACGGTCTGGCGGGCAATCCGGAGATCACCTGCGAGGGCGAGGATTTCACCGTGTTTATGCAGGCGCTGAACACCTTGACGGTGAACCTGTGCCGCCGGATCGCCGGTGATGGCGAGGGCGCTACCAAGCTGCTGGAGTGCATCGTCAGCGGCAGTGACGATTTGGAAACAGCCAAATGCTGCGCTAAGAGCGTGATCTGCTCCAGCCTGCTGAAGGCTGCCATGTTCGGCGCGGACGCCAACTGGGGCAGAGTGCTGTGTGCTTTGGGCTACAGCGGTGCGGATGTGGATGTGAGCAAGATCGGTGTATCCTTCCACTCCTGCAAGGGGCAGATCGAGGTCTGCCGCAACGGCGCGGGCGTACCCTTCTCCGAGGAGATTGCCAAACAGATCCTGCTGGAAAAGGAGATCGAGATCCTTGTGACGCTGGGCGACGGTGCTTACAGCGCCTGCGCATGGGGCTGCGATCTGACTTATGATTATGTGAAGATCAACGGAGATTACCGTACCTGATCGTTGTTTGTAGGGGCCGAACCATCGACCCCTACATACGCATTTTTATGAAAAGAGAGGTAACTGCCATGGAAGGCATTTTTTCCAATGCGGAGCGGGCGGAGGTATTGACCGCCGCGCTGCCCTATATCCGCCGGTATAACGGCAAGATCGTGGTGGTGAAGTACGGCGGCAACGCTATGGTCAACGAGCAGCTCAAGGAGCAGGTCATGGAGGATATTGTGCTGCTGTGGCTCATCGGCGTGAAAGTGGTGCTGGTCCATGGCGGCGGTCCGGAGATCAGCGAGACCATGAAAAGATTAGGCAAGCAGGCGCAGTTCGTCAACGGTCTGCGGGTCACCGATAAGGAGACTGTGGACATCGTGCAGATGGTGCTGGCAGGCAAGATCAACAAGACTCTGGTAAACCTGCTGCAGATGAAGGGCGGTCATGCCGTGGGTCTTTCCGGCATTGACGGCGGCATCATCGAGGCAAGGATGAAAAACGAGGATCTGGGCTTCGTGGGTGAGATCACTAAGATCCGCACCCAGCCCATCAACGACCTGCTGGAAAAGAACTATATCCCCGTGATCTCCACAGTGGCAAGCGACCGGCAGGGCAATACCTATAACATCAACGGCGATACCGCCGCTGCCTACATCGCGGGAGCGCTGAACGCCGAGCGTCTGATCATGATGACGGATATTGCCGGAATTCTGGAAGATAAGGACGATCCCGCCACCTTGATCCCCCAGATCACCGTGGAGCAGGCAAAAACACTGTTTGACAGCGGCGTGATCTCCGGCGGTATGATCCCCAAGGTGGAGTGTTGCATCGAAGCGCTGGAGCGGGGTGTCAACAATGTGATCATCATGGACGGCCGCATTTCCCACTCCATTCTCATGGAGCTGCTCACCGACGAAGGCGCCGGTACCATGGTTACGAAAGGCTGATGAAATATGGAAAGCATCATTTCTCTGGATAAGCAGTATGTTGCCAATACCTATGCCCGGTTCCCTGTGGAGCTGGTCAGCGGCAAGGGCAATATTCTGACGGATGTCAACGGCAAGCAGTATATCGATATGGGCTCCGGCATCGGCGTTACCGCCTTCGGCATTGCCGAAGAGGCGTGGATGGCAGCGGTGACGGCACAGCTTGGCACCTTGCAGCATACCTCCAACCTGTACTACACCCAGCCCTGTGCCCGGCTTGCCCGGCTGCTGTGTGAAAAAACGGGAATGAAGAAGGTGTTCTTCTCTAATTCCGGCGCGGAAGCCAATGAATGTGCCATCAAGGCGGCAAGAAAGTATTCCGCCGAGAAAAAGGGCGCAGACTGCTACACCGTCGTTACCTTGGTCAACAGCTTCCACGGCAGAACACTGACCACCCTGTCCGCCACCGGGCAGGATCACTTCCACAAGCTGTTCAATCCCTTGACCCCCGGCTTTGTCCATGTGGCGGCTGAGGACATCGAAGGGCTGACCAAGCTGGTGAGGGAAGAAAAGATCGCCGGCATCATGCTGGAATGTGTGCAGGGTGAGGGCGGCGTTGTGGCGCTGAGCCGTGAGTTTGTCCGGGCTGCCGCGGAGCTTGCCGCAAGCAACGATATTCCGCTGATCATCGATGAGGTGCAGACCGGCAACGGACGCACCGGCAGCCTGTACGCCTATATGGACTACGGCATTACCCCCGATATCGTCTCCACAGCCAAGGGCTTGGGCGGCGGTCTGCCCATCGGCGCTACGCTGCTGGGAGAGAAGGTAGAGAGCGTTTTGGGCTTTGGTGACCATGGCTCCACCTACGGTGGCAATCCGGTCTGCTGTGCAGGCGCTTTGAGTGTCATTGAGCGGCTGGACGAGGCGTTTTTGGCGCAGGTTCGGGAAAAGAGCGACTATGTTTTTCAGGAGCTGACCGGAGCAAAGGGCATCGTCAGCGTCACCGGCAAGGGTCTGATGATCGGCATCAAGACCCAGCGCCCCGCCAAGGAAGTGGTTGCCGATTGCATGGAGCAGGGTGTTCTGTGCCTTACAGCAAAGGATAAAGTGCGGCTGCTGCCGGCATTGAACATCCCCATGGATGTGCTGAAAAAGGCAGTGGGCGTGATCAAGTCCGCCTGTGCGGATATAAAGGAGTAAGAGCTATGGCAAAGATGTGGGCAGGAAGAACCGATGGCGCAACGGAACAGATCGCCGATGATTTCAATTCCTCCATCCGCTTTGACAGCAGAATGTACCGTCAGGATATTACCGGCAGCATGAACCATGCCGCCATGCTGGCAGCGAAGGGCATCATCACCCAAGCGGATGCGGATGCTCTGCGGGAGGGTCTTGCCGGGATCTTGGAGGATATAGACTCCGGGGCACTTGCCATCGATATGACCTGCGAGGATATCCACATGTTTGTGGAGCAGGTGCTGACAGAGCGGCTGGGAGATGTGGGCAAACGGCTCCACACCGCCCGCAGCCGCAACGATCAGGTGGCGCTGGATACCCGGCTGTACCTGCGGGAGCAGACGCAGGAGATCCTCTCTCTGGTGAAGGCGCTGCTGGAAGCGGTGGTCTCCAAGGCAGAGCAGTACAGCAATGCCATCATGCCCGGCTATACTCATTTGCAGCGGGCGCAGCCCGTTACCTTCGGACATCACCTTATGGCGTATGCCATGATGCTGCTGCGGGATATGGACAGGCTCATGGATTGCAAGAGAAGAATGAATCAGTCTCCCATCGGCTGCTGCGCCTTGGCAGGCACCACCTATCCCATCGACCGCCGCTACGAGGCATCGCTGATGGGCTTTGACGGCATCTGCCGCAACTCTCTGGACGGCGTTTCCGACCGGGATTTCTGTGTGGAGCTGCTGAGCTGTCTGGCTATGCTGATGATGCACCTATCCCGTTTCTCTGAGGAGATCATCCTCTGGTCAAGCTGGGAGTTTAAGTTTGTGGAGCTAAGCGATGCCTTTACCACCGGCTCTTCTATCATGCCCCAGAAGAAAAATCCGGATATGGCAGAGCTGGTTCGCGGCAAGACCGGGCGGGTCTACGGCGATCTGATGGCGCTGCTGACTACCCTCAAGGGTCTGCCCTTGGCATATAATAAGGATATGCAGGAGGACAAAGAGGGCGTGTTCGATGCGGTGGACACGGTGAAGATGTGCCTGCAGGTGTTCGCACCCATGGTGCAGACCATGGAGGCAAACCTTGCCAACATGAAGCGAGCTGCCCAGAAGGGCTTTATCAACGCCACTGACCTTGCAGACTATCTGGTGAAAAAGGGGCTGCCCTTCCGCAGCGCCTATAAGATATCCGGTCAGCTTGTGGCATATTGCATCCGCAGCAACACCGTTCTGGAGGAGCTGCCGCTGGAGACCTATAAGGGCTACAGCGACCTGTTTGATGAGGATCTTTACAGCGAGATCGACCTGAAGACCTGCGTGGAAAAGCGCATCAGCGAGGGCGGCACATCCACCGCCTCCGTGCTGGAGCAGATCGCATGGGTCAAGGAACAACTGAAGGAGGAAAAAGCATGATCGGCTTGAAGAATAAGAGTTTTCTGAAGCTGCTGGATCTGTCTGTTGATCAGATCAGCGGACTGCTGGCGCTGGCGGTGGAGCTGAAGCAGAAGAAAAAGGCAGGGATCCCCCACCGGCTTTGTGAGGGGAAGAATGTGGTGCTGCTGTTTGAGAAGGACAGCACCCGTACCCGCTGTGCCTTTGAGGTGGCGGCAGCGGATCTGGGTATGAGCGCTACCTATCTGGGCCCCAGCGGTTCCCAAATGGGCAAGAAGGAGTCCATTGCCGATACTGCCCGGGTTCTGGGAAGAATGTACGATGGCATCGAGTACCGCGGCTTCGGTCAGAGCATCGTGGAGCAGCTCAGCGACTATGCGGGCGTTCCCGTTTGGAACGGTTTGACCAACGAGTTCCATCCCACCCAGATCTTGGCGGATTTTCTTACAATTCAGGAGCATTTCGGCGGCTTGCAGGGTAAGAAGCTGGTGTATATGGGCGATGCCCGGTATAATATGGGCAATTCTCTCATGGTGGGCTGTGCGAAAATGGGTATGCACTTTGTTGCCTGCGCCCCCGAGAAGTATTTCCCGGATGCCGCGCTGATCGACCAGTGCAGGGAAGTGGCCGCCCAGACCGGCGCTACGCTGGAGTTTATCACCGATCCCAAGGAAGCGGTGAAGGGCGCCCATGTGATCTACACCGATGTGTGGGTGTCCATGGGTGAGCCGGACAGCGTATGGCAGGAGCGGATCCGGGATCTGACACCCTACCGGGTAACAAGCGAGCTGATGGCAGCTGCGGGTCAGCAGTGCCGGTTCATGCACTGTCTGCCTGCCTTCCACGATCTGAACACCACCATCGGCAAGCAGATCTACGATAAATTCGGCATCGATTGCATGGAAGTTACCGATGAGGTCTTTGAAAGTGAGCAGTCCATCGTCTTTGACGAGGCGGAGAACCGGATGCACACCATCAAGGCGGTCATGGCGGCTACCTTGGCATAAAGCTATGAAAAAACACAGCCCTTGCGGATTTTTCGCAAGGGCTGTGTTTTTTAGTCCATAATAAACCGCCAAGGCCTGTCTTGATCCTCCTGCGTGGCATAGCCGATGCCCACCCGCTTGCCGGTTTTCACACCGCAGGCGAAGCCATCGTCCTCGATCCACAGGGCATCGTTACCTAGAGCGCTGGTGCGGTTCAGCCGACCGGTGATGCCCAGCTTTTTGGTGAGCCTGCCGGGGCCGGGGGCATCTATGCAGGCGCGGATCAGCACCGCCTGCGGATCATTTTCCTCTCCGGTGACAATATTCAGCAGCCAATGGATGCCGTAGCAAAGGTAGATGTACACAGTGCCGCCATCGGCATACAGTACCTCGGTGCGATTGGTTCTGCCCTTGTGGGCGTGGCAGGCAGTATCCGCTTCGCCGCAGTACGCCTCGGTTTCTGAGATCCGCAGACGCAGCTCTCCGGCTTCGGTTTTATGCACCAAGACCTTGCCCACAAGATCATGGGCTACATCCAGACAGGGGCGGCGGTAAAATTCGTAGGGGAGAATAGGCATTACAGCACGCTGCCGCTGACAGAGCGCATAATGGAGATCTCCTCAACACCGGACTCATTGCGCAGAGCTTCTACCCGAACCATGTTATTATCGGTCAGGCGCATCTCAGCCACCAATTCGGTATATTCGCCGGTAATGGACTTGTTCTTCATCTTATAAGCGGGCAGGGAGGCAAGACGGCGCTCCACATTGGTATCTCCGTTGTAGCGAATCACCACCAAGTAGCTGTCGGACTTTTTCTTGCCGGAGAAGGCGTGGGCAATCACAAACAGCAGACCCAGCAGCAGGGTAATGAGGATGGAGATGGTCACATAGCCCGCGCCGCAGATGATACCCGTGGCGATGGCCCAGAACAGGAAGCTGGTATCGGTGGCTTCCTTCACGGCGGTGCGGAAGCGGACGATGGACAGTGCGCCCACCATGCCCAGAGACAGCACCACATTGGAGGAGACTACCAAGATCACCACGGTGGTGACCATGCTCAGCATCATCAGACAGTTGGCAAAGCTGCGGCTGTAACTGACGCCGCCGTAGGTGACGCGGTAGATGTAAATGATGAACAGGCTGAGCAGGAAGGACAGCACGATGGCAACCAGCGCATCGGTGACGGAAATGGCGGCAAATTCCTCCAGAAATTTACCTTTGATGATATCGGTGAAATTCAGCATAGTGTAAAACCTCTCTTTTTATATCAGATTGAGACAAAGAACATACTTGGAAATGGCAAGATTCACCTTAGGGATATCCTCCAGCACCTCGCTGAGGTATCCGGGGAGAAAATCGTCGAATTTGACCTCCAAAACCACTTGGTTATCCTCCAAGACAGGGATCATGGCATGGGGGCTGGCAAACAGCTCGCCGTTGTAGGGGTGGGTGCGAATGTTTTCATCCAGCGTGATGCGGGTATTGCCTGCGTTGCAGACAAAGGGGGTGCGGTCATAGTCCACCAGCACCCGGGGACGCATCCCACAGGAGATCTGCACCCGCAGCTCCTCAGTCAGCCCTTTGGGGTGGTCGGGACAACCGCTTCGAAGGCATTGTTCCAGCGCCAGCGCATCGGCACGGGTGACGGTCTGGGCGATTTTGCGGGTGAGGTTCTCATGCTTTTCCTTTTTTTCCAGCTTGATGACCCGGTCATCGTAATTATAGTAGCGGATGCGATATTTGACCCGGTCACGGACACCGGACATCTTGTCGGTGTAGGCGGAAAAGTCCTGATCGTCAAAATACAGGCTTCGAATGGTATACTGCCCGGTGGGACCTGCGTGGGGATCCCGGCGCATAAAGCCCGGCAGGCGGCTTTTCAGAAGCTGCGCCGATGCTTGGGAGATCAGAAATTTGTATTCATGGCGAAAGCCCTTTTGCATCAGTCCCACTCCTTAAAATAAGTCTCGATCTCATTTGAGGTCAAGCCGATGTAGACCTTCAGATGATCTACAATATCGCCCAGATGATCGTTGTTGGTAATGAAATTCCTCAGCCGCTGCACCATATTCTTCCAGCCCTCCAGTGTACCGCCCCAGCGGTCCCGTTCCCGGGGGATCTCCGGGAGCAGAAGCTGCTCGAAATAGTCGATGCGTGCAAGCACATTTTGGTTGCTCAGGGCATTGCCCATGTGGTAGCTCAGCCGCTCCAAAAACTGCTGACGGAATTGGGCGTTATTCATCATATTGTTTGTGATCATCATGTGCTGCCATGAGAACTCATGACCGATGATATTGGCGAAGGGACGGTGCCGGTAGAATGCCCAATCCAGATCATAGAAGGCCATTTCCCAGCGGTTTCCGTTTTCTGTGCTGCGGAAGTAGCGCAGATTCTGCTGCACATCGCCGTTTGTACAGTAGCCTTGAATGATCATCCAATCGATCAAGCTTTCTACATTGATGACAGAAGCGGCGTATTCATAGTTGGCATCGTCAGCCATACGCTGTTTCTTCAAAAACTGCATGAACTGATGGATCTCGGTACCGTAATCCACAGGTGCCTGAACGATGGTGACGCTTTCAGCAGACACATTGCGGTGCTGGGCGTAATACTCCTCGGTAAAGGCCTCCTTCAAGTTGTAGATACCCCAGTATTCACCGTTGATATAAAGAATGCAGAACTTGTTGTCCTGCGTCAGAACATTGTCGGACATATCCTGGCAGAGGGAGGAGAACAGCTCCTCACGGAAGATGGATTGGGGATAGTCCTGACCGGCGCGGATGCACAGGGCATCGAAAACCGATAAGCCCTCCTCACCAAACACCGGATAACCAAGAACATCCGTGCCGTAGCGGCTGCGGAAATTGATCTTGAAGCTCTTTTTATCCAGCGTTAATCCGGTATGGCCGTGAAGCTTGACACCGCAATCCACGGTAAAGCCTTCCGCGTCTGCCTCGTAGAGCGTGAGGTTGCAGGGAATCTCAATATCTCGGGTGTAACGGGTGTAGATGCCGTTATTGCCGAACATGGCCTGCGGATCTGCGGTGATGGTCACCACAGGCAGGGTGTGGTTTTCGTTGATGATATAGCTGGCAGTTACGATGTTGCTGGGCAGCTTTCCTTCGCTGAAGCACACGGCTCGCAGGGAGGTGCTCTTTGTAAGAATAATGGGCGCGGTATACACAGGGGAAGCCTGTGTAGGCTCGCTGCCGTCCAGCGTGTAGTAGATCTGTCCTTCCCCGGAAAGGACTACGCTTACACTTTCTACACCGTTATAGATGCCACCCGGGGTCTTAACAAAAGGGACTTCGGCGATCTGTGCGACACCGGAGATGTTCTCCTCGCCGGGGGTGGGGGTGGTGAAGTAGACTACTGTGGTGTCACCGGTATTTCTGCCGACGCTGCCCTGATAGGGGGCTTTGGATACCCGGATATAGTCGCTCAGGCTGCCATCCTTATGGGAAACATATACCCAGCATTCTTCCCGGCTCAGCGTGAAGGGCGCTTGGATATAGCTGCCCGTAAGGGCGGTGTTGCCGGAGCAGATGACGACAACCCGCTGTCCGGGCTGCAGGATCTGGTTGGGAAGCTGTAAAAGACCGAGATCGTCAGCGGTGTCGGAAAGGGTGTAATCGGCAAGGTCAATGGGGGAGGCAGAAATGTTGACCAGCTCGATCCAATCGTAGTATTCGCCGTCGGTCTGCAGCAGATAGCGGTTGTTGGAGGGCATGACCTCGCTGATCATCAAACCGCCGGTGGGCTTTTGGGTGCTGCGGAACTGGCTGCAGCCGTCGGCGGTGTTGGGATAGCCGGGGGAGAGAAGCTCCGTTTCCGTGTAGCTGCCATCCTCCAGAATTGCCCACGACCGGTCGGGGCTTAGGAAGGGACATTCCGTCTGGGTAATGATGTTTCCGACAGATCCGGAAAGCACCAGTGTGCAGCCGTCCCGATCCAGCGTAAAGTCCGCTTCTCCGTTGGCAGCACCGGCGCCTACGCATTTGATCACTGCATATTCACCGGGAGCAAGGGTCAGGCTGGGGATCTGCCATTTGATGTGATCCTCTGGATCGTCGGACAGGAATGCGCCGTCCAGAACCGCGGCGGTGGTGCCTGCGTTATACAGCTCCACCCAATCGCAAAGCTTGCCGCTGCTGTCGGTGATAGCGCTGCGGTTGACGGTCTGCACCTCGCTGATCACCACATTGAGCTGCTCGGCACCCACCGAATCCAGCCATTCACCGTAGCCTGTTTCTGTATTGACAAAGCCGGGAGTAGCATAGGGTGTTCCGGCATAGCTGCCGTCGCTCTGGATGGCCCACGCATAGCCGCGGCTGAGCTGCGGACATTCTACGCGGCTCAGCTCGGAGCCGATGGCACCGGTCAAGACCAGTGTGCAGCCGGAGCGGTCCAGCGCGAAGCTGGCGTGCCCCTCTGCGGTGGTGCCGGAGCAGGGGATCAGCGCGTATTCGTTAGGTCCAAGGATCAGTCTGGGGATCTGCCATTTCAGCGGATCTGCCGGGTCATCGGAAAGGTAGGCACCGTCCAGAACGGCGGTTTCAGAGCCTGCATTGTAAAGCTCTACCCAATCGCACACGGTGCCCTTGTCATCCAGCGCGATACAGTAGTTTCCCGTCTGCACCTCGCTGATCAGCACTTTCATTTCCGTGCCGCCCATGGCAGCCAGCCATGCGTCATAGCCCTCTTGCGTATTGGCATAGCCGGGGGTGCCCAGAGTACCGAGGGCAAGCGTGCCGTCCTGCTGGCGGATCAAGGGCGTGTTGGCAGTGACCTTAGGAAGGAGCTGCTGGTCGATGAGTGCGTTGGTGCTGTTATACAGATAGACGGTCTCGCCTCCGTTTTTGGAAAGCTGGAAGGAGGCGTATGCCTCGTCGCTGCTGGAGGAATCACACCAGCAGACGGCATAGCCGTAGGGCTCCAGAGCTGCTCCCTGAGGGAAGGTGAAGCCAATGGAGCTTTCGTCATCGGAAAGCTTATAGCCCGAAATATCGATTTGCTTGTTGGACAGATTTTGGATCTCTATGTAATCCAGTTGTTTTCCCTGTGCATTGGGGTAGGTGCGGTTGCTGGACATGATCTCGCTGATCACGACATCGCTGTTAGCAACGGTTCCGGCCGGTGCGGTTTCACCGCTGGGGAATAGGACGGCAAGCGCCAGAGCTACCGCAAACAGCAAAATACAGATCAATAGCGCGGGTAGGATTTTCTTATTATTCACGCTGTTGCTCCTTTCTGAAAATACTGTTATATATTATAGCACGAAGCACACCTGAAAAGCAACAGAATACCGCAGAGTTTGACAAAAACATTTTCTGCATCTTTCACATTTCCCGGGGCAAAAAAGGGGCAAAACCTGTCAAAGTGTATGAATCGTGTTTGAAAGGGCATTTTCGGGTTGTTTTTTGCCTTAAAAAGTGGTAGTATACTGTACAAGAATATTTGTCCGCGACAAGCGAACAAGTGCCGCCGGAAACACAAAAGTGGCTTTGGCAGCATAGGAATATCAAAAACAGGAAAGCAGGCGATCGTTATGTATCAGGTACATTATTTGAACCCCATCTCTCCCAAGGGCACCGCTCTGTGGAGGGACAACTATAAAACTGCCGACAGTGCGGCATCTGCCGATGCCATTGTTGTCCGCAGCGCCTCCATGCACGACATGGAGCTGCCGGAGAATCTGCTGGCAGTTGCCCGTGCCGGCGCCGGCGTCAACAATATCCCTCTGGATAAAATGGCACAGGAGGGCATCGTGGTGTTCAATACCCCCGGTGCCAATGCCAACAGCGTGATGGAAATGGCGCTGTGCGGTATGCTGCTGGGCAGCCGTGATGTGGTGGGCGGCATCAACTGGGTGCAGTCTATTAAGGATGAGGGCGATGTTGCCAAGAAGGTGGAAAAGGGCAAGGCAAAGTTTGCCGGACATGAGATCAAGGATAAGAAGCTGGGTGTCATCGGTCTGGGCGCTGTGGGTGGCCCGCTTGCCAATGCCGCCATCAAGCTGGGCATGGAGGTCTATGGCTGCGATCCCTTTATCTCCATCGATGCCGCATGGCATCTGGACAGCAATATCATCCGCGTCAACAGCCGGGATGAGATCTATGCCCAGTGCGACATCATCTCTCTGCACACCCCTCTGCTGGAGGACACCAAGAAGATGATCAACGCCGAAGCCATCTCCAAGATGAAGGACGGTGTTATCGTTCTGAACTTTGCCCGTGACCTGCTGGTGGATGACGAGGCAATGGAGGAAGCGCTGAAGTCCGGCAAGGTCAGCCGCTATGTCACCGATTTCCCCAACGATAAGACCGCAGGCATGGCAGGTGTGGTAGCCATTCCCCATCTGGGCGCTTCCACTGAGGAAGCCGAGGACAACTGCGCTAAGATGGCGGTGAAGCAGGTGATGAACTATCTGGAAAACGGCAACATCATCAACTCCGTCAACTTCCCCAACTGCGACATGGGCGTCTGCAATAAGCCCGGCAGAATCGTTGTGCTTCACAAGAATATTCCCAATACCATCAGCCGTTTCACCACCGTGGTGGCAAGCGACAATATCAACATTTCTGATATGCTCAACCGCAGCCGGGGCGCTTATGCCGTGACCATGCTGGATCTTGACGAGCCTGCTTCCGAAAAGGTGGTCAATGATCTGAAGAAGGTAGAGGGCGTTCTGCGCATCCGTGTCATCCGATAAAAAATATTTATGTGTTCGTTAGGGTCGATGTGGGCATTGACCCCTACACAGAAAAATCACCTGCCGCTATGGCAGGTGATTTTTTGTCAGGCGTTGGGGGACATCATGGTGCCGATGAAGAAGGGAAGTCCGCTCTCGCAATCGATGAGCATATATACGAAGGGTCTGTCCAGCGTGACGGTACGGTACTCCTCAGGGGCAAGGGCAGCGCCAAATGCCATCTCCACCGAGGTGGCGGCACCTGCACGGGTGCCCTCCTCCGTAAGGGAGAAGTAGGTCTTGTGCTGTACATGGCTGATGTAAATATTGCCCCCGGCGGCTGTGCCGATGCCGGTAAAGTCTGCTTTTTCCGCGTCAAAGGCATCGGACATACCCATGGTCTGCAAATTTTCGGACAGCTCGATGGAAAAGTCCGTTTCAAACTTGGGGATGGCGGCATATACCTTGATGTCGGTGGGCTCATTCAGGGTTTTATACAGGCTCTGTGCCGTAAGCGATTCCAAATACGCCTCCATGGTCACGCCCTCATTGGGAAGCAGCGCGGCAAAGGCGTATTGCCTGCCCTTATAATACTTGAGGAAGCCGGTGGCAAGGTCATCGGATAGGAATTTTTGCTCTGTGCTGTGCAGAAGCTCCACATTTTGTACCGTGCCATCCTCGGCGGTGAACCTGCCATCGTTTACTTGATAATCAGCGTACTTGCTTTCCCACTGGGCCTCAAAGGCAAGGGCGTTGATCAAATACATCACCGCGTATTCCGGAACTTCCTTTACGATCTCGTCGATCATATCCTTGGTGTGTTCCTGAACCCAGCGGTTGATCTCCCCGGCGGTGGTGTTATCAAAATGGGTGCGGTAAAGCTGGGCGGAGAAATCCTTTTTGCACCCCTGCAGAAAGTCCTCCTTCACGGAGAATTGGGGATCATCGGTGAACCAGATGCTGTTGGCAAGCTGAAGCTCTTCACCCTGCCCGGACAGGAAGTTGCGCAGGAATTGCCGCTGTTCCTCGGCGGACATACCCAGCACGGTACACATCTGCTCCAGCGTATTTTCCTTAGCACCTGCAGCGGTCATGGCAAGGGCGATGTGTACCGACAGGGGAGAGACAAGGGTATTTTCTCCCGGCTGATAACACTGCGACAACAGCTCCAAAGCAAAACCGCAGTAGCCTTCCGGGCCGGCATCTGCCCGATTTTGCGCTTGCTCCGGGGCTTCTCCGGCGCAGCCTGCCAGCAGCGCTAGGGAAAGGGCAAGGGCGCAGGCACGAAGCAATTTCTTATTCATCATAATGGTCTCCTTTTAAGCTGACGGCGTATATCACGATGCCGTTTTCCGTTTTCTCCCATTGGTCAAAGGTGATCCGCAGGGCATTAAAGCCTTCTCCACCTTGCACGGATTCCGGTTTCTCACTATGTGCGTATAAAACCTCGTCGTTTCCACCGTCGATGCTGCCCGATGTGGGAAGCAGAACGGTCACGGCGGAGCCCATCGCAATAGCGGTATCCCACGACTTCACCACGGTACCTGTAATACCGTCCTCTGTCCATGCATAGTCCGTCAGAAGCACATAGGTTTCGCCGTCGGTAGTGCCTATGGAAGCAATGGTCTCCATGGGGCTGCAATTCTCCGAATAAAAGTGATCGCCGATGGATTCCATGGCGGCAAAATCCATTTGCCGGGAGAGCTGCCAGCCAAGCCCCAGCAGCAGGCAGATACAGGCGGCGATGCCTGCCGCCCGGAAGATGGGGAAGGGCTTTTTCTGCCGGGAACGGAGACGGTCGGCAGCTTCCAGCAGGTCATCGTCCAGATGGTTCATGGCATCGTGCAAAATATGCTCGTTCATAGAAAATACCCCTCCTTTTCCAAGTATGTACGCAGAGCCTGCCGGGTGCGGTAGAGCAGGGTCTTCGCCTTGCTTTCTGACATACCGCAGTACCGGGCGACCTCCTTCAGCGGATCCATGTAGTAGTACCTGCCGATGAAGGTGTTCCGTGCATCGGCGGATAGGGTGCGCAGAAACGCGCTGATGGTCTGCCCAAGCTGCTTTAGCTCCAGCTCCGATTCCGGTGTTGCGCCGCCGGGAATACAATCCGCCAGCTCACTCAGCGACAGGGTGTATTCCGAAGCACCCCGCTTCAGCCGAGTCCGCTTGCGAAACAGGTCGATGGAGATGCGCCGGGTCAGCTTTCCCAGATAGGTGGAGAGGATCTCCGGCTTGTGGGGCGGCATGGAATTCCATGCCGCAAGATAGGTGTCGTTGACGCTTTCCCGGCTGTCCTCACTGTCGTTGAGCACATTGTAGGCGATCTTATGCAGGTAGGCATCGTATTTTTCTTGGGTGTGAGCAATGGCAGCCTCGTCACGCTGCCAGTACAGCGACACGATCATGGCATCCTCCATGGCGCACCTCCTTTCTTATGGTATATCTCGTTAAAAAAAGGAAGAGGTTGCATATAGTTTAGCACAAACCGGCAAAAAAAGAAACTGCTGAATTTTCACACTGTATCAAAATGTATAAAAAATGAGTAAATATAAAACCATCTATATGCAAATTGCATAAAAATAATGGATTGCCAGCAAAAATGCCGGAAAAACCCAATAAAAACCAAGAAAATAATCGGTTTCGCTGAAGAAAAAATGAAATTTTCCTCTTGCGAAAATGCGAATGTTCATGTATAATTATAACATATTTTTTGGTTTTTGCCAAAAGACAAGGAGGAAAATGAAAATGAAGAAGATGATTTGCTTTGTACTGGTTCTGGCGCTGGCTCTGTCTCTGGCAGCCTGCGGCGGCAGCGGCACCCGTATGACCATGGGTACCGGCGGCACCTCCGGCACCTACTACGCCTTTGGCGGCGTGCTGGGTCAGTACATTATGAACAACGCCGACATCAATGTCACCGTTGTTTCCACCGACGGCTCCAAGGCCAACATTCAGGGCATCGATGCCGGCAACTATCAGCTGGGCACTGTGCAGTCCGATGTTATGGCTTACGCATGGGAGGGCACCCGCTCCTTCGAGAACGACGGCAAGGTGGATTCCTTCCGTGTGGTCGCCGGTCTGTATGCTGAGTCCGTGCAGCTGATCACCATGGATCCCGCCATCAAGAGCGTTGCTGACCTGAAGGGCAAGAATGTTTCCATCGGCGCTCCCGGCTCCGGCGTGTTCTTCAACGCCATCGATGTTCTGGGTGCTGCCGGTCTGACCGAGGCTGACATCAAGCCTCAGTACATGAGCTTCGCCGATTCCACCGACGGTCTGAAGGACGGCAAGATCGATGCCGCTTTCATCGTTGCCGGTGCTCCTACCCCCGCTATCACCGAGCTGTGCACCACCAATGATGCCTATCTGGTTCCCATTGACGGCGATATCGCTGCTAAGCTGATGAACGATTGCCCCTTCTACACCGCTTACACCATTCCCGCCGGCACCTACGAGGGTCAGACCGAGGATGTGCAGACCGTGACCGTTAAGGCTACCATGATCGTCAGCGCCGATGCATCCGAGGACGATGTATATGCTCTGACCGCTGCCATCTTCGACAACATCGCTGCCATCACCACGGAACACGGCAAGGGCGCAGAGCTGAGCATCGAGAATGCCACCAGCGGCATGACCGCTCCCTTCCACGCAGGCGCAGCCAAGTACTTCGCAGAAAAGGGCGTTACCGTAGAAACCGAGTAATTCATTTCGCGAAATCCGATGGCTGCGGCGCACAACGCCGCAGCCATTTCCAATTCTATTACCAGGAGGTACGGTATGGCCCTTTTTAAGAAAAAGAAACCGCAAATCGAAGAGCCCATGGATCTGGATTCCGTGATGAAAAAGTTTGACCGGGAATCCAATGTCCGTATCTGGGAAGGTACCCCCAAGATCGTGGTCACCTGCGTTCTCGCTGCATTTGCTTTGTTTTGTATTTATGTGACTTTATTCACACGCTGGCTGGAGGAGATCCGGCTGACCTCCTTTATGGCATTTATCGTCTTTTTGGGTTATATGGTGTATCCTGCCAGAAAGACCGGCCATAAGGTCAATCATATGCCTTGGTACGACATCTTGCTGATGGTGCTGGGTACGGGCGCGTTTTTGTACTTCACCGCCAATGCCATGACCATCATCCAGCAGGGCAGTAAATTTGAATGGTATCAGATCATCATCGGCATCATCGGCATCATCGCGTTGGCGGAGGTATGCCGCCGCAGCGTTGGTCTGCCCATCCTTATCATCGCCGGTGCGCTGATCGTTTATGCTTTGATATGGGGTCTATCCAACCCCAACCTTTGGGGCAAGCTGAATTACATGGTACATTACCTGTTCTACAGCAAGGAGGGTATTCTTTCTACCCCCATCAATGTCTGTTCCAAATTCATTGTGGTATTTATCATCTTCGGTGCGTTTCTGGAGCGCAGTGGCATTTCCGAGTTCTTTATCAACATCGCCAACGCGGTTGTGGGCGGCTTCTCCGGCGGCCCTGCCAAGGTGGCGGTGGTGGTCAGCGCCATGGAGGGCATGGTTTCCGGCTCCTCCGTTGCCAATACCGTGGGCTCCGGCTCTGTGACCATTCCGCTGATGAAGAAGACCGGCTATAAGCCGGAATTTGCCGCCGCGGCAGAAGCCTCTGCCTCCACCGGCGGACAGATCATGCCTCCCATTATGGGCGCCGCGGCGTTTCTGATGGCGGAGAATGTGAGCCTGCCCTACAGCAACATCATCGTCAAGGCGATCCTGCCTGCGGTGCTGTACTTTGCCGGTGTTTTTATCGCCGTCCATTTGGAAGCCAAGAAGGAGGGCCTGCGTGGTCTGACTAAGGAGGAGCGACCCCGGATCCTGCCACTGCTGAAGCAGAGCTATCTGCTGCTGCCGCTGGTGCTGCTGGTGTATCTGGTGGGTACCAGCCAGCGCTCCATCCAGTATGCCGCAGCCCTGTCTATTCTGGCTGTGATCGTGGTCAGCCTGTTCAATAAGGGCAACCGTATCACCCCCAAGAAGATCTGGGAAGCCCTCGCTGCCGGCGGTCAGGGTATGATCACCGTGGCTGCTGCCTGCGGCATTGCCGGTATCATTGCCGGTACGATCACAATGACCGGTCTTGCCAATATGCTGATCAACGGCATCGTGGCGCTGGCGGGCAATCAGGTGATTGTTGCTCTGTTTTTGACCATGATCTGCTGCATCGTGCTGGGAATGGGCGTTCCCACCACCGCCAACTACTGCATCATGGCAGCCACCTGCGCGCCCATTCTGGTGCGTATGGGCGTGCCTGCCGTGGCAGCCCACTTCTTTGTGTTCTACTTCGGTATCGTTGCCGATCTGACACCCCCTGTGGCTCTGGCTGCTTATGCAGGCGCTGCCATTGCCCAAGCGAACCCTATGAAAACCGCATTCACTTCCACCAAGCTTGCCATCGGCGCGTTCATCGTGCCTTATATCTTCGCGCTGAACCCGGCAATGCTGTTTGTGGATACCAACGCAGGCGAGGTCGTTCTTATCTGCATTACCTCGTTGGTGGGCATCTTTGCTGTCTCTGCCGCCCTGCAGGGCTTCCTGCTGCACCGTATGCAGTGGTATGAACGGGCGCTCAGTGCCGTCGGCGGCTTGCTGCTGATCTATCCCGGCGTGGTAACGGATACAGTGGGTCTGTGCCTTGTGGCAGTGGTGGTTGTTTTCCAGTTCATCACCCGTAAAAAAGAAAAGGCAGTTGCCTAGTATAAAAACAGCGGTTCATTTTGAACCGCTGTTTTTTGCGTTTATGGGGTTGCACTTGGCATTTTTCCGTGGTAAAATAATACTATCTATCAATATATGAGGAGGAACGACCATGGCGCTTCATGTTATGGACGAGGCCAACCGCTGTCTGGGCTGCAAGGTTCCCCAGTGCCAGAAGGGTTGCCCCATCAACACCCCCATTCCCGAGGTCATTAAGCTTTTGAAGGAAAACAAGCTGGACGAGGCAGGCTGGCTTCTGTTTGAGAATAACCCCCTTACCACCGTCTGCAGCTTGATCTGCAACCATGAAAAGCAGTGCGAGGGTCACTGTGTTCTGGGCAGAAAGGGCGCTCCGGTTCATTTTTCCACCATTGAGAGCTATATTTCCAGTACATACGCCTCCAAAATGACTCAGGGTCCCCATCCCTCCAACGGGATGAAGGTGGCGATCGTGGGTTCCGGCCCTGCCGGTATCACCATTGCCATTCTAATGGCACGCTATGGCTATCAGGTCACCATTTTTGAGGGACAGGATAAGATCGGCGGCATCCTGCGCTACGGTATTCCCGAATTCCGCCTGCCCAAGTCCGTGCTGGACGATATCCAGTACCGTCATCTGGAAATGAAGGGTATTAAGATCCGCCCCAATACCCGTGTAGGCGCTGCCATCGGCATCGATGACCTGTTCCGGGACGGCTATAAGGCGATCTTTATCGGCACCGGCGTGTGGAAGCCCAATACCCTGCGCATCAAGGGCGAGACCTTCGGTCATGTCCATTTCGGCATCAACTATCTGAACAATCCCGACAGCTACCGTCTGGGCAAACGGGTCATCGTCATCGGCGCGGGCAACGCGGCAATGGATGTTGCCCGTACCGCTATGCGCAAGGGCAGCGAGGAGATCACCTGCTTCTCTCTGACTAAGCAGGTGGCTGCCTCCCAGTATGAGTTCAGCTATGCCCAGCTGGAGGGCGTGGACTTTGAGTACAACAAAAAGCCTGTGGAGATCACCGATGACGGCGTGATCTTCCGGGATGTGGTGGAGGATGAGGAAGGCAACATCACCGAGGTAGAGGGCAGCGACCAGCTCTATAGAGCCAACAGCGTCATCATCTCCATCAGCCAAGGCCCTCAGAACACCATCGTTACCACTACCACCGGCCTGCAGGCGAACCAGAGAGGTCTGCTGATGGCAGACGAAGACGGCCGCACCAGCCGCCCCGGCATCTTCGCCTCCGGCGATGTGGTCAACGGCGCCAGAACCGTGGTAGAGGCGGTCGCTTACAGCAAGCGGGTGGCAGAAGCCATGCACCAGTACATCCAAAGCCTGCCCAAGGACGAACAGGCGTAATTTCAAATCATGCTTCAAGCCCGGTGGGATCCCCACCGGGCTTTTCCTATACTTTAGCATATCTGTCTAAAGGGTGTCCTTGCCCTCCAAGGCTTTTTTCAGCTTTCCCAGTGCCCGCTTTTCGATGCGGGATACATAGCTTCTGCTGATGCCTGTGAGCTGAGCGACCTCCCGTTGGCGGTGGCTTTTGCAGCCCCCCAGCCCATAGCGCAGCACGATGACCTGCCGCTCCTGGGGTGTCAGCGAATCGTCCAGCGCACGGCACAGCCGCCGGGTCTGATCCTTTTGGGTGACCCGCTCCAGAAGGTCGGTATCGTCGCACACCACATCCATCAGCTCCAGCGCCGCTCCATCGGTGCCGGTCTCGATATAATCGCTGAGGGAAACATCCTGTGCCGATTTCCGTTGGGCGCGGAAATGCATCAGTATCTCATTCTCCACACACCGGGCGGCGTAGGTGGCCAGTCGAGCCCCCTTGGAAGCGTCAAAGGTGGTGATGCCCTTGATCAGTCCGATGGTGCCGATGGAGATCAGATCCTCCTGATCCGATACAAGGGCATAGTATTTTTTCATGATATGGGCAACCAGCCGCAGATTCCGTTCAATGAGTACATTTCTGGCATCCAGATCTCCCTGTGCGCTGAGGGCCAGATAGTGCCGTTCCTCCTCCTCGCTCAGCGGCTTAGGAAAGCTGCCGGTCTGAAGCTGCAGAGAATACAGCAGTGTACTGAGCATGAGCCAAACGCCGGCGATCATGCAATCACCTCCGCTGTAACTCTATGCTCCACCGCTCGTCCGTTTTCCCGGCTTCAAAACCGGGAAAATACTGTAAAAACCGATTGCAATTTGCGCTTAGATTTGCTATACTGCATTTGTTTTTTGATTTTCGAGAGAAAGAAGCGGAGATTTATGGAAGAAAGCCCCATGCTCCATACGCCCCACCGGAAATTTTACCGGAAGGTGCTGTGGGAAAGGCTGCTGCTGTTTGTGAAGCAGAATGTGGTGATGGTGGTCGCCATGACGGCGGCGCTGGTTACGATGATATTGGTCCCGGTGGACAGGGAATACTTGGGCTATTTTGATGTTAAGACCTTGACCTGCCTGTTCTGCGTGCTGGCAGTGGTCTGCGCGCTGAAAAACATTCGGTTTTTCTATACCCTTGCCCAGAAAATCGTGGTATGCTGTAAAAATACCCGGCTGAGCATTCTGGCGCTGGTGTATATCACCTTTATCGGCTCCATGCTCATTGCCAACGACATGGCGCTGCTGACCTTTTTACCGCTGGGCTATTTCGTTCTCGGCACCACCGGCAAGACCAAATATATGGCGTTTACCTTTATCATGCAGAACATTGCCGCCAACTTAGGCGGCATGCTGACTCCCTTTGGCAACCCGCAAAACCTGTACCTGTATACCAAGTTCAGCATTCCTGCCATGGAGTTTATGGGGATCATGATCGTGCCTTTCGGTATCGCCGTTGTGCTGATTACTGCCTGCTGTCTGATTTTTGTCCGCCCGGAGCCTTTGGCTATGCGGGATACTCCGGCGGCGCTGCCCAAGGGCAGAACGGCGCTGTATTTGGTACTGTTTGTGCTTGCAATTGCCATCGTGTTCCGTGGGATCCCTTATTGGATCGGGCTGATCGTGATTCCCGCGGTGCTGTTGGTCGCCGACCGGAAAGCTCTGAAGATGGTGGACTATCCGCTGCTGCTGACCTTTGTGTTTTTCTTCGTTTTCTCCGGCAATATGGCACGGATCGACGCAGTGCGGCGGCTGTTTTCTTTCTTAATGGAGAAAAGCACCCTGCTGTTCAGCGCTATTTCCTGTCAGTTTATCAGCAATGTGCCCTCTGCCATTTTGCTGTCCCAGTTCACGGAGAATTATCGGGATTTGCTCATCGGCGTGAATGTGGGTGGCGTGGGCAGTATGATCGCGTCCCTTGCCAGCCTTATTACATTCCGGGAATATACCCAGCACGCCCCCAACCAGAGCAAGCGGTATATCCTGCTGTTCTCTGCCTTCAACTTTGCCTTTTTGTTTATTCTCACCGGCATTATGCTGCTGATCAACAGCTTTGTGTAAAAAACCGCTTCGCCTTTCCCAACAGGGGAGGCGAAGCGGTAAAATTTATGCCTTTGCGATGGCCTGCTCCAGATCCGCGATGAGATCCTCGGCGTTTTCCAGACCGCAGGACAGGCGGATCAGATCCGCGCCAACACCGGCGGCTTCCAGCTGCTGGTCGTTCATCTGCCGGTGGGTGGCAGAGGCGGGGTGGAGGCAGCAGGTGCGGGAGTCTGCAACATGGGTCTCAATGGAGCCCAGCTTCAGATGCTTCATAAAGGTCTCGGCTGCCTTGCGGCCACCTTTGAGACCAAAGGAGATAACGCCGCAGGAGCCGTTGGGCAGATACTTCTGTGCCCGCGCATAGTACTTGTCGGTGGGCAGACCGCAGTACTTGACCCATGCAACCTTTTCATTGCTCTGCAGGTACTCGGCGATGGCCTGCGCGTTGGTGCAATGCTGCTTCATGCGGAAGGGCAGGCTCTCCAGACCCAGATTCAGATAGAAGGCGCTTTGGGGGCTCTGGACGCAGCCCAGATCCCGCATAAGCTGGGCGGTGCACTTGGTGATAAAGGCGCCTGCAAGACCGAAGCGCTCAGTGTAGGTGACACCGTGGTAGCTTTCGTCGGGGGTGCAAAGACCGGGGAACTTATCGGGATACTGAGTCCAGTCAAACTTGCCGCTATCCACCAGCACGCCGCCCACGGCAACGCCATGACCGTCCATGTACTTGGTGGTGGAGTGGGTGACAATGTCGGCGCCCCATTCAATTGGACGGCAGTTGACGGGGGTGGGGAAGGTGTTGTCGATGATCAGAGGCACACCGTTGGCGTGGGCGACCTTGGCAAACATCTCAATATCCAACACATTCAGAGCGGGATTGGCGATGGTCTCGCCGAATACGGCCTTGGTGTTGGGACGGAAGGCTGCCTGCAGTTCTTCCTCAGTGCAATCGGGGCTGACAAATGTCACATCGATGCCCATGCGCTTCATGGTGACGGACAGCAGATTGAAGCTGCCGCCGTAGATCGCGGAGGAGGAGACGATGTGATCGCCGCAGGAGGCGATGTTGAACAGGGCAAAGAAGTTAGCAGCCTGACCGGAGCCTGTTAGCATGGCGGCGGTACCGCCCTCCAGAGCTGCGATCTTGGCGGCTACCGCGTCACAGGTGGGGTTTGCTAAACGGGAGTAGAAGTAGCCCTCAGCCTCCAGATCGAAGAGCTTGCCCATGTCCTCGGAGGTGGCATATTTGAAGGTCGTGCTCTGCACGATGGGGATCTGCCGAGGTTCGCCGCTGGCGGGGCTGTAGCCTGCTTGAATGCAAAGGGTTTCTGTGTGAAGCTTCTTTTCCATAGAGATCACCTCAAAAAATAGATGCTCTTATTGTAATGCCAACGGCGGCTTTTGTCAATCCGTGGGAGAGGAAACAGACCGCCGGGAAGTGCTATATTTTTTTGAATTTTGCGAAAAAAATGCTTGACATTTGCTGCCTGCACCGCTATAATAAGCGTGTTCTGTTTGAGCCGCCGGTATAGCTCAGTTGGTAGAGCAACTGATTTGTAATCAGTAGGTCGGGGGTTCGAGTCCGTCTACCGGCTCCAAACGGAGTTAGGAAACAGAAGACTCGAAAAATCAAATTCAACGATCCGGTGGATCGTTGACGGCGAGGGTTCAGCTGAGCCGCTCCTTGATTTAACGAGTCCGTCTACCGGCTCCAATCAGACAGGAATTGAATATGGGGGATTTCCCGAGTGGCCAAAGGGGACAGACTGTAAATCTGCTGGCTATGCCTTCGGTGGTTCGAATCCACCATCCCCCACCAGAAAAGAGACACACCGTTTGGTGTGTCTCTTTTCTGGTTGAATGTGGATTCGAACCCATTTTAATGCAACTGTCCGGTGGACAGTTGCTGCCGCCAGTACGCAAACTGGTGGCTACTTCTATTTTCTTTCGCCAAAGCGAAAGAAAATGCAAATCGAATCCACCATCCCCCACCAAAAATCGACAAGTTTCGAGAGAAGCTTGTCGATTTTACTTTTTCACTATTCACTCTTCTCTCGAAACTTGTCGATTAGGTAATAGGTAAAGGTGAATAGTGAAGAAGTATGATGGCGATTCGCTTATCACACATCAAAGGCTCGGGTTGCTCTTCACATGTTCATAAATATTTCTTGAAGCATAACCTATCATATGATATATTGTTATGGGGGTGATTATAGTGAGAGAGAACAAAAATGGCCCAACGCCTCAGCAACCAATGTTGCCAAAATGGTTGCTGATTACATTAATCGCGTTTTTTCCTCTCATTGGCATCTTCATTATTGCGTTCAGTGTTTGGTTATTGATTGCCGGAATTTCAACTGCTTTGCCTGTTGTATTTCTCGTCACCTATTTGACTATATTTATTAGTTTAGGTGTTTTTCTAGTTTTACTTGGATGGAATTTCTATTCCTCTGTTACTGCAAATTACAACTACACAACAATCGGACTTCTTGTTAAGTACCCATTTCAAACTGAAATTTTGCTTCCTTGGACATCCTTTCAACAAGTATGTATATGTTACGCTGCTTACACTACCGGAGGAGAGAAAATGGCTAACTCTGTGATATGTTTTGTAAAACACGGCGAAAAAAAGAATGGAAGCATGCGATGGAAAACCGACAATCCTTTCAGGCATAGAAGTGTTATATGTATTGATTATACACCTGAGCTCTATGACCAAGTAAAAGCTGTTTGCCCTTATGAAATTTCTGATTTACGCCATACCATGGCATATAAAATGTACTGGTGAATCGTTTATTCAGAATATATATATTTAGTTCAAACACAAAAATGACCACTTTTCGAAGATTTTAATTTCTGAAAGCCGTTGCAACTCTAAGGATTTCTCTTTTTATCTGTCCTTAAAACCTAGTCAAAAATATACATTAAGTTCAAAACTGCCAATACGTGTGGTCTTAATTACTGCACACAGAAAACTGTTGGTTATCCAACGGTTTTCATATTTGCACAATAATCCTAATAATCTTACCTAAAGCAATGCCTTCAACCAAAAGAATTCCAACTGTATCTCTAAAACCAACATAAATTTTACTGACATCATATTATTATATTTTGGAGGTATTTTGCTATGAATACAATGCGTGATATAGAAAAAATGAAGGCCCAACCGTGTGCTCCTTTTGGAAGTGCTTACTCTTACTTTATTGCTCGTCTGTCAGATTATTATATCAGTAAGACTAATGGAACAGAACGAATACTGGATGAAATTGCTGAGTGGGACGCTCCATCTCAGGAGTATATTCTAAATTGTGTTATTGGAGAAATAAGCAAGAATAGTTTTTAAACTAGATATATGCATAGGAGCGATACATATGAGATTATCTGAGTATGAAAAAATCAGGAATTTCACATATTTAGAATATTGCGATTATTTGCAGCAGAAATACGGTATAGGCCTGTCTGACTATATGACGAAAAATTACAACATGAACAAAAAAGTTACCCGTACAAGAGAAGGCTTTTTTGCACATCATAGATTTGAAGATCACATGATCATGTTATGTAAAAAAGACGTTGCTATGCAGTGCCCTTTTGAATGGCAATTAGCTAAAAACATTGTTTATTGTGATTATCTTGAGCATTTATTTCTACATATTTTGATTTGTGAGAACCCATCACCTGAACGGATACAGCCTTTTAAGGTTGGTATCGGTGGTGTATTAAATTTCATAGTCCCGGAACTAAACGATTTCTATAGCGGTTGGCAAACCAAGCAAGAATGGCGACGTAATTGCTTTGAAAAAGTATGCAATGACATTGACTGCTATTTTGCTTTGCTAAAGCGATTCAAAGCCAATTGTCACGAGTATTATGATGGTTGTTTTTTTCAAAGCTTCAATGAGCCGTACGGGCTATGGTCTAAAGAAAAAAACCAACAGCTATTTGATAAAATTAAACTCGTGCTCGATTGAGTATCCAACAGTACATCTATTTAGTTCAAACGCCAAAACGACCACAATCTGAAGGTTCAAAATATCTAAAACCGTTGTTGCTCTAGGCAAATCTCATTTTGTTCCCTCGAAAAAACAAACAGAAAATATACATTAAGTTCACTACTACCAGAAAAGAGACACACCGTTTGGTGTGTCTCTTTTCTGGTTGAATGTGGATTCGAACCCATTTCAATGCAACAGTCCGGTGGACTGTTGCTTGCCGCCAGTTCGCAAACTGGTGGCTACTTCTATTTTCTTTCGCCAAAGCGAAAGAAAATGCAAATCGAATCCACCATCCCCCACCAAGTGTTGTGGTCTGTTTAGATGCCACACAGAAAAGCCTTGATTTATCAAGGATTTTCTTAATTTTACCCCTATTTTTTAAGTTGCAATTTCATAGATGCCAACGACCTACAAGGTGGATTCGAACCACCGAAGTAAAAATAATAGGCAGATTTAGTGATTTATTATCGCTAGCGGAAGATATCCTTGTCGATGTGCGGTGCAATGATAAACACTTTTCGGAGGTTGATCCAAAATGATATAGGGATTTCCTAAAATTCTATACTTCACTTGAAGCTAAGCACGATAAGGAAGAACGGGAGTTTATATTCGAACCCAAACATATAGCTCTATTTTTGAAGATTGGGCGAAGACCAAATTCGACAAAAATACGAAATCTTGATTTCACTGTATGAATTTCTTAAAGAATATGGTATAATTAGTTCGATAAATAAGAATTTGTCTAAGAGATGAGGTGATATAATGCTACAAATTATTGACAATTTATCCAAGCAACCCACTGTGTGCATTATTCTTTCAGTGATTATCTTTCTGTTTAGCTTTTTAACGAACTACTTGTTGCTGGATTCTTTACTGAAAATGCACAGAAGTAAATCTGCTGTTAAGAAACTTAAAAAAGAATATACCTTTTTGCAAAGAATGCAGCTTATCCATTTCAAGGAGAATTGTCGCCATGCAATCAAATTCAACAGCAAAATGATAGTCTATCAAAAAATCTCAT
Organism: Oscillospiraceae bacterium; assembly: GCA_017398625.1. Lineage (GTDB taxonomy): Bacteria > Bacillota > Clostridia > Oscillospirales > Oscillospiraceae > Faecousia. The sequence continues at coordinate 37,760 of JAFQFP010000009.1, forward strand.
GGATATTTCTTGCATTATATCTAATTATTTCTCTGCTTTTTGCTTTCGGGTTATTTTCCTCAAAGTTCATAGCGTGGCTCACTATTGGTCTTTTTCTGCTGTTTGATGTGCCTACTTTTACAATCAATCGGCTTTTAGCAAGACCTATACTATTCGGACGATTTAAAAAATTTAGTTTTGAGAAGTACCACAATACCGAAAATCACGATAGTCTTCTTTAACAATATGAGAATAGCCAAATTCCAATTTATCGAATAGATAATTTTTGAAAAAATAATAAAAATTGTAAATTTTAGCTCTTTTTTTCAAAAAACAAAGAGGCATCCAAATGGTTCGGAACAGCCAGAAAAGAGACACACCGTTTGGTGTGTCTCTTTTCTGGTTGAATGTGGATTCGAACCCATTTCAATGCAACTGTCCGGTGGACAGTTGCAGCCACCAGTTCAAAAACCGGTGGCTGCCTCTATTATCTTTCGCCAATGCGAAAGAAAATGCAAATCGAATCCACCGTGACAACTGTGTGCGTTATCAGCTGTTTTGAGATGCAAGTTATTTCTTGGCGGTGTCGATGCTGTCGCCAAAGACAAAAAAGCGGTCGTAGAGGTATTCCAGCACGAAATTGGTAAGCATGGTCAAAGCCAGCACCAGGTATTCGTTCCAACCTACGGATTCTCCGGTGAGCACAGCGGTCCACCATGTGGACAGGGGTGTGAACACCGCATAGAACAGCGCAACCTTAGCCATAGCCACAGGCACATTGTTCGCGGAGCAGAAGGTAAATTTCCGGTTCAGCGTGAAATTCCAGACTACGCTCAGCACCAGCGAGATCAGATACGACACCCAATAAGTCAAATGCAGTACCTCGTTGAGCAGGGTGAAGCTGACGACCTGAATGATGCCCGCGCTAATGGAAAACAAAACGAATTTTACAGAACGAAGCAGCTCCTTCTTTTTTTCACTCATAACGATGCCTCCGCGGTAAAAGAATAACAGTATTTTACCACGGTTTATTTCTCCACGCAAGAAGAATTTATAAAAAGAGGCGAAGAGGAAAGCTGTTGTATTTTCACACAAAGAGACGAAAAATAATACTTGATTTTTTGGTAAAACATGATATAATATTCCGGCGTATAATACAAAAGGGTATATGTCTGCAATAGGGGCAGGCGTTTCTACGAACCACCGTAAATGGTTGACTACCGGTTTCATCAAAAGGGAACCAGCGGTCAGCCGCTTTTTTGTTCCTGCATACGGAGGGGAGTACAATGAATCTTTATCTGGAATTGTTCGGGTATATGGGCACGGCGCTGGTGCTGATGTCCATGATGATGACCTCGATGACGAAGCTGCGGTTTCTCAATATCGCAGGGTCGGTGGTCAGTTTGATCTATGCTGCGGTGGTCGGCACATGGCCTGTGGTATTGCTGAATCTGGGCATGATCGTGATCAACTGTGTCCAGCTTTTGCGGACTTACCGCGGGAAGCTGAGAATCAAGGAGGAAATGCTATGAAGCTGACGATAGACGGTCGGGAAATTACCGCCCGTGCAGGGCAATCTCTGCTGGATATGGTGAAAGAGCTGGGAATGATCACCGGCAAGCTGTCCGCAGATCCGCTGGCAGCCAAGATCGCCGGGGAGGTGTTTACGCTGAACTATATTCCCGTCCGGGAAAAGGATATCCAGCCGGAACGGGAGTCTATTCGCAAAGCCATGGCAGCATCCAACGGTGTGGTGCAGCTGCTGCGCTATTGCGATCCTACAGGAAAGGATGCCTATACCCGCACGGTACAGTTCGTGCTGTTTCTGGCGTTGCAGCAGCTTTGGCCCGATGCCGCATCCCAGATGAACTGCACCGTGGGAGCAGGCTTATACATCAAGGTCACCGGGGCAGAGGATTTCTCCGCCGAAAAGCTGAAGCGGCAGGTAGAGCGGATCGTGGAGCAGGATATTCCGCTGCTGCGCTGCCGGATATCCACCGCCGAGGCTGTGGAATATTACACCCGGCAGGGACAGGATGATAAGGCACGCCTGCTGGTATACCGGCAAGTGCCGACACTGGATGTTTATCGCCACGGAGACTTCGCGGACTATTTTTACGGGGAGATGGCACCCTCTACAGGCTTTTTGCGTGTGTGGGACATCATCGATGCCCCGGAGGGCTTCATGTTTATTTTTCCAGACGATCTGGAGCCCGACAGGGTCGCTGCCTATCGGGAAATGCCTAATTTCTTCGCGGTGTACACCGAGGGGAAGCAGTGGGGCGAGCTGATGGAATGTGAGACCGTGGCGGATCTGAATGAGCTGGTGGACTCCGGAAGGATCCGGGAGCTGATCCGTGTCAACGAGGCACTCCACGAAAAACGGTTTTCTCAGGTTGCGGACACGGTGTGTCAGCGCAGTGCAAAGGCGGTAATGCTGGCAGGTCCCAGCTCTTCCGGTAAGACCACCTCTGCCAACCGTCTTGCCACCCAGCTTCGTGTCCACGGCAAAAAGCCGGTGCTGATGAGCTTGGACGATTACTACATAGACCGGGATCTCATCGACCCCGGTCCCGACGGCAAGATCGACTTTGAGCATATCGACACCATCGATACCGCGCTGTTCGGGCAGCATCTGGCGGAGCTGCTGGCAGGGCAGGAGGTGGAGCTTCCCAGCTTCAACTTCCACAACGGCAAGCGGGAATGGCGTGGGCATAAGCTGCGGCTTCATGACGATTCCGTGATCATCGTGGAGGGGCTTCATGCCCTTAACCCGGTGCTGCTGCCGGAGGGGCTGGACAGGGAGCTGGTGTTCCGGCTGTATGTCAGCCCGCTGCTGGCGCTGAATCTGGACGATCACAACCGTATCCCCAGCAGCTATCTGCGGCTGCTGCGGCGGACGGTGCGGGATTATGAGACCCGAAACTCCTCGGTGCAGCGGACACTTTCCATGTGGGATTCCGTGCGCCGTGGAGAAAAGCGGTGGATATTCCCTTTCCAAGAAAACGCGGATATGATCTTCAACAGCTCCACACTGTATGAGCTGGCTGTGCTGAAAAAGCATATCTTCCCGTTGCTGGTGGCTGTCCAGCCGGAGGATGAATATTACGACGAGGTTCGCGCTATGGTCAAGATACTGAATTTTGTCCATGAGGCGGATGTGGACGATGAGATCCCGCCTACCAGCTTGGTTCGGGAGTTCATCGGCGGCAATAGCTTTTACCGCTGAAGTTGACTAAGGGGCTGCGCAGGCAGCCCCTCAGTCTGTCAAAAAAGTATTTTTTGACAGACTGACAGAGGTCAAGAAAGCCCCAAGGACAAACAAACCGCACTCGTCGGCGTACAGGCGGTACGGTAGAGGGCGGTTTGTGCAGTAAGTCAAAATGGCTTGCGCAGCAAGGGCTTTTCAAAACCGATCGGGACACGGGAGGTTGTCAATTTGAAGATCCGTAATAGATCACATATTCCTTTATAGATATCTTCATTTTGACGGTTTGGGGGTTTATTGACACTCTAAGGGGCTGCGCAGGCAGCCCCTTTTCCTGTGTTATTCTTGACAGCCTGCCAGACACTTGGCAAGGCATGCTGCAGCGGTCAGCAGCAGGGTAAAGCCGGCTGCCAACACTCCGGTGACGACAGCACCCAGAACGCTGGTGACCGCAAAGGTGAATGCCAGCAGTACCAATGCCGCTGCGGCTGTCCCCAGTGCCCCGGCGAGAGATGCCCGGACAGCGCTGCAAAGGCAGCCGCTGTACTCAGCGGCTCTTGGAGCACGGAATACCACCAGCAACAGCCACGGATAGGCGACGGCAATCCCGAATGCTACGATCAGCGCGGCGGGTGCCACCGTTATGGCTCCGGTGATGGTCAAAAAGGCTGCCAGAACACCGACAACAGCGCTGGCGATCAACGCCAGAGTTACACAGCTTCTTCTGCATCCACACATAAAGTTCGACATGTTTTTCACCTCCCTGTAACACAATATGCCGCGGGACACCGATCCGTGTTGACAAAAAGATGGCAATAATATAATATAGCTGTGAAACCAAATGGCGGCGTTTGGCGAGAAATAGGGCAGAGGACATAAAGGAGGCAGAAATATGAGGATCAAAAGATGGTTGGCATTGGCTGCTGCAGTGCTGTTGGTTGCTGCGCTGGCAGGCTGCCACTCCCAAAATAACGGAGCGGTGGTTCAAGGCTCTGAGTTCACCGGAACGGTGGAGCAGGCGGGTGAAGCCTGTATTCTGGTTGCCATCGATGAGACGGAGTATATCTATCAGACCTGTGTTCAGAAGGCGTGGGTCAGCTTGGACACTGAGGACGGCGGTGATATGCAGTTTCAGGTGGGTGACCGGGTTACGGTGGTCTACGACGGAACGGTGCTGGAGACCGGCCCGGGGCAGATCCCCAATGTATACAGCGTCACCTTGACCAATACGGCTTCGTCAGCGGATCAATAATAAATCACGCCGGAGAGAACAGGGATATACCCTGCGCTCTCCGGCGCTGATTTATTGTTCTTTGGCGATGGCTTCCAGACATTTTTCCAGATAGATCTTCTGCACCGCGGAAATGATACAGGCGAACAGCAGGTGCTTTTCATCGGTATTGTCCTTGCCGGATATGGAAACCGTATCCTTCAGCCCAAAGGTGTATTCTAAGAAGTTTTCAAACTCATCGCAGAAATAATTATAAGCGGTTTCCAGCGAATAAGTCTGCTGCTGCAGCCGGATAAATCCCGTGAGCGCGTCCAGAGACAGCACATTTTTCGCCACAGCGATAAAGAAAAGATAGGCAAGCTGCTCCCGTCCGTACTGCTTTTTCACGGGATTGGCGACCATGCCCTTTTTAACATAGTTGCTGATCATAGAGGGTGTTAAAGGGAAATCGCCCAAGGGAGTCAAGTATTCCCGGATGTAGCGGGTAGCCTGTTCCAAATAGAGTCCTGTTGTGGGGAGCTGCTGATAGCGGGGCAGGTGAAAGTTTGCCACGCTCTGACGAATCTGCAGTTTTGTTTCTGTTTTCATCCTCATCACCAAATGGCATTATATCGAAAAATAGCTAAAAAGTCAATAAAAAACCGGAAAAAGCAACTTTCTCTTGACTTTATGGTGGTATTTTGGTAAACTTGAATCGGTTATTAAAAAACCGATGAATATGAGGTATCTATATGAATTATAAAATCGTTTCGGATTCTTCCTCCAATGTGCTGACTATGGACGATCCCTGTTTTGTCAGCGTTCCTCTGAAGATCATCGCCCAGAAGGAGTATGTGGACGATGCTGCCTGTGATGTGGCGGCGATGGTGGAGGATCTGAAAAAGTATAAGGGAAAGTCCGGATCTTCCTGCCCCAATGTGGGGGAATGGCTGGAGGCCTTCGGTGACGCGGATGTGGTGTTCGGCGTGACCATCTCCAAGAATCTTTCCGGCAGCTATAACGCAGCCCAGCAGGCGGCACAGGCTTATATGGAGGCCAATCCCGGAAAGCGGGTACATATTTTCGATTCCATGTCCGCCGGTCCGGAGCAGGCGATGCTGGTGGATAAGATCCGGGAGCTGGTGGGCATGGGGTTGCCCTTTGAAAGTATCTGCGCTCAAGCGGTGGAGTACCAGAACCATACCCACATCCTGTTCTGTTTGGAATCGCTGAACAATCTTGCCCGGAACGGTAGAACCAGCCTTGCGGTGGCAAAGCTTGCCGGCGTACTGGGCATCCGTGTGGTGGGAGATGCCCAAAATGGGCAGATCGTGCCCCTGCATAAGCCCCGTGGCGCAAAAAAAGCCACTGCCGTCTTGGTGGAAATGATGCAGGAGCGAGGCTTCTATGACGGAGCGCTGCTTCGTGTGGCACACTGCTTTGGTGATGAGGCAGCCTTTGCTTTGCGGGATGCGGTGCTGGAGAAATACCCCAATACCCGGTTTGTTCTGGAGCCTACCACGGCGCTGTGCAGCTTCTATGCGGAGGCGGGCGGTCTGATGATCGGTATAGAAGGCGGCTATAACGAAAATAACCATTGCTAATAAAAGCCCCTGCGGTCATGACCGCAGGGGCTTCGTATTACTGTTCCAGATAGCGGCAGGCTGCCATGGCGGCAACAGCGCCGTCTGCGGAGGCGGTGACCACCTGCCGGATGACCTTGCTGCGGCAATCACCGGCAACAAATAGGCCCTCGGTCTCGGTGGCACAATCCTCTCCCGCGGCAAAATAGCCCCAATCGTTCAGCTTGGCAAGACCGGAAAAGGCTTGATTGGCAGGGGAGAGCCCCACTGCAAGAAACGCACCGTCCACACGGATGTGCTGCTCCTGTGCGGTTTCGCTGTTATATAGGTGCAAACCGGTGAGGCTGCCGTTTTCACTGTCATAGGCGGTGACGATGGTGTTGAACAGCACCCGGACATTGGGCTTTTCCAGCAAAGCCTGTGCCAGTTTTCTTTCGCCGGTAAAATCCGCCAGATTCTGCACCACGGTGACACTGCGGCAGACCTCGCTGAGCAGCAGGGCTTCCTGCAGGGCGGAGTTGCCGCCGCCGATCATGGCAGTATCCTGACCGGTGTAGAAGGCACCGTCGCAGACGGCGCAGAAGGAGATTCCCTTGCCGATCAGCTCCTGTTCACCCGGCAGACCCAGTGTGCGGTGCTTGACACCCAGCGCAAGGATCACAGCTTTTCCTTCAAACCGGCTGCCCTCCTCGGTGGAAACATGGAACACGCCGTTTCGCTTTTCCACGGAGGTGACATTTTCCAGCTCCACATCCGCACCCAGCGCCATTGCTTGGTCAGTGAGGCGATCCGCAAATTCCGCGCCGCTGATCTGCTTCGTGCCGGGAATGTTCTCCACCTTAGGTGAGAAGGCGATCTGACCGCCAAAGCCGTTCTTTTCGATGACCAGCACGGATTTTCCTGCCCGAAGTGCATAAATGGCAGCGGTAAGACCGGCAGGACCGCCACCTGCAATGATAATATCGTACATAATTCCTCCAAAGTGGAAAAAGACCGGGCTGTTGCCCGGCCTTTTTGGTTGTTTACAGGGATGCCAGATACTTCTTGATTTCGGGAACGCTGTAATAGCTGTTGAAATCAGTTCCGTCGGTGATCACCAGAGTGGGAGCACCCTTGATGCCGTAGCTGCGGCACAGGTCGGCATTTTCCTCGGCGATGAGCTTCTCGTAAGCCACACCGGCTTTGGTCAGCAGATTCTCAGCCACGCGGCAGTTGGGGCAGGTGACACGGGAGAACAGCAGCGCCTTGCCGGTGACCGGGCAGGCAGGCTCAGCGGCAGCTTCCTCAACAGGAGCGGCAGCGGGAGCAGGGGTTTCCTGCTTCAAAACAGAGGCGCCTACATTGTAGACCTTGCGATCCTTGAACTCCTGAGACTTGCCGTCGTTCCAGTTCTGTACCGGACGGTAGTAGCCGGTGATCCGGCTGTAGACCTCGGTCTTTTTGCCGCAGTGGGGGCAGACATACTGCTCACCGGACAGATAGCCGTGGTCGGCGCATACGGAGTAGGTGGGAGACAGGGTGTAGTAGGGCAGCTTGTGGTTTTCCGCGATCTTACGCACCAGCGCGGCAGCGGCAGCCCAATCCGGCAGCTTTTCGCCGAGGAAGGCATGGAACACGGTGCCGGAGGTATAACGGGTCTGCAGCTCGTCCTGGATCTCCAGAGCGGAGAAGATATCCTCGGTGTAGCCCACAGGCAGGTGGGAGGAATTGGTATAGTAGGGAGTGCCGTTTTCGTTGGCGGTGATGATGCCGGGGTACTTTTCCTTGTCGTGCTTGGCGAAGCGGTAGGTGGTGGATTCGGCGGGGGTGGCTTCCAGATTATACAGGTCGCCGTAGCGCTCCTGATAGTCGGACAGCCGCTCACGCATGTGATCCAGCACTTCCTTGGCGAATTGCTGCACCTTTTCGTTGGTCAGATCGGCACGGAGCCAGTTTGCATTCAGACCCACCTCATTCATACCGATGAGGCCGATGGTGGAGAAGTGGTTGCCGAAGGTGCCCAAGTACCGCTTGGTGTAGGGGTACAGGCCGTTCTCCATGAGCTGGGTGATGACGGTACGCTTGACCTTCAGGCTGCGGGCAGCGATGTCCATCAGCTTGTCCAGCCGTGCGTAGAAGTCCTGCTCGTTTTCCGCCAGATAGGCGATCCGGGGCAGATTGATGGTGACGACACCGATGGAACCGGTGGATTCGCCGGAGCCGAAGAAGCCGCCGGACTTTTTCCGCAGCTCACGCAGGTCCAGACGGAGACGGCAGCACATGGAGCGCACATCGGAAGGCTCCATGTCGGAGTTGATGTAGTTGGAGAAGTAGGGAGTGCCGTACTTGGCGGTCATTTCAAACAGCAGACGGTTGTTCTCGGTGTCGCTCCAGTCGAAATCCCGGGTGATGGAGTAGGTGGGGATGGGGTACTGGAAGCCTCTGCCGTTGGCGTCACCTTCGATCATGATCTCAATGAACGCCTTGTTGACCATGTCCATTTCCTTCTTGCAATCGCCGTAGGTGAAGTCCATTTCCTTGCCGCCGACGATGGCAGGCAGATCCTTCAGGTCTGCAGGAACGGTCCAGTCCAATGTGATGTTGGAGAAGGGAGCCTGCGTGCCCCAGCGGGAGGGGGTGTTGACACCGTAGATGAAGGACTGAACGCACTGCTTCACTTCCTTCTGATCCAGATTGTCTACCTTGACAAAAGGAGCAAGATAGGTATCAAAGGAGGAGAATGCCTGTGCGCCTGCCCACTCGTTCTGCATGATACCAAGGAAGTTGACCATTTGGTTGCAGAGGGTAGAGAGGTGGCTGGCAGGGGAGGAGGTGATCTTGCCGGGAACGCCGCCCAGACCCTCCTGAATCAGCTGCTTCAGACTCCAGCCTGCGCAGTAGCCGGTGAGCATGGACAGGTCGTGCAGGTGCAGCGCGGCGCTGCGGTGGGCTTCTGCGATCTCCTCATCATAGATTTCGCTGAGCCAGTAGTTGGCGGTGATAGCACCGGAGTTGCTGAGGATCAGACCGCCCACGGAGTAGGTGACGGTGGAATTTTCCTTGACCCGCCAATCGTTGATCTTCAGATAGTTGTCCACCAGATCCTTGTAGTTTAGCAGGGCGGAGTTGACATTGCGGATCTTCTCCCGCTGCTTGCGGTACAGGATGTAGGCCTTTGCCACATCGGCATAGCCCGCGTCGGACAGAACACGCTCCACGCTGTCCTGAATATCCTCCACGGAGATCTTGTCGTCTTTGATCTTGGGCTCAAAATCGGCGCTGACCTGCAGTGCCAGCAGATTGATTACGCTGGGATGGTGGCGGCGGCTCTGAGCCTCAAAGGCCTTGACCATTGCGGCGCTGATCTTGGAAAGCTCAAAGTCAACGGCGCTGCCGTCCCGTTTCAGTACTTGATACATTCTCTATTCCTCCTTAAGTATAGAAATACAGGCAATGCCTGCGAAAAAGCGCGACATTGCCTGTATTATAACTGCTGCTGTCGAATAAGTCAATAGCAAAAATCAAGATATTGTAGATTGTTATTTTTTGTAACCACAATATATTGTGGTTTGAGATATTTGTATCGATATAGAAACATATCGAATCCGGCTCTTAAAAATGGGGAAAGTTGGGGATTTACCGGGATACTCGGGCTATAGGCAACTTTTTCATTGGGAACGGGAAAGCTATCGGTGCACAAGAGGGGAGCGGGATTTTTTACAAACACAATATCTTGTGGTCTACACATCTCCCCGCAGCGATATCTGCTGTACAAATGGCTCTAACAGGCGGACAAATTCCTCCAATGCAGCCGTATCCGGGGCATGCATGCCGGGGTGAAGCACTTGTTCGGAATCCCGATAGGGCTGCAAAAACAACCGTTTGGGCTTGCTGTCTGACAAAGATGCCAGCCACTGCCCCATAGAGAGGATTTCTTCTGTGCTGTGAAGCTCCGCCACAACGGTAGTGCGCAGCTCATAGTCTACAGCGCCGCTGAGGAGAAAGCGGATGCTTTCTTCCAGCGCTTGCAGATCGGCAGTGCAGCCTACGGTCTGGGAGTAGCGGTGAGGGGAATTTTTGATGTCCATGGCGACATAGTCGATCAGTCCCTTTTCTGCAAGAGACTTCAGCATTTTGGGTCTGGTGCCGTTGGTATCCAGCTTGATCGGGTAGCCAAGGCCTTTGATATCGGCAAGCAGTTCGGGAAGATCAGACTGCAGGGTAGGCTCTCCGCCGGTGATGCAAACACCGTCCAAAAGTCCTTTCCGCTTTTCCAGAAAGCGGAGTAGCTCCTCCCGGCTGATATCGGAGGGACTGGCTGCGGACAGGATGCCGCTGTTGTGGCAAAAGGGGCAGCGGAAATTGCAGCCTGCCAGAAAGACGGTGCAGGCAACCTTTCCGGGGTAATCCAAGAGGGTCATTTTCTGTAATCCGGCAATGTTCATAGCGCGCTCCTCAAATGCGGTAGTTTTCTTTGGTAGCAAGTACAATGGTATAAGACAGCCATGTTTTCCGGCGGAGCCGGAGAGAGAAATATCATAAATACTTTAATTGTGCGGTTATTATACCACGACCTAACAGGGAAAGAAAGAGGAAAGTTCAAAGCATATCTAAATTCCGATTTGTCGGGGTGTTGGTGGTTGCTGAGTACCAAAGCCCCCCTTGCCTAAAGGGGGGAAGTCAGCGAAGCTGACAGGGGGATACTTCATCAAGTCTCCACAGCTCCCTAGGAAATACCGCCAAAAAGACCCTGAAAATCAAGGGATTGTTCCGTATCGAAACCTTACAATCCCCCAGTCAAAAATCAAATAGATTTTTGACAGCCCCCTTTACACA
>JAFQFP010000041.1 GCA_017398625.1 Oscillospiraceae bacterium
CTGCGTAAGATCGCCCGTGTGCGTCTGACCAACGGTATGGAAGTTTCCGCTTATATCCCCGGTGTTGGCCATAACCTGCAGGAGCACTCTGTGGTGCTGATCCGCGGCGGTCGTGTTAAGGACCTTCCCGGTGTGCGTTACCACATCATCCGCGGCACTCTGGATACTCAGGGTGTGCAGAACCGGATGCAGTCCCGCTCCAAGTACGGCGCGAAGCGTCCCAAGGCCGGCAAGAAGAAGTAATCTTCCTGTTTGACTGACCAAATTTGAATTTTTCCCACGCCCGTTCGCAAGGCATCGCCTTGTCAATGAGGGTTTTATATAAAAACCTCTTGACCAGGCACAACGAAAGGTATCACTTTCGAGTACCGATGAAATCATTTTTTTATGAAGGAGGGAAGCAAAGTGCCCAGAAGAGGTAATGTTCCCAAGAGAGAGGTCCTTCCGGATCCTCAGTATAACTCCGTTCTGGTTACGAAGCTCGTAAACAGCATCATGCTCGACGGCAAGAAGGGTGTCGCCCAGAAGGTCGTTTATGGTGCATTTGAAATCGTAGAGAACAAGACCGGCAAGAATGGTCTGGAGATGTTCCAGCAGGCTATGGAAAACATCATGCCCGCCGTGGAGCTGAAGGCCCGCCGTGTCGGTGGTGCAACCTATCAGGTGCCCATCGAAGTCCGCCCCGACCGCCGTCAGACCTTGGGTCTGCGCTGGATCACCAACTACAGCCGCAACCGTAGTGAGAACACTATGAAGGAGCGTCTGGCTGCTGAGATCATGGACGCTGCCAACAACACCGGCGCATCTGTGAAGAAGCGCGAGGATGTTCACAAGATGGCCGAAGCCAACAAGGCTTTCGCTCATTTCCGTTGGTAATAGGAGTTACTTTATATGCCTAGACAGTATTCTCTGGAAAATACCAGAAATTTCGGCATCATGGCGCACATCGATGCCGGTAAGACTACCACCACCGAGCGTATTCTGTTCTACACCGGTAAGAACTACAAGATCGGTGAGACCCATGATGGCTCTGCTACCATGGACTGGATGGCTCAGGAGCAGGAGCGTGGTATCACCATCACCTCCGCAGCTACTACCTGTTTCTGGAAGGGCTGCCGCCTGAACATCATCGACACCCCCGGTCACGTGGACTTTACCGTTGAGGTGGAGCGTTCCCTGCGTGTTCTGGACGGTGCTGTCACCGTTCTGTGCGCAAAGGGTGGTGTTGAGCCCCAGACCGAGACCGTTTGGCGTCAGGCCGACGAGTACAAGGTCCCCCGTATGATTTATGTCAACAAGATGGATATCATGGGCGCCGACTTCTACCGCGTGCTGACCATGATCGACGAGCGTCTGAAGTGCAACGCAGTGCCCATTCAGCTGCCCATCGGCTCCGAGGCTTTCTTCAAGGGCAACATCGACTTGGTTACCATGAAGGCAAATGTCTTCTATGATGACAAGGGTGTGGATGTCCGCACCGAGGAGATCCCCGAGGACATGATGGATCTGGCAATGGAATACCGCGAGAAGCTGATGGACTCTCTGGCTGACTTCAATGAGGAGCTCATGGAGCTGGTGCTCATGGAGGAAGAGGTCCCCGTTGAGATGATCAAGAAGACCATCCGCGAAGCTACTCTGGCCAACGAGATGGTTCCCGTTGTCTGCGGTACTTCCTACAAGAACAAGGGTGTTCAGATGGTTCTGGATGCTGTGGTGGATTATATGCCCAGCCCTCTGGACAAGAAGGGCATCAAGGGTATCAACCCCGAGACCGAGGAAGAGGATTTCCGTCCCGCTTCCGACGAAGAGCCTTTCTCCGCTCTGGCATTCAAGATCGCTACCGACCCCTATGTCGGTAAGCTGTGCTATTTCCGCGTCTACTCCGGCGTGCTGGAGAAGGGCACCACTGTCCTGAACTGCACCAAGGGCAAGACCGAGCGTATGGGCAGAATCCTGCAGATGCACGCCAACCACCGTGAGGATCTGGACATTGTCTACGCCGGCGATATCGCCGCCGTTGTCGGTGTCAAGAACACCACCACCGGTGATACCCTGTGCGACGAGGATCATCCCATCATTCTGGAATCCATGGTGTTCCCCGAGCCTGTTATCGAGGTCGCCATCGAGCCCAAGACCAAGGCCGGTCAGGAAAAGATGGGCATCGCTCTGGCAAAGCTGGCTGAAGAAGACCCCACCTTCCGCACCTACACCAACAAGGAGACCGGTCAGACCATCATCGCCGGCATGGGCGAGCTGCATCTGGAGATCATTGTTGACCGTCTGCTGCGGGAGTTCAAGGTGGAAGCCAATGTTGGCGCACCTCAGGTCTCCTACAAGGAAACCATCCGCAAGGAAGTGGAGCAGGATACCAAGTATGCCCGTCAGTCCGGCGGTAAGGGCCAGTACGGTCATGTTAAGATCCGTGTGGAGCCCAACGAGCCCGGCAAGGGTTACGAGTTTATCAACGCTGTTGTCGGCGGCGCGATCCCCAAGGAATATATCCCCGCTGTCGATGCCGGTATTCAGGGCGCAATGGAAGCCGGCGTTATGGCAGGCTATCCTGTTGTCGATGTGAAGGTCACCCTGTTCGACGGTTCCTACCACGAGGTCGACTCCTCCGAAATGGCATTTAAGATCGCCGGTTCCATGGCGTTCAAGGATGCTTGCCGGAAGGCCAACCCCGCAATTCTGGAGCCCATCATGAAGGTTTCCGTCACTGTTCCCGATGAGTACATGGGCACCGTTATCGGTGACATCACTGCTCGCCGCGGCAACATTCTGGGTCAGATCACCCGTACCGGTGCTGTCCAGATCGACGCGAATGTGCCTCTGGCTGAGATGTTCGGCTATGCTACCGACCTGCGTTCCAAGACGCAGGGCCGCGGTAACTATGCTATGGAGCCCAGCCACAACTCCGAGCTGCCCAAGTCCAAGACCGAAGAGCTGGTCAAGGAGCGCGGCAAGGCGTAATTTTCCGGATTTTCCGAAAATTTTTCTTGTGTTTCCGCGCATTGTGTAGTATGATGTATACGATGCGTGCGAAAACGCAAACCCGTATTTTATAAAAAATAATTATACAACTAACATTAGGAGGATTTTTCAAATGGCAAAGCAGAGATTTGAAAGAACTAAGCCCCATGTCAACATTGGTACTATCGGCCACGTTGACCACGGCAAGACTACCCTGACCGCTGCTATCACCAAGTTCCTGGCTATGCAGGGCAAGGCTGAGATGCAGGACTACTCCGCTATC
>JAFQFP010000010.1 GCA_017398625.1 Oscillospiraceae bacterium
AGGGCGCCAGGGGCGGGCGGTCACTGACCGCCCCTACGGATTCTAACGGCAGGTTTACCGAAGAGAAGCCCCCCGCCCCAGTGTGCGCACTGGGGCACCCCCCTTTAGGCAAGGGGGGCTTTGGGAGCGCCCTTTCGGCAAGGGGGGTGGGGGCGGTTAGGAAAAAATTACCAAATTTTTGGGTTTTCTCTTTCCAAATTTGTGAAATTGTGTTATACTCTAGGCATGGGCAGCCTGCAGGCGGCTGTAGTTGCGGTTTTTGCTGTTTTTTACGGCATGGACAGCCTGCAGGCGGCTGTTTTGAAGTTTTACTACGGGAGGAACACTATGAAACGAGAGAAATCCATTTTCCACAGAATTCTTTCCCTTGTTTGCGCCTTTGCCTTGGTACTGGGCTGCGTTATGCCCGGTATCGGCGGCTTGAAGGCACAGGCGGCAGGGGAGCATACCCTCTGGCTGGTGGGCGATTCCACCGTCAGCGCTTTTTCTGACGCCTATTACTATCCAAGATACGGCTACGGCACCCAGATCGCAAATTATCTGGATGATACCTACACCGTCCGTAATCTGGCGGCATCCGGTACCAGCTCCAAGAGCTTTACCTCCCACGCCAATTACGCTACCCTCACCGCCGGCATCACCTCCGGCGACATCCTCATGATCGGCTTCGGTCATAACGATGAAAAGAGCGATGATGCCAACCGGTATACCTCTCCCATCGGGGACTATACCACCGAGGGCTCTTTTGCCAAGAGTCTTTACGACAACTACATCAAGCCGGCACAGGACGCCGGCGCGGAAGTGATCCTCTGCACCCCCATCGTCAGAAGAACCGCCTCCGGCACTTGGAGCGACAATAATCTCCATGTCGCCAACGGCGGCGACTACGCCCAAGTTATTCGGGATCTGGGCGCGGCGGTGAATGTGCCTGTGGTGGACATGACCGCCCTTACCAAGGAGCTGTATGACCAGCTCGGCGCTGCCGAGACCCTGTACCTCCATGCATGGACCTCCAGCAAGGAAGCCAGCGTGGACAACACCCATCTGAACATCTACGGCGCTAAGAAGGTGGCGTGGCTCTTTGCCAACGCGGTGGACGACACCGCCTCCGCCCTTGCCGCCCATGTGGACCTGTCCGCAGGCGAGCCCACCAAGGCCGCCGATCTGGTGTCCAATCCGGACTACGAGGAGCCGGTGTATGACGGCACTCTGGCTGACAGCGCCCTGTTCTCCGACTATGTGGTTGGGGATGTGCATTTCAAGGGAACTGCCTTCGGCGATCTGGGCGGCACACCCAACACCACCAACTACACCTTAGAGACTGATGCCAACGGCGATATGCACATGGTTGCCAGAAACAACAAGGGCAAGATCGCAGCCAGCACCGAAGGCATCCTTATGTACTACTACCGCATCCCCGTGACCAGCACCTTCAGCCTGTCGGCTAAGGCGACCCTCAACGCCTTTGACGCCAACAGTCAGGTGGGCTTTGGTCTGACTGCCCGTGACGGCGTTGCCATCGATCTGAATGACAAGAGCTTTATAACCGACTATGTGTCCGCAGGCTCTCTGGGCAACGGCTGCAACTGCTTCTACCGTCAAAGCGGCTCTATCGGCGGCAAGGCCGCCCTGCAGAAGGAGACCCTCGCCGCAGGCTCCAGCTACGAGCTGAGCATCGTAAGCAATTCCGACGGCTACACCTGCACCTTCGGCAGCGAGACCCCCCAGAGCGCAGGCTATGACTTCGCGCTGACCAGCTACGACTCCGACTATGTGTATGTGGGCATGTTCGTAGCGAGAAACGCGGATGTGACCTTCAGCAACATCCATCTGGTGGTGGACGGCGAGACCGTTGTGGACACCAGAAAGACCGAGTACGCCGTGACCGTGGAGGAAGCGGAGAACGGCACTGTCCGTGCCAATGCTTCCACCGCAGCCGCAGGCGCTACGGTGAAGCTCACCGCTACGCCCGATTCCGGCTACTACCTCAAGCAATGGCAGGTCACCTGCGGTGACACCGCCGTGGAAGTCACCGACGACAGCTTCACCATGCCTGCCGGGGATGTGACGGTAAGCGCGGTGTTTGAAGCCTACCGCACCCAGTGGAGCTTCCGCTCCGGCTCTGAGCTGATGGGCGAGGAAAACGGCATCGTGCTGCAGGGCACAGCGGATACCTTTGCGGGCCTGCGGATCGATGCCACCGCCGGCAAGTTCGACTGCCTGAACCGGACGGATTGGGCGCAGGTCAACGCCGGCACCGTGATCACCATTCCCGTTGAGGGCAGCTCCAAGGTCACCGTGGTGGGCTATTCCGCGGACTTCTCCGTGGACGGCACTGCCGCCGACACCGCATCCCAGACCTTTGTCTGCGACGGCGAAAACGGAATTGTGGTGCTGGAATTCACCGGCAACAGCTACCTCGGCTCCATTCAGGTCACCCCCTACTCCGAGGTGCCTGCCGGAACCACCAGCTTTGCCAATGCTGCCGCCGGTGCCACCTTTGAGGGCATCACACTGATCAATATCGACGGCAACAGCAACTCCCACGGCATCGTGACCGCCGCCGACGGCGCTACCATGACGCTGACCCTGACCGACAAGGCGAATGTGATCGTCACCGCCTGCTGCTATCTGGCAGGTGTGGAAAGCGATTCCTGCACCGCCTCCTCCGGCACACTGACCAGAGCCGTCATCGCTGAGGGCTCTATGGAAGCGCCCCAGTATACCATTGTGGGTGCTGCCGCCGGTGAGCTGACCCTGACCTTTGCCAAGAATATGTACATCCACGACATCACTGTGGAGTACATCGTGGAGCAGGGCCCCAGAAACATCGATGTGTGGGACTTCGGCGGCAAGCTGGAGACCGACACCGAGACCTACACCAACAACATCACGCCCCAGCTCTATATTGACGCAGGGGTGAACAAGACCTACCCCGCCTCTCAGGTCTTTGGAGATCTGACGCTGACCGTCAACGGCACCAGCGACCGGCTGTACTCCACCGTGGCGGAGCTGGCGAATTACACCTACGGCAGCTTCAAGGCAGCCGTCAACGACTACGGCGACGGCTATACCTCCGCGGGCTGCTACTACGCCAACGGCACCGGCGGTGCCAACCGCCGCCATGTGACCATCGCCAATGTGCAGGCGGGTGACAAGATCGTTGTCTACGCAGGCATCCACGGCACGGCGGACAGCACCTTTATCTTCAGCGGCCTTGGCACTGCCAGCGCCCAAGAGGAACGGGTGGATGTGGCGCTGAGCCAGTACAAGAAGATGGAATTCGTGGCAGAGCATACCGGCACCTATAAGATCTGGGAAAATGCCACCGGCAAGCTCCTGTTCCACCGTGTGGTGAGAGTGCCCGGCGTTGCCGTCAGCGGTACCCTTTCCGCGGCGGCAGGTGACAATGCCTACAACGGCACCGGTCACGGCCTGCAATTCGTCAACAACACCACCGGCCAGATCACCGAGGCCGTCATTGACGGCAGCGGCTTCACCGCCACCCTTGCACCGGGCTACAGCTACACCGCTGTTCTGACCGATGTGGTGGGCTACGGCTTTACCGCCGACAGCGTCACCGTTACCACCACCGATGCCGAAGCCCTCACCGGAAAGAGCGGTGTGGAGCTGGTCATCGAGCCCAAGAGCACCTACACCTATTCCGGTCAGATCACCGGCTTCGCCGAGGGCTACGATCTGTCCGCTCTGACCGTCACGCTGACACCCCCCGCGGATTCTAACCTGCTGAGCGCGGTGCTGACCGTAAATCCCGATCTCAGCTTCTCCGCCACTCTGGAGCCCGATGTGCTCTACACGATCCAGCTTTCCGGTGTTAACGACTATGAGCTGACCGGCGAGCTGACCGTTAAGCAGAATACCGACTACACCGCCGATATCACTGTGGGCCTGAAGGCTATGTATGCCGTCACCGGCGGCTTTATCGGGCTGGAGGAAGGGGCCGTGCCCACCTCCCTCAGCTTCGTCAACCAAGAGGACGGCTACACCTATCCCGCCACCGTCACCGCCGGGGGCTACAGCATCAGCCTCCGGGACGGCGCCTATCAGGCACAGGCCGTTATCGACGGCTACAGCACCATCACCCATGTGGTGGTCAGCGGCGGCGACATTCAGAAGGATCTGATGTTCGTCTCCACCTCCGGTGCGCCCGCGCTGGAGTGGAAGTCCGATATTTATGTCGGATATCCGGACAAGGCGGATAACTACGCCACCGTAAGCGAGGCGGTGGCAGCCTGTGCCGCTATGGCACCCACCGGCGAGAGCCAGCGGATCACCGTACATATCGCCCCCGGCACCTACCGGGAGCAGATCGTGGTGGCTACCCCCTACATCAGCTTCGTCAACGATGAGGACGGCCAGGTGCTGCTGACTTGGTACTACGGCATCGGCTATCAGTACTACAGCATCGATTCCTCCGGCTACTACAACCCCCAGAACGCCTACGACAAGTACGAGAAGAAGGGTCCTGCGGATTGGGGCGCAGCCGTATTCATCAAGCCCTCCGCCACCGCCTTCCGTGCCGAGGGCATCACCTTCGAAAACTCCTTCAACCGCTACATCACCGATGAAGAATTGGCTGACGGCGTGGAGCTGACCATGGATGAAAGCATCCGTGTGGTGAGAAAGTACGGCGTGGATGTGCAGAGCAAGGCCGCTACCGAGCGCGCCGCTGCCATCGTGATCAAGGCGGACAAGGCAGAATTTAAGGACTGCACCTTCCTCGGCAGCCAGGATACCCTGTTCACCGGCAACGCCGACTACAATGTTTACTTTAAGAACTGCCTCATTGAGGGTCAGACGGACTACATCTTCGGCGATGCTTCCGTGATCTTCGATGGCTGTGAGCTGCGCTGGAAGGGCTACAGCTCCGGCAGCACCGGCGGCTACATCACCGCCGCAAAGCCCACCGGCGGCAATGTCTACTGGTTCAGAAACTGCGCCGTCACCGCCGGCGATGAGCTGACGGTCACGCCCGGCTATTTCGGCAGACCTTGGGGCGCGGATGCCACCGTCTGGTTTGACAATACCAAGCTGGAAAGCGCTGACCTCATCACCGCCGCAGGCTGGCACAGCATGAACGCCGAGCCTGAGGATGCCAACTTCTACGAATACAATACCACCGATTTCGCCGGTGAGCCGGTAAGCACCGCCTCCCGCCGGGGCAATGTGGCAGACGCTGCCACCGCCGCCGCGTGGAGCATGGAAAGCCTCTACGGAAGCTGGGTGCCTGTGTTCTACACCGCCGAGGAGGAGACCGTTTCCTTCACCACCGCTCCCTTCCTCACCGACAACGGCGACATCAACACCCCCTATCCCGGTCACACCCTTACCGTTGGCTACTCTCTGGGTGCTGCCAACGATGCCAACGATGCCTCCTGCATCCGGTGGTACCGGATCGGCACCGACGGCGCGGAAACGCTCATCAAGACCGCCTACGCCACCGTGGATAAGACCTACCGGATCGCTGCCGAGGATATCGGCTGCCGGATCCGGGTGGTGGTGACTCCCACCACCCTCAGCGGCACCACCGGCGAAGCCGCCCTCTACACGCTGGAGGAAGCCGTCCGGGATGGCTTCGAGGATCCCTCCGCTTCCGCGGGAGATGTGATCCTTGGCGACGGCGTGAATGTGTTCCTCATCGGTGACTCCACCGTGAAGGATTACTCCGCCGCGGGTATGTGGAACGGCGGCAGCGCCCGGAACGAAGGCTCTTGGGGCGAATTCCTGCAGCAATTCTTCAATGAGGAGAAGGTCACCGTGGTCAACTACGCCAACGGCGGCAGAAGCTCCCGTAACTTCATCAACGAGGGCTCTCTGGAGCTGGCGGCTGCCAAGTTCGGCGAGGGCGACTATGTGCTGATCCAGTTCGGCCACAACGACTGCGCCAACGGCGCCGGCTATCTGGCTGACCGCTATGTACCGCTGGGCGAGCCCGACGCGAACGGCATTTATCCCACCACCGCCGGTGTGAAGGTCACTACCCCCACCGAGCTGGATGGCAAGGGCTACGGCAGCACCTGCTACACCTACGATTGCGGCGGCACATTCAAGTGGTATCTGCTGCAGTACATCAACGCCGCCAAGGATGCCGGTGCCATCCCCGTGCTGGTGACCCCCGTCGCCAGAATGTACTACAATTCCGACGGCACCATCAAGGCACACCACGATTCCACAGACACCACCACCGGCACCTATGTCAGCTCCAACAATGCCTATGTCAAGGCGGTGGAGCAGCTTGCCGAGGAGCAGGATGTGCTGCTCATCGACGGCTTTACGCTGACCAAGGAGCTGTTTGAGGACGCCTATGCCGCCTGCGGCAGCAGCGAATACGGCACCCAGCTCATGCACACCGGCGACAAGACCCACTGCAACAAGCTGGGCGGCCTCATCGAAGCCGCGCTGATCGCCGATGCCCTGCAGAATATGGGGCTGGATATCTCCTATGCCGTTCAGGCTCCCGCTCAGGTTCTGGGCGAGACCACCGGCGAGCAGACGGTGTTCACCGTCAACGGCAGCAGTGTACTCACTGCCTACGATATCAACTCCGACTACGCCGAAAGAGCCCCCTACTGGGAGGGCGTGGGTCAGACCATGTTCGACACCATCGCCGAAACCGCCGAGAAGCTGGCTGAGCAAAGCGAGCCCTTCAGCATGGCCGGTGTGAATCTGGCGCTGAGCAACGACATCACCCTGTACCTGTACCTGATGGCTGAAAACTACGACGCAGGCTACACCATGGAGATCACCAAGTCCTATGCCGACGGCAGAGAGGTCATCAAGACCGTTCCCGCTGCCGAGTGGGAAGCTTACGGCTCTACCATGTACCGTGTGGGCTTCAACGGCATCGCCGCAAAGGAAATGACCGATGAGATCTCTGTTGTTATCTACGACGCAGAGGGCAACGCGGTCAGCAAGGAGTTTGTGACCACTGTTGCCGATGCTGCCGTGCTGGTGTACAAGAGCGAGGCAAACGCTGATTCCTTCACCATGATGGCAGACCTTCTCAACTACGGCGCTGCTGCACAGGGTAACTTCGGCTACAACACCGATGATCTTGCCAACACCAGACTCACCGCCGGGCAGGCAGCCTATGCCTCCGAAAGATTCGATATGAGCACGGTAACAGGCAAGGCCTCCGGTACTGCCGGTGCTATGGGTACGACATTGTATCTGAACACCAACATCCAGCACAATTTCTTCTTCGACGGCTCTGTGGTGGACAGCACCATGTCCGCCAAGGTCAGCTACACCAACTACAAGGGTGTGGAGAATAGCTTCACCATCCCCGGCAGCGAGTTTGCCGACAGAGGCAGCATGATCACCGTCACCGTCAGCGCGCTGACGGCTGCGGATGTGAATGTGCCTGTGACCGTGCAGATCGTGGATGCCGAGGGCAATGAGGTCACCTCGCTGACCGACTCTATCGCATGGTACTGCGTCCGCGCGCAAGCCAGCGCCACCGACGACCTGTTCATCGAGCTGATGGAGTTCGCCACCAGCTGCAACGAATACTTCGGATAATACAAAAGCAACAGATGCCCCGCTTCGGCGGGGCATCTCAGAGTGTCAAAAAAGTATTATTTTTCATCAATGTTTCAATCAAATTCGTAGGGGCGATCATGGATCGCCCGTTAAAAACAACAAGAAAAGTTTCAATTTCCCCAGCATTTTGATTAATTTATATGTTCTTGAATTGGAA